>NVUL01000036.1 GCA_002401885.1 SAR86 cluster bacterium
CAGGGTGGATGTGCTGATCGGCACGCATAAACTGCTGCATGGCGATATCGACTACCGCAATCTAGGCATGCTGATTATTGACGAGGAGCATCGATTCGGGGTACGCCAAAAAGAAAAGCTCAAGGCAATACGCGCCAATGTGGACATCCTGACCCTTACTGCCACACCAATACCAAGAACACTCAACATGGCGCTTTCCGGAATCCGTGATCTCTCTCTTATCGTCACACCTCCAGCACGCCGATTGTCGGTGAAGACATTCGTTCGACAGGAACAAGATAGCCTTGTCCTAGAAGCAGTTTCTCGAGAGCTTTTGCGAGGCGGTCAGGTCTTCTATCTACACAACGAAGTGAAATCCATAGAAAACACCGCCGAGCACCTACGCAGCATCATTCCTCAGGCACGCATCTGCGTCGCCCATGGGCAGATGGCAGAACGCGATCTAGAAAAGGTCATGGCTGACTTCTATCACAAGCGCTATAACATCTTAGTCTGCACAACCATCATCGAAACAGGCATCGATATTCCTAGCGCGAACACCATTCTTATCCACCGCGCCGATAAGTTCGGTCTAGCTCAGTTACATCAGCTACGCGGCAGAGTTGGCCGCTCGCATCATCAGGCCTATGCCTACCTGCTCTTGCCAAATGATGGCAAGCTCAGCGCAGATGCCAGTAAGCGTATCGAGGCTATTCAGTCTGCAACCACGCTTGGCGCGGGCTTTACTCTTGCGAGTCACGACCTCGAGATTCGAGGCGCTGGAGAGCTGCTAGGCGATGAACAGAGTGGCCACATGCAGAAGATTGGTTTCTCGCTATACACCGAGATGCTGGAACAAGCAGTCGCCGCGATCAAATCTGGCCGCCGCCCGGATCTAGACCTGGATCTCAGCAAGTCCATTGAAGTCAATCTGCGCATACCCGCACTGATACCCGAAGTCTATCTTCCAGACGTGCATCTGCGCCTTATCATGTACAAGCGAATTTCCGCCTCTCTCGATGACGACGACCTGCGCGAGCTTCAGGTGGAGATGATCGATCGTTTCGGTCTATTGCCAGAACCACTAAAATTATTGTTTCGCGTTACACAACTGAAGTTGAAGGCAGAAAAATACGGCATTAAGAAAATCGATGCAAACGTGAAGAGCGGCCGCATCGAGTTCAAGGCACAGACACCGATAGATCCCATGTCTCTGGTGGAGATGATTCAGAGCGATCCGCAGACCTACAAGCTGGGCGGCGCCAGCAGTCTGCAATTCACACACAATTGCGATGAGGGCGCTGATAAGCTGGACTTCATCAACGAATTACTGGATAACTTCAAACTTGTGGAACAGAAGGCGGCCTAAGCCAGACTCTTCATGCAGCATTTATCCATCAAGTCATCCCTCATCTTGTTTGCACCTGCATCAATCCTTGCATTGCCGAGAGCATCGCTGCTCTCCTACTTATTACTGCTAGCCCTGCTACTTTCAATTAGCGACTCGGCACAGGCCCAGACAGCGCAACGTTGGTATCAAATCGAAGTTTCTATCTTCAGCAACGAATCATTTACGGATCGAGATGAAGAATTCTGGCAGCTTGAGCGCAATAAACTCAGCTACCCAGATCCACTGCGCAGGCTCAACCAGCTAAGCGACTTACTAATCACGGACCAGATGATCGCCGACACCCTTGCCGAATCTACCGAGCGGGATTCCCTGAGTGTCGAAGAATCGCCCATTGGCCTAGACGCAGAAGCATTGACCGCGATGCAGCGAGCTGAACGCCTTGCAGAGATTTTGGCAACTGGGCCACAGCCTGCTCGTGCCGAAGGAGAGTTCAAACTCTTCGATTTTTTAAGAGACCCTTACGTACAGCTGAGCCCGCAGGACAGTGATTTTCAGCAGACGAATCGCGCACTCGAACGCTCGGCTGAACACCGGCTCTTGTTTCACGGACTATGGCGCGAATCGCTTGCCGACCCAGGTGGCGCTATTCCCTTGTATGTTCAGGGCGGCTTGAGGTATGACGACCAACACGAACTGCAGGGAACGATCACCTTGCGCTTCAACGAGAACAGAGATCGCATCGTCATAGACAGCAATCTGTGGCTGACCGAATTCAGTGCGTCGGCCGATCTTGATAGCGACTGGCCATTACCGGCGATTCCTGAGGCGATAAAAACCGATTTAGATTCGCTAACGCGGGACGAACAGAGCCTGCCGGTTGGGATCAATCGTGTTTTTCATATGCAGCAGAGTCGAGAAATGCGCAGCACGGAATTTCACTATATCGATCATCCTGCGATGGGTATCGTGATACTCGTAGTGCCCTACGACATACCCCCTCTCCCATTGCCGGAATTCGATTTTGAAGAAGCGAACTAGTTCAGACCCCCAGTCTTAGACTCAGCTTTCAACTTTGCTGCACAACTTCTGTAATCACGGCAGAGACAAATTCCATGCCGCTCTCTAAAACCGCATGTATGTCATCGAGGGTAATGGGATCTTCTGACAGACCAGCCGCCCAGTTCACTGAAAGCGCTAGGCTCGCATATTCAATTTCCAGCTCGCGGGCTAGCGAAGCTTCCGGCATGCCGGTCATGCCTACCATGTCACAACCGTCCTGTGCCAAGCGTCGAATCTCTGCGGCCGTCTCCAGCCTCGGCCCCTGCGTGCAGGCATAGGTACCGCCGGCCATGACTTCGCAGGCCGTTTTCGAGTCAGAGTTCACCGCCTCCGTGGCTCGCAAGATGCGCTGACGAATAGGTTCGCTATAGGGATTGCTGAAGTCGATGTGATGCACCTTCTTCAGCTTACCGTCATAGAACGAGACATCGCGTGAATAGCTGTAGTCGATTAACTGATTCGGCACGGCGACAGTCCCCGGGAGCAAATCGCCGTGAATAGCACCCACCGCATTCACGGCGACAATCTCAGAAACACCCAAATCCGAAAGTGCCGCTATATTAGCGCGGTAGTTAATTTCATGAGGCGGAAGCTTGTGGCCAGCACCGTGACGCGGCAGGAAAATGAATTCTTTATCGCCGCTGCCGACTCGTGCGAGCCGCACCTTACTGCGGGCATAAGGCGTCTTTAGGGCAATTTTTTCTAACTGCTCGAAGCCCTGTAGCTCTGACAGGCCGGTTCCACCAATTATCGCTAACATCACAAATCTCTATTAAATCTGGGCTGTGAACATACGACACCTGCCTAGCTAAGGCAAATACAGCTCTCGATAGTCTCGGGTCTCGCCAGAGAGAAAGAAGAGTGGCGGGGATTAACGAGTGATAGTGCGTAAAAGCAGAGGGAAGCTACACAGCCAGAGGAAACATTCTGCGAAGTTTGATCCCCCTGGCTCGGTAATCGATATCTAGGCGAGCCAACAAAGACTTAGCGAAGACTGGTTTTATCGAGTAGCTTCCTTATTATTCATAAACCTTGAGGATTTTCCATACTTCAAACGCCAGTTACGAGTAGAAATGCAATACACATCACAAAATGCCCGCTTCTCTAGATGCAAGAGCTACCGTTACAGCCTCAGCAGGTCCTGGAATGGAGGCTTCGGCAAGGCGGTATTCATCGGCTTAAATCCTTCGACAGCCGATCAGCGTGAGGATGATCCAACGATTCGGCGCTGCGTTGGCTTCGCGCGGGCATGGGGCTGCAATAGCATGGAGATCGTCAACCTCTTCGCCTTCTGTGCGACCAAGCCTGAAGATCTGAAGCAATCGGCGGAGCCGGTAGGCCGAAACAATGATCGCTGGATTGCCGCGTCGATCAACGATGCGGTTCTGAGTATCGCCTGTTGGGGAAATCACGGTGAATTCCTCGGCAGATCGGACAAGATTCGAGAGCGTTATCCTAAACTGCTCTGCCTCGGTATCAATGCCTCCGGACTGCCGAAACACCCACTGTACATTAAGGCGACACAAACGCCGTTCGCGCTTCGCGGATAAGCTGTACAATAGAACGCTTCGCAAAAGCACACGAGACCAATATCAAAGCAATGAATCTAATGCACGGAATCTTTCGATTCGTTTGGAATCAACAATGGATCGATCTGCGCCACAAGAAAGCCGTCTATAAGAAACTGTGCAGCTACGGCGAGGTGCCGGATGCCCCTTTTGCCGCAGATTTCTATGGCCTCCAGTACCGGGGCAATCTCAACAATAGTGTCGAATTCACCCTGTTCTATTTAGGCGCTTTCGAAAAGCCCCTGCTGTTCTTCCTGCGCGACACGATGCTAAACCTGAAGCGGTCAGCGAACGGCTCTACACTGAGTTACTTCGACATCGGCGCAAATATAGGCCAGCACTCGTTATTCATGTCCTTGCACGCGGACCAGGTGGAATCATTCGAACCCTACTCCGTCGTCAGCCAGAAACTCGAACGCCATATCGAACTGAATGGAATTGGCAATATACAGCTGCACAAAGTCGGCCTCAGCAACCAACAAGAGGAATTGGATTTCTATGCGCCAACCGGACGCAATCAGGGTATAGGCTCTTTCGACGCCGGCACTGTTAGCAAGGGAAATAGGAATCTCGGCAAATTAGCACTGGTTCGTGGCGATGAGTACCTCGAACAGCATGCACTGCAAAAAATCAGCTTATTAAAGATTGATGTTGAAGGCTTCGAGAAGAATGTTGTCGCTGGCTTAAGAGATACGCTAGAGAAGTCTCGTCCGGTCACCGTGCTCGAGGTCACCTACGGTAACTCACTCTCCTTTGCCTCCCTGGATGAACTGAAAGCCGCACTGCCTACAGACTACGCCCTTTTCCGCTTCAACAACCGTAAGCCAGACGGCAGCAAGGCGAGACGTCGCGGCGCGAAGGCAAAGCGTAGCGGCGACTATGAACTTATCCCCTTCGATGAGTGGCGCATTTCCGGTCAGGACGATGTCATTGCCTGCCCGAAAGAGAGACTAGAGCAGCTTCCTCGGAAGAATTTGGCCTAAAACACTCAGCTCGCTGGGCACAAATTTGGGGCGAAAAAAAGGCCTAGCGCTAAGAATCCAATCCTAACCTAAGCCATTTCAACACGTTCTTGCCTAATCTATCGGTGCTGCTGTAAGTATCTTTAGTAAATTACTGTTTTTTATCTAGTTCTTCTTATAGATCAATCTGGGTGCAAACCACGTATTGAGGCATTTACCTGCTATCCGATGCTAATCTTCAAGGCATTAGAGAACTCTTCCCTTCCTAACTCTCCAGAGAAAAAGGTGTTGAAGGATAGGCTGATGCGACTAAGATCCTCCGCGACCTCGCTCACGCCATGATGCACATTGGACGGAAACAGTAGAATGTCGCCAATCGCGGTTTTGATGAAGTACTTGTGAGCGTTGTAATAGGTATCGGCACTGCGCAGCAGCTCGTACCAGATCATGTCTTCGTTGCGATAGAAATTGATACCGTCGTTGTCGGCGAGATTGATGTAGAGAACTCCGCTGACCACGCTGTTCGGGTGCACGTGACTGTGATGGGACTCCCCACGGCGTGACAAGGTCAGCCAGGACTGGGTAATCTGCAAGCACACATCGTTCGACGAATTATAGATCTTCGCAAAGTAGTCATCTAAACAGGCTTGTAATACCGCACGAATATCGGACATCGCCTCGGCAGCCAACACATTCTTATTCTTGGACGAGTGATTCGCGACCGCACGAATCGGATCGCCGAGTTCGCTTTGTATGAACTGTAATTCCGTTTCAGAAAATGCTCTCCCAAGTTGCGACCTGTATAGGGGTGTCGCAAACAAATTCATTACTGCCGATTCCATACTCTCTCCCTTACACACCAACCAAGCTACAGCAAACTGGGCGCTTTATAACACACTTTCTCATGCCTCTAGCTGTGCGAGCGTTGAGCGAGACATTATTGCGACGGTGTCCATTTAGTCCAGCTGCGTAATGGCATGAATCTCTACCGAGGTGCAGCCATCGAATTTGGCGAAGCGCTTGAGCTCTGCTCTTAAAGCTGCCAGAAAAGCTTCTTTGTTCTTAACACTTCTCTCTAGATACAGATTCATTACATGAAATACACCGGCCTTCCTATCCGCCTTCGCATCGAGTCGCGCAACGAATCGATTACCGCGCAATAYCGGCAGACAGAAATATCCRTACTTGCGTTTCGCCTTGGGCACGTAACACTCGATCTGATAGTCGAAGCCGAAGAGTGCGGCGAGACGTTTTCGCTGAATGACTACATTGTCGAATGGCGACAGAATGCGCAACTTAGGGCTGGGTAAGCCTTGATCGATAACGTCTAGGGATTTCGGTGTTGCGTAATAAATCTGCCCGTCAACTTCTAGCTCCTGCAACATGCCCTCCTCGACCAAATCGGCCACGGTTTGAGACATCTGCTTGCGCAGACCCTTACGCAGGTAAATCAGCTCTGCAATCTGAGCCAGACCTTGCGCGCGCAGATAGCTCCCTATCAAATGACCACACAGCTCCTCGATTGTTGGTGTGCTGACATCGATATCACGCGGCAACACGCGCTCGCGCAGATCATAGACTTTGTGGAAATTATTGCGGCGGGGAACCATCAGTTCGCCCTCCATGAAGAGTTGCTCCAGCGCTATCTTTGAGGGAGAGCGTGCCCACATGGCATCACTGCTCTTCTTGTCTTTGAAGTCTTTCGCGGAGAGCGGTCCCTCCGCGCGAATACGCTTTAGAACTTTGTTCGCCTGCACGCGATCTTTCGGATACCAATGGGTATCGCCGGAGGCGATGCGCTGCATCAGCGGCAAGGAATAGCGATAGTCCCGCATCGGCAAGATCGCGAGAGCGTGCGCCCAATGCTCGAATACGGCCCCCTGCTCCTGCAACAGATCGATATCGGTCGCCTTGAAGGCAGAGACTCTATTCCAGAGTGTGTGAATATGTGCTCTAGCGACGACCGAGAGCGTATCGATCTGCACATAGCCGAGATGCTCGATTACTTTCTTTGTCGCGTCTAGGCCACTGCCAAACGTGCGCCGGCTGCCCAAACTCTGGCGAGCAAGAACTAGTCGGCGTGCATCACTGAGAGAAACAGAATCAGTCATCGAGATGAGGTTGAGGCCTACGAGAGCTCATAGCAGAGGGTAAGGAAAAAGCAGTTATCACTGTGATCAATAAATCGTTTTAGAACCTGCCCTCATTGATCACGACAGCTGTGGCAATACCTCCGACATTTTTAACCGAATAAGACTGTCCAGCCTTGCGCCAGGACCAATTCCCAGGATGGTCGAGTTCATCTATCACTTGGTCATCTCTAGTCACTTGTAGCAAGCCATCGACAACCTGAACAACCACGCTCGGTAGCTGATGATGTTGAACTTCGGTTTCCTCACCCGGAGCTAGCTCAACTCGATAGGATCTAAACCATGCATTTTCAAGTTCTGGCTCACCGCTTAAGCCAGACGGCCTATCGGACTGCAAGTCGATATTCCCTGCGCTACCATTCACCAGAGCAATGATGCGAAATAGGCCGGGGCCTGCGTTAGACACCTTGTGCGTTATTGCCTCGCTGGCGTAGTCAGTATTATTGCCGATCTGACCATCGCGCGGGCCATCGGCCATGCTGATATAGGTAAGCATGATGGCTTGATCATGAACATGAGGCAGAGAGGTATCGCCTGGGTTGACCTGCACATCCAGTAGGTAGAGATCGCCCTCGTTGTGTACGGTTCTATGTCTTGGTTCTTGGAGTAAGTGCACGATGCGTTCGCCGGCGAATTCGTTGTCTTCGGCTGCGAACAGCTTTGAGACCGGGCTGAGGGTTACAACAAGGAAAAGAAGTATTGCGAGAACAAAGAAGGTTGCGCGCAATCGAGGTAGTGAGTCATTTTGGGCTTGCGCGGCTATTGCAATGGGTCTTCGAGGCTGCGTACTCTTCATTTTTTTATTTCTCGTGTTTGTTCTTGGGCTAGTGTTGAGAAACTACTCCTTCTTTCATAGATTTGCCAGAGCTTGCAGCATCGATTGATCGCTGCATCAGGAGTTAGGCTTGGATTCAGGCTCGAGCCACTTGTACATGACGAATGCGTCGACGAAGGACTTTTCTGGGTATTCGAATCCCGCAGGAATACGACCAACTATTTCGAATCCTAACTTCTGCCAGAGTTTCACTGCCGATTCGTTACTGCTTGCCACGAAATTGAATTGCATCGCTTTGTAGCCCAACTCTAACGCTACTTGCTGCGAATGCTCACAAAGAGCCGTAGCCAAACCTTTGCCTCTCGCGCTTGTGGCGACCATATAACCACAGTTACAGACGTGCGCACCTGGGCCCTCGTGATTGGTTTTGATGTAGTAGCTGGCTAGGACTTCTCCATTGACCTTGGCAACGTAGGTGCGGGCGGGGGTCTCCATCCACTTTTTCCTTGCTTCTGCTTTGGTGATATTGGTTGAGTAGGCGTAGGTTTCGCCGGACCGGGCAATTTGCTGGAAGATTGGCCAGAAGTTGTCGAAGTCTTGGGGGGTGGCGATTTGGATTTGCATTTATTTGTTTAGGCGTTATGGCGTCTACGAAGAAGCGAGTGTAAATCGGATCTGGTGATTTTATAGAGTACTACTTCGATCGGGTGTTGGGGAGCCGGAAGGTCAGGACTCAATGAATGCGCGGGCCTGAGGCTGTTCCTAGGTAATAATTGCACCTATAAGAATCAATAATTTACAGCTGTATATTACCTATTGAATGAGAAAATTTTCAGTAGTGTCATATAGCATTGGCGGACGGAACTCGAACACTGCTCCCGTTGTTCTGCGAAGTTTTCTGAGCTTTTAACATGCTGATATTATTGCACTTTTATAGAGTACAGAGCACTCTATAAAAGTGCAAACTACCAACAATATGCTGCACGCAGCATTTCAAGAAAATAAGTCAGTATCAAGTCCCCCGCCCTTACCAACGGGCGTTGATATTTAGGGAACTCAACCGCCCCACAACTATCCTTGCATTGTCACGAATATTGTGGTATACGAAATAGGCGGCTTTCCTCAACACTTTATTTGGACGCCTCATTCCATTAAATCCTTAATAAATCTAACCAGTATATTGAAATACTATTTATATCGACTGGCAATGATTGCTAAAGCACTAGATTTCAAAAGAACTCACAGCTTCACTGCGGACACTGTGATTGAAACTTTTAATACCAAAATTCAGGAGAAGAGATATGCGCCTAATTGCAAAAATATTTCAACACGTCGATTACGGCGGTAGCTATAGATACCTTCATAAAGATGTGAATAGCTTCGGCGGTGAATTAGGATTTAACGACAAAGTTTCCTCTATAATTATCTATCGTGGAGGATCCTATGCAGATGGCGACAAAATTCGATTTTATCAGCATGCCAACTACACGGGAGGCTATCTTGACTTAGGGCCAGGGTATTACCCAAACATTCACATTCAGCCCTATTCTTTTGGCGACAAGATCTCTTCAGCCGACTTCTCGGTAGCCGCCCCTGTCTCTGGCTCATTTATTGTGAGACTTAGCATACACATCTACCAACACGTTGATTATGGAGGACAATCTCGGGAAATATTGACTAACGAAAGTAAGCTTTCTCGACAAGGCTTTAACGACAAGGTTTCATCAATTAGAATCTTCCAAGGGGACGAATACGAGCCTGGTTATGTAGCTAACTTTTATCAACACGCAGATTATGGCGGAGGAATTTTGCAACCTGGGAACTTCGGGCCAGGCACCAATATCCCCAGTCTCACGCAGGCACCCTTTTCCTTCAATGATGTGATCAGTTCTGTGAGGACATTCAGAGAATAGTAAGTATTAGGTTAAGCTGACATAGAAAGATTGAACACCCACACAAGTCAGACCGGAAATGGCTGGTGGAAGTGAATTCGACGGGGATTGTGCGAGCCTGGTGGGGCAGGACTGATTCGGATTTTGGCTAAGCCAAAATTCTCACCCCTGCGGGGCGGCGTTAAAAGCACGCCGTCTGCGCTGCTTCGCAGCTTTCGAACCGCAGGTTCTGTGTCTGCTGGCGGGTGAACCAAACCAAAGAACCCGCCTAA
>NVUL01000005.1 GCA_002401885.1 SAR86 cluster bacterium
ACATGGGCCTTGCCGGTTTTCGATCCAGCCGATTCGATTACATCGGGATAGATCGTCCCCTGCGCTAGCCAGTTTACGTCTTTAAGCTTAGTAGCCTCTTCATCGAAGACATCGATGAAGGTGTTGCCAATAATTTTTCGCTTCTGCTCGGGCTCATCGACGCCCGCGAGTCTACTTAGAAAACGCTCTTCCGCGTCGACCCGGATCACGCGAACGCCCATGTTCTTAGCGAACATAGACATGACTTGATCGCCCTCGTCTAATCTCAGCAGACCATTATCCACGAACACGCAGGTAAGCTGATCACCAATCGCCTTATGCAGGAGTGCGGCCACGACGGAAGAATCGACACCGCCGGATAGGCCCAACAACACCTTGTCCGTACCTACCTTGGCGCGCACTGTCGCGATTGCATCCTCAATAATATGCGCGGAAGTCCATAGCGACTCACAACCGCAGATGCCATGACAGAATCGCTCCAGAATACGCTGACCCTGAATGGTGTGTGTCACTTCCGGGTGAAACTGGATGCCGTACAAGCCTCGAGACTCATCACACATCGCAGCGATCGGGGCGCTTTCAGTCGCCGCGATCAGCGAAAAACCCGGCGGCACTTCGGTAACCTTATCACCATGACTCATCCAAACGTCTAACTGAGGCGCGTCGCTCTCGTTGATTCGATCTTCGATTCCCTCTAGCAACTTATTCGGCGCGATAACATCGACTTGCGCGAAACCATATTCGGACTTGCTCGAGGCCTCAACTTTGCCCGAAAAATATTCAGCCATGGTTTGCATGCCATAACAGATACCTAGTATCGGCTGGCCTGCTTCGTAAATAAATTCAGGAGGACATGGCGACTCATCGTGATTGGCGGACTCTGGACCTCCAGAAAAGATTACACCCTGCGGATTGAACTCTCGAAACAATTCTTCATCGACCGCGTAGTCCCAAATCTCACAATACACGCCCGACTCACGAACCCGTCGAGCGATGAGCTGAGTGTACTGGGAACCGAAATCCAGAATAAGAATTTTCTGGCTATGAATATTAGCTGTTGTCATAAAATTTCAATCTCAAAATAGTAACTACAATTCGAATCCATCTCCGCGCCCAATATCCTGAGGATGAATCGTTGAAGCTCAGAGGCGAGGCAAAAGGCCTACCCAAGTCAGGAGCTTACAATTAGTAAGTGACTGGCTTGGGCAGGCCTTTCAACGAAGCAGCTGGGCTTCAAGGGTTTATCCGTCCTAACTCACTCGGTAATTAGG
The DNA here is from genome assembly GCA_002401885.1 of SAR86 cluster bacterium. Classification (GTDB taxonomy): domain Bacteria; phylum Pseudomonadota; class Gammaproteobacteria; order Pseudomonadales; family Pseudohongiellaceae; genus UBA9145. The sequence continues at coordinate 1,272 of NVUL01000005.1, forward strand.
TGCTTCCTTAGTTATGCTAACGTCGTGGACGTGGGACTCGCTCATTCCGGAGGCCGTAATCTTCACGAACTGAGTCTTAGTACGCATCTCTTCGATATTCGCAGAACCCGTGTACCCCATGCTAGAACGTAGCCCGCCCATCAGCTGATGCACGATCGCCGACATCGTGCCCTTATAAGGCACTCGCCCTTCGATACCTTCGGGAACCAGTTTTTCCGTGCCCGAATCCACATCTTGGAAATATCGATCGCTTGATCCCTGAGAGTGCGACATGGCGCCCAAGGAACCCATGCCACGATAGGCCTTGTAGCTTCTGCCTTGATAGAGCTCGACTTCGCCTGGCGCCTCTTCGGAACCAGCGAGCAGACTGCCAACCATCACGACATGTGCGCCTGCGGCTATCACCTTCGCGATATCGCCAGAATAGCGAATACCACCATCGGATATCACACAGACATCGCTGTCTTTCAAAGCCTCGACAACATTAGCTACTGCAGAGATCTGTGGAACGCCAACGCCTGTTACGATACGTGTGGTACAGATCGAACCGGGACCAATACCGACTTTAACCGCGTCGGCGCCAGCCTTTGCCAAATCTCTAGCGGCATCTGCTGTGGCGATATTGCCGCCGATTACAGCAACCTCTGGATACTTGTCCTTGATGTATTTCACCTGATCCAACACAAACTGCGAGTGACCGTGGGCAGTATCGACGATGACTACGTCGACGCCCGCTTCGATTATCGCATCGATGCGATCCGGAGAATCGGGGCCGGTGCCTACAGCGGCAGCTACGCGTAGTCGGCCCTGCTCATCTTTACAGGCATTGGGATAGTCTTCGGACTTACGGATGTCTTTCAGAGTGATAAGACCCTTAAGAACGAAGCCCTCATCGACGACCAAAATCTTTTCGATGCGGTGTCGGTGCAGTAGTTCCTTCACATCGTCTAGCTCGAAGTCTTCTTTAACTGTTACCAGTGAATCCTTGACCGTCATGATAGTCGAGACCTTGGCATCGAGGTTCGCCTCGAAGCGCACATCGCGACTGGTAACGATGCCGGCTAGACCCGAGGAGTCTAATACCGGCATGCCAGAGATATCGTACTCTTTCATTAGAGCAACAAGGTCTCTGATACTGGCATCGCTTGAGATCGTAATAGGATCCTTCACCACACCACTTTCATATTTCTTTACGAGACGAACTTCTCGCGCCTGATTCTCTACACTCATGCTCTTATGCAGCACACCCAGACCACCCTCTTGAGCCATAGCAATCGCAAGACGGGACTCGGTAACCGTGTCCATCGCGGAAGATATGAGAGGAATATTGAGCGCGATCGAACGCGTCAACTGAGAAGTTAGTGCTACGGTTTTGGGAAGAACAAGGGAGTGCGCAGGCAGGAGTAGAACATCATCAAATGTTAAAGCCTCTTCAGCAATACGTAACATGAGATTACCACCATCTACAAAACGGGGATTATACAGAGAGAGTGACCGCTTGTATAGATTGCTGTGGCGGCAATACTAAGATTCAGAGAGCCTGTTGCATGCCATCGACACCGAGACTTTTCGCGTAGAAATGACGCCCCAATGGAATAGTAAACCAGAGTGAAAAGTACACTAGACCCGCCCACTCTATGGATTCACCCAGTACTGGGGCAGCTAGACAAGATGCCAAGGCAGTCGCACCTATGATCGTCCAGGTTATGCAGGCAATCTTGCAGAACGCTACCTCATAGTCACTTAGCACAAGCTGCGTCCGCTGCCTTAGTGAATTCTGATAAAGGGCGATTAGGATAAGTGACAGCGCCATAAGCCCCAACGCGAAATAAATGAAAAGGTTAACGACGTCAAACAGCTCCATTATCTCTAAATTTTGCTGCAGAGCTCCTCTGGACAAAAAGGCGACGCTCAGCTGCACCATCAGCTTAATTGGATAAACGAATATCAGTACTAGCATGACCAGACCTAGGCTCAAGTAGAGTGTAAGCCGATCTTGCAAGCCGAAGGTCCTACTCCAAACTGTGTGAGCCACCCAGATAAAGCCGATTATTGTTGCGCTAATTAGGAAAGCAGGAATGTCCCGAGAGAGATCGAGCAACTCCGGCACCGAATCAGGTATTTCATCGATGCTGATAACCAACATGGTAAAGGCAAATGCGAAGGCCGCATCGACGAATGTCTCGATACGCGTCATATTCTCGCCGCGCAGGATGCGTCCATCTTCACGCCGGCAGGAAGCTAGAAATTCATCTGAGAGTTGTTGCATACCGATCCTATTCGAGAAATAGCTCTGCTATTGCTAGTCCGTGCTCGCCGGCAATTGAATAGAGCAAGTAGACTTTACCGTCTTCCTCAAAGATCGCTGGATCTCGTAGCTGATTGACTCGCTCATCGATATGTCCACGCCGCGAGGGTGCGACCTCAAGTTCTGCACCCTCCCACTCTGTCTCTGGTCTGAGCACCTCTACCGGTTCTGACTCCTGCCACTGCATCCAGTCACCGGTCATGTCGATCGTAGATAGAAATATCCTCTCCGGCGCATGACCCGCCTGCGTCCAGAATACATGCAACTTATCATCACGAATTAATAATGCATTGTGCCTCATATTGTCATTGAAGAAGCGCGGCCCCTCCTGAAAATCACTGCGACCATCTTTCGATCGATACATATATCCCGGCATGGACAGCGCATAATGAAAATCGTCATGTTCGATGACGCGGAAATAAGGTCTCCCCAACTCCTCAGGGGAACCCTCAAAGTTCAAGCCGTCGTGAGACAATGCTAGTCGAGTAAACTGCCGCCCTGCACCACGACCGTGGATGTACATCACGATCTGCTGCCTCTCATCATCCACATGCACATCGGGTGAGGCGATGTGTGGATAAAGCGAGCCCCTGGCTCCCGGCGCCAATGAACAGGGTGGGCAGGTTGCAGGGAAGAAGGAATCCTCTAGTTTCAGAGAGCCCGCCTCATGCATGCGCCAAGGGCCGGCAATGTCATCCGCATAGGCCAATCTAATATAGGTGCCACGGTGATCGGCGAAATAGAGGTAATACTTGCCCAGCGGATTATCTACCCACTCCGGCACGCGGATCAGCGAGGGGCCTTGTATATTGCTACCCATACGCGCATCCATATTTGGATTGATAATTGGCCCGTCGGCCAAGCGCACTACGGTGGATACCTGCCCAACTGCCACCTGCACAAGAAACGCGGGGGCAAGTAGACATACGGTCAGTAGTGCGTGCAGCAATCGCTTTTTCATTGATTCGATCCCATTCTGTTATTGTCTGTTACTACTACTTTTTTATTACAAGAGGGCCATGGAACCTTAAGTGTGCATTATTTGCAAGATTGGGTAGTCCCCCGGGCACTAGGCCCGCTTACAAACACTTGCATCCGTGGAAGACTGAAATTACTCTCTCCTGCGTATGACACGAACCTGGACCCACCGCGAACATTAGGACTCGATGAAGGTTCTAGCCAAAAGATACCCAACCCATGACCATTGTAAAAGAATCAATACCGATGAACACACCTCTCCCCCAAAAATTGATGAGAGAACCTACGGTACATTTCTTCATTATCGCCCTATTTATTTTCGCCCTGTATGCAATCACTCAATCGGGGAGCGAGAATCTACTGGAAATCGACCAGCGCGAAATCGATGCGCGCATCTTCATGCAGGAATTATCTCGCGGTGAAGAGCTTAACCTAGAGCAACGAGAGCTAGTCACTGCCTTCTACATCGAAGAACAGATCTTAGTGCGTGAAGCCCTGTCCATGGAATTGGACAATGACGAACGCATACACGACATCCTCGCCCAGAAAATGCGCCACGTTTTAAGCGGCAACATTATTCAGCCGACCGATGATGAACTGCAAGCCTACTACGAAGAAAATAGCGCCCGCTTCGAGACCCCCGCTTCGCTAACTCTCGATGAGCTGGTTTTCGATTCTCGAGACCCGCTAGCCGATTCGATAGTCGACTCCCTACAGCAGAGTGCAGACACCGACACCTTGCTGTCGATGTCAGAAGGCACGGCTGCTCCGCTGCCGAACGTTAATAGCGTCGATCTCGCTAACATCTTCGATCAGCAGTTCGCCGATCGGATTCTGGCCGCTGACCTAGATCGATGGGAAGGCCCGTTTGTAAGCAACCGCGGACAGCATTGGCTGCGCATAATAGAACGCAGTCCTGCGCGGATTCCGGCGCTGGAAGATATTGCCGATCTCGTGCGACTCGAATGGATCGCTACGGAAGAAGAGACGCGCCTGCAGCTAGAGGTGGATAAGCTCTGGAACGAATACACCATCGTAATTAGCAACAATGAGCCCGACTAATTGACCATGCGCGGATTCATTCTAAAACTAATTCACCCTTGCTTGGCCTCCTGCTGCGCGCTACTCCTCTCGAGCATAATATTGCCCCCTACTGCAATGGCTCACGATATTGATGTGACCGGTGTCGCCCGCGTGTTTCTGGACGAACTCGAGGAGAATCAATACCAGCTGTCCATCGTCGATCAACAAGTTCCTCCTCTATTTAATATAGAACGCATTCTCCCCGAGCGCTGCAGCGGATTGCCGCCGGGAAGGTTCAGCTATCGCTTTCAATGCGAGCCGACGCTCAACACCGACGACGTGCTGGTCTTCCCCTGGTCGTTAGAAGGATTAGTTCTCATTACTCGTTGGGCCGACGGCAGTGATGTGTCCGGATACTTTCCCGGAGATGGCAACATCATCGAGGTGCCGATGGCGCAGATGAAGGCTGGAGCGTCTTCTATCGGCAACTTAGCGCGACGATATCTGCTGCTAGGTGGCGAGCACATACTGTTCGGCGTGGATCACCTGCTCTTTGTTCTCGGCTTATTGTTACTACTGCAAGGGTTCTGGAAGTTATTGAAGACCATCACTGCATTTACAATTGCACATAGCATCACCCTCGCCTGTGCCGTGCTAGGAATATTTCCTGTACCCGGCGCACCCATAGAAGTATTGATAGCACTCTCTATCGTATTTCTCGCTCGAGAGATTCTGATGGCCCAGCAGGGCAAGATTACACTAGTGCATGAGAAGCCGTGGATAGTAGCCTTCGTCTTTGGACTGGTACACGGATTTGGTTTCGCGGGCGCGCTCGGTGAACTCGGCCTCAACGATGCCGACATTCCATTGGCGCTGCTATTCTTCAATATCGGAGTGGAAGTGGGTCAGGTGGCATTTATTTGTGCTTTGCTTATCCTGCACCTCGTTTTCACGAAATACTTCAAGCATCTCTGGCCAAGCCTGCAGCGTGGTCTCGCCTATGGCCTAGGCGGTATTGCGAGCTACTGGTTCATCGAGCGAGTCCCCAGCCTATTCATAGTTTAATAATAGTCTAGTCAGGGTGTGTCCATAGCCTCCTAACTAGAGCGGCAATCAATCTGCTCATCGCGCCTGGTATTGCTGGTGACAGGACTCACACGGCGGATATAGCACATCGTTACCTGCGGCGGACAATGCCTCTTCATCCTTATTGTCGGTGGCTAGCACGACGAGTCTAGCCGCCTCTATCATCTGCTGGTTATAGGTTTTCCAGTCTGCCTCGGCTGCTGTCTCGGCTTCTCCCTCACCCGCTCCACCAAACTGTAGCAAGTTGCCTGCTGCGATAACCGAAAGCGCGGCATTCCTAACTTCCTGCCACTGTGCATCCGTCTCTAACTGATAGGCACCCCATATGGTTGTCGTCGTCGGGGTGATCAATCCATTCATGATTTCTTTCACACTCAGTAGAGGCTGGTGCTCATCCGACTGCGCGAGGCTCACACGCAAACAGAGCAGACTAAAAAGACTGACAGCAATAATCGTAAGCTTTTTCTTCATCTCTCAGCACTCCAATAGATATTTCGATCTAGGGAGTCTCTGATCAAGTCTATGGCTCCCTAACAGTTTGCTCATCATGACAGGAGCGTTGCAACAGCTTAATGCGCTGTATCAACAACCGGCGACACAAAAAAGCCGACTTTAGAGTCGACCTTTTTGTATAACGTGAGTAGCTAGTTCGCTTCTCTCTCTTCCTTCTCTTCCAATCTTGCCCCTGCCAATATTCCAGGCAGCGCGTAGTTGCCTTCGTGACAGGCGTACTCGTAAATCTTGTCTTCAACGGCATTCATGGGAAGCTCTCCAGTCCACGCTGTTGTATAGACCTTCGGATCCTCAACGGTAAATTGATACAAGAGGGTCTCGTCTGCTATACGGGTGAAACGTTCGGTAACCTTCGCGTCTGGCGATATAAAGAAGTAATGGCGCAGCGCACCCCGAAAGCTCTGCTGCGGGTGATAATTGGTCGTTTCCACCACCAGAGTATCCCCTTCGTAATAGCCAATCGAATCGCCAAGCCACTTCGGAATATCTGAATGCTTATCGCCGCGCATCCGTATGATGCGCGCATCATGGTTCATCTCTGCCATGATCATCACGTAGTCTTCAGTCTGTACTATTTGGCTGTGGTTGTTATATAAAACTGGCAACATCGGCGGGCCGCCGGAGGAGCCGAAACCCACTAAACATCGCTCACCCAACGGGCGCGCCTCAGGTCCCGCAAATGGGCCCGGCCCAGTTGCCCGAGCTCCAAAAATAGCGCGTTGCGCGCCTTCTGCCCACGGCAGGCGGCCATTCTCGGGCTCAACTAGAATGGAGGTACGAATCTCGCCGTTGATCAATGCCATACGCTCGCCGGGATCCATCCAAAATGTGTTATAGCCCCCGACATCAGGTTCGCCATCGCTAGGTGCAGCAGTCAGATTCTCGAGGTAGCTGTCACCGGTCTGACCAATTCTCGCTGCCTCTTCCGCTGTAATGGTGAGCTTCCCATTGAACTGCTCGCCGCGCTCCAGCATCGTTACTGTTGCGATGCTGTAGACACCCTGTAGATCTGGTGCGCCAAAGCTCGTGCGAGGCGCAATGTAATCCTGCGCTATCGCCAGCTGACCAAAAACCATAACGACACCACTTCCCAGGATTGCGCTCGCTAATTTCAATTTAATCATGTTCCTTGTTCCCCATTTCACTTACACAAACAGCGACTTACTGCCTGTTTAATTCTTCGTAAATTCTAACATTTACACGCATTTACAGATACAGAGCAGGAAGTTAGATCGGCCGAAACGAAGCTAATGGCACGCCAAAGGGTGGCACCAGAAGCAATACCCATCAACTTTTTGCCAATTTTCTGTTTTAATAAAGCAATCTCATGCCATCAGATATGAACATTTATCTAGCGGACTCCAGACCAGCTGCGCACGAAGTGACACAAAACCAGGAACAAGTCATGCAATACCTAAAGAACCTCAAACTCCTCAAACAGATTATAGCTCTAGCACTCTTCGGTTCATTTATCGTTACCGCACAAGCCGATATCCTGGAAGAAGTCGAGCACGGCTACGCCGACAATAACGGCGTGAAGATCCACTACGCGACCGTCGGTGAAGGTCCGCTTGTAGTCATGATCCACGGCTTTCCTGACTTCTGGTATAGCTGGCGCCATCAGATGGAGGGGTTGAAAGACAATTTTAAGGTTGTGGCGATTGATCAGCGCGGCTATAACCTCAGCGACCAGCCAGAAGCCGAGAGCAGCTACGCCATGAAAAATTTAATTGGCGACGTTGCAGCCGTGATTCGACACTTCGGCGAAGAAAAAGCCAACATCGTTGGCCATGACTGGGGCGGAATCGTCTCCTGGCAATTTGCCTTTGCCCTGCCTGAGATGGTCGAGAACCTAGTCATACTGAATCTTCCGCACCCTAATGGCATGGCGAGAGAATTGGCGAATAATCCGGAGCAGCAGGAAAACAGTAGCTATGCGCGCGACTTCATCGCGGGTAAACCGACCGACCCAAATATCTTCTTTGGCCTGCCCATGAATCCACAGACCCTTTCGGGTTGGGTGACAGATCCGGCAGCACGAGAGAAGTATGTAGAGGCATTCGGGCGTTCCAACTTCGATGGCATGCTCGCCTACTACAAACAGAACTATCCACGTGGCGGTAGCTCGAATGCGGCGCCTAGTGCTCCACGGCTGAATATGCCTGTACTCGTGTTTCATGGCTTAGAAGACACCGCGCTGCATTCAGACGGGCTGAACAACACCTGGGACTGGATTGATGCCGACACAACCATCGTTACCGCCCCTGGGGCGAGCCACTTCGTGCAACAAGACGCCGCAGAATTGGTAACCAATACCCTAAAGTGGTGGCTGATGGCACGCCAGTAACGAGCGATTTTAAGCCCTGAAGTAGCGCAGGAAGCGTATAGAAAGCAAATTTACCGGATAGCAATGAACAAAATGCCGAATTCCCTACAAAAGGCTACAACTATTTTGGGCTGGATACAGGCACAAAATCAGGCCTATTGAGGGATGAAATACCTACTTCTTGATGCGACTAGCCAGTAAATAGCCAGACTGCCCATAATCGAAAGACGCTGCAAGCTGCAGCCAAGCCCTTCTTGCCTACCCAACATGAACAACTTCGACGAGTGAAAAACAAAATCGATGAAGGAGCGAAGTCTGCTAAGCCCCTCCCTCCAAACACAAATAATAACATATAAATCAATAGCTTATGATTATTCTGAAATGAAGATTCTATTACGCTCTTAGAAGAATAGCGCAGCACCTGCGAATAGACGGCGTCGATCAGAAGAATCACGGCGATGGCATGGAGATTTTGCTGGCTGGTATGGGAAGAGGCGCTAGCTGTGGAGACGTTAAACCCTCCCTCGCTAGAACAGGCCCTTATTACCCAGAACGGTAAAGCAATCTAACGCTCTAGACTCCAGCCGGAGGGCCAAACCCTCTATGAATTTAGCTTAGAAGACTCTACACTGTGCCCTCAGGTCTGGAAAGGCGAAATGGGCCTGAGTCGCTCCGCCGCGTCAATGCGTGAATTCGCTTGTCACGGTAGAGAGATAACAGAGAACGAAGTTTCGCCACCGAGCAGAAGAAGAATCGCAAACAGATTCCTATTTCGCAATTTTGAACGTCAAAGAGCAATATATATCGAGGGTTACATGAGTAAAGGTACAGTTAAGTGGTTTAATGCAGACAAAGGTTTCGGCTTCATCACTCCAGCGGAAGGTGGCAATGATTTATTCGTTCACTATTCAGAAATTAAGAGTGACGGCGGTTTCGCCACGCTAAATGATGGCCAGGAAGTAGAGTACGAAGTTGGACAGGGTCAGAAAGGACCTTGTGCAAACAAAGTAGTCCCTCTCTAAGTATTGCCAGATAAGCTTTAAATAGACTACCGACCCTCGCGGTCGGTAATCTAGTTTTCTGCCCATCCCCAAACTCCTCTTCTCTTATTGCTTCCGGCAATAGGTGTACGCTCTTCTGTTGTGTCCAACATTTCGTAATCTGGAACTAGTTCCGCGCTAGGCTGTCGAATTCCTAGATGGCGACTCACTCTGCCCCGCACAACAGCGCAGAAAAGCAGCAGCAATTCTCTCTACATCCTAGACAGGAGCTACGCAATGAAAAAAATCCCTCTAACTCTATTCGTCTTACTCTTTTCGGGCAGCGTATTAGCTCACGCAACCATCGGCGTACTCGATATCAATGAGGCCCTGTTTAATACTGAAGCGTGGAAGCAACAGGTTGAGCAATTGGAAGCTGCCTTCAGCGAGGATCAATCCGCAGCGGACTCGCTGAGACAAGAACTATTGGACTTGCAGGAAAACCTTCAAGTGAATGCGCCAACTCTTACTAGCACAGAGATTCAGCGTATCCAGGAAGAGGCCCAATTCAAGCAATTGAAGTTTCAACAATTCGGCGAGCGCATACAAAGCACACTTCAGAGCAGCCAGAATCAGTTTTTAGAGCGTTATCGCAATCTACTCGGCGAGGCGCTCAATGAAATCTATACCGAAGGTGGCTACGATTTTATACTTCGATCTGACAGTATTGCGGCATCCGGATTCACCTACAATGTTACTTCCGAAGTCACGGCGAAACTCAATGAGCTTATAGCTGACTTGAGTGCAGCGGCGCAATAGATCAATCTACTATGATTAAAAAACGCGATTGCAGCGACGAGTACTATTTCGAGGAAGGCTGCCACATTATCGAAACATCTAACTCAGTAGACGACGAAGATGTTTCGATAGCTCAGGCAAGAGTCGAACCGGGTCAACGAACGAAATGGCATTACTTGGAGAATACTACCGAGCGCTACGTGATACTGTCCGGTTCCGGACTAGTCGAGGTGGGGACGGAAGAACCCTGTGATATCACAACAGGTGACGTGGTCATTGTCCCGGCGAATACCCGCCAACGTATCAAGAATACCGGCGAGAATGACTTACTATTTCTGGCAATCTGCTCTCCTAGATTTCAGAAAAAGAACTACCGCGACGGCTCAATTTAGGCCCTGAAGAGCATGGCTGCCTGGCCGAAAAACCCTTGACAGGCAAAGGTTTACCTGTAAACTGCGCGTAGCTTGAAAGTAAGCAACTATTTATTCTCCCCATTTCGAAGTCTTCCTAGTAACACCTCGTCATAAAGTTTATAAGTACGCCGAATTTCTAGCACGACCCCTGCTTTGCAGGATTATACTATTTAAAATTTAGGTAACAAAAATGTCTGAGAAAATTTCTGGAACAGTGAAATGGTTTAACGAAAATAAAGGTTTTGGCTTCATCGAACGTGAAGGCGGCCCTGACGTATTTGCACATTTCAGTGCAATTCAAAGCGCTGGTTACAAGACTCTTGCTGAAGGTCAGCGCGTTGAGTTCGTAGTAACTGATGGTCAGAAAGGACCACAAGCTGAAGAAATCGTCGCTATCTAAATCTAAAACCGCCGAGCTAGTGCCTGTCGCTAGCATCGCTAATTAGATTGAAAGTGCTAAAAGGGCAGATCCGCGAGGACTTGCCCTTTTTTAGTTTAAGATATCCTACAAAACTAGGATACTGCATGTGACGTAGTGGACAATTGAGCAGCTAATTGATTTGAGAGAACAGAAGAAAACCCAATGACACTATTCGAATTTCTGATGGCGCTGGCATCGGTGGTGATCGCGATAGCCCTGACGGAGATCTTCGCTGGCTGGGGCCGGTTATTACGCACACATATCGTGCCGCGTATAGACTGGCTACACCTAGGGTGGACCCTAGTCATTGTGCTATATGCGATTCAATACTGGGTTGGAATTTGGCCTTATCGGGAAATACAATTTACGCTCATTTACCAAGTGTGGTTCTTAATATTCCCTACACTATTCATCGTACTTGTCTCGTACGCAATAACACCGGACATAGACCCTGACAGGAACCTAGATCTTCGCGATTATTATTTGTCGCGCCGCGCTCCAGTATTCATTGGTCTTGCCGCTTTTTTGGCAACTGCACAACTAGCAGACGTCATAATTCTGGACATAAGGCTTACTTGGATAAGCTTAGCGTTAGTAGTCATAGGCTTGCTTCCAGCCTTTACTCAGCGAATAAGCATCCATACCGCTGTTTTGATTTTCAACCTCTATTTCGTGTTGGCTACTGGTTTCGGGCTCATACCAAGCAGTAATGGGCTAATCAACTAACCCAACTGTGTAGCCTCATCCACCTACTCTCTTCGTTCACTTTCCCGTATTATTGTCATCCCTAAGTAACACCCGATACCGACTCACTATGAAAACATTTTTTGCCCTATCACTTCTGCTCGCCATTTGTTCCGCTAACGCAGCCGATGTCCGTATGCCCGATCTAAGCGGCGTTACTGATAAGGGCTTGAAGATTGAAATCTATAGCGAACTCTCGCCTATTAGCATCAACCAAATTCACAGTTGGCACATACGAGTGCTGAATGGCAATGAAGAAAGCTTAGAACTAGAGCTATTGCAGGTATTCGGCGGCATGCCTGAGCACGATCATGGCCTGCCGACCCAACCTGAAGTGACAACGCGACTCGACAATGGCGATTATTTACTCGAGGGCGTGCGATTTCACATGCAGGGGCATTGGCAATTACAGGTTGAGGTTCAATACGCCGGTGTTGACGACACTGCTATTATCGATTTCGATCTGCAATGAAGGACCTGCTACTACCTCTGCTCGCTAGTATGACCCTGATCGCTGTATTTGGTTGGAATTACTTGTCTATTCCTGGAGTAGCGGATTGGAGTGAGGAAGAGCTCAAACTAATTGCCTCGCTATCTCTGGATGCTCTTCCACCGCTGCCGGCCGACCCTAGCAATTTCGTAGCTGACGACCCCGCTGCAGCTGAGCTAGGTCATCGTCTCTACTTCGACACTCGCCTCAGCAGCAATGCACAAGTTGCCTGCGCGACCTGCCACAAACCTGAACTCATGTTTACCGATGGACTAGCCCTCGCCGTTGGGGTCGGTATTGGACCGATGCATACACCCAGCTTAGTGGGGCTCGCCTATAGCCCTTGGTTTTATTGGGACGGAAGGAAAGATAGCCAATGGGCACAGGCCCTCGCGCCATTGGAAGCGAAGCATGAGCACGCGACCGATAGGGTGCAGCTACTGCGCCTTATTTCCAGCGATACTGTCTATCGAGACATGTATGAGAATGTGTTCGGGCCACTAGACTTGCCCACGGTATTGCCAGAGTCTGGCATGCCAGAGGGCGATCTCCAGCAGCAGGCTAGTTGGAATACCCTCGACAGCGAAACCCAGTCGGCCGTATCTCGATTCTTTGCGAACCTAGGCAAGGCGATCGCGGCCTACGAGCGCAAGCTACTACCTGGCCGCACTCGCTTCGATGACTACGTCGCACAGATGCTAGCGGGATCGGTTGATGACAGTGCTCTAAGCAATTCGGAGCAGGATGGCCTCAAGCTATTCATTGGCAAGGGGCAGTGCGTAACTTGCCACAATGGTCCGTTGTTCACCAATCATGAATTTCATAACACAGGCGTTCTGGCTGTGGACGGCCGACTGCCATCCATGGGTCGCTATGACGGGGTTCGCATTTCGCGAGAAGACTCCTTTAATTGCCTGGGCGAGTTTAGTGATGCCTCAAGCGCACAATGCATAGAGTTGCGATTTGCGCGTGATGCTAACGACTTAGTTGGTGCACTGAAGACACCCACACTTAGAAATATTTCTCTAACAGCGCCCTATATGCATAGCGGACAGATGACGAGTCTTACCCAGGTTGTAAATCACTACAACGAAGCTCCAAGCTCCATGCTTAGCCACAACGAAGCGAAGCCTCTTGGCTTACGCGTGGTAGAGAGAAGTCAGCTGGAGGATTTTCTAATGACGCTTAGCGCGCCCTTGGCCACCGAGCAGAAATGGCTAGTGGCCCCGGACTACTAGCGTCTGAGCTTAGACGGTAAGTTAAAATACTAGTGCTAGAAGCTGCGCTATCCCAAATAGCCGTGTTGCGCTAGCTGAACCAGGATGCCATCCGGATCACTAAAATACAGCTGATCACCACCACTGGTTCGGTTCGCGGCATCACGATTAACATTTGCGTCTATGCCGTGGTCCTGTAATTTCTCAGCAAGAACATCGGCATTGTAATCATCTACACCAATACACATGTGATGCATGCCTCCCGGGTTCGGAAGATTGTACAGCCCCAGAAAACTCTCACTTCCTAAACCCATATTCAAACCACCGTTCGCGGGGCGCGAAATAATTTCCATACCCAACACACGATTGTAAAAATCGGCTGAACGGCTCACATCATTCACCGAGAGTGAAATATGGTTCATCGATTTGCCGATGGCAACAGGTGCCGCCGTCTGTGCGGAAAGAGATGGTGCTGCCGACGCAGCGGTAGCAACAAGTAAGGAGGCCACTAACTCTCTTCGCGTCATCTTCTTCTGCTCGAATTTTTCGACTAGATGCTCTATTGCCTTTATGTTGTTCATCTTCATTGTCCTTATTTCCGCCAGAAGTAGATTACTTTGTAACAACCGCCCTGCTCGCTGCGCGTAGCGGTCTCAATCAGGTAGCGCAAACACCCAAATTACACCCCCCTGAGGTACGTAGTGGCTCTCACCCTTAGCCATATTGAGCAAGTTCTGTTCACGCTGTGCATCAACTCCCCACCCGGACTGAACGGCGATATATTGCTTACCATCCAAGGTATAGGTAACCGGTACTCCGGTGATACCGGAATTTGTGCGTTGCTGCCAGAGAATCTCACCGGTCCTCGAGTCGAAGGCACGAAAGTAGCGATCGTTTGTGCCGCCCATGAAAACGAGGTCGCCCGCTGTCGCCAACACTGGACCCCAGTTTTGACTTTCGAATGTTGTCGTCCATGCGCGCTCACCGGTATCTACATTCCAGGCTTGTAGCTCACCTATGTGATCGGTGCCAGGTCGCACAAAAAAGCCCCCATTCTCGGAAGTGCCACGCCCCATGTAAGATCGACCGGGACTATACTGAACCTCCTCTCCGACCATGGTGGAGCAGACATTGTCGTTCGCAGGAATGAACATCAATCGCGACTTTGGATCGAAGGCCGCAGGAGGCCAATCTTTGCCACCCCAAAGTGATGGGCAGAAACTCGCCTCATAGCCCGTGCCCGGCTTCTTCGTCATATCGTACTCGGGCCGTCCGGTAACCGGATCGATGCTGGTAAAGACGTCTTGATAGACATAGGGATTCGCGTCGACGAAGTTAATCGCATCGGCTTCGCGCTCGAGATACCAGAGATAGCCATTACGGCCCGCATGAACCATGCCGTTTACGCTGCGACCATCGCGCTCAAAATCGATTAGCAATGGTGCAGAGACCTCATCCCAGTCCCATGAATCGTTCCAGTGGTATTGATGGTGATTCTTGAGCTCGCCCGTCGTTACGTCCAAGGCAATAACAGAAGAGGAATAGAGGTTGTCGCCCGGTCGCGTATCGCCCATCCAGGGACCTCCGTTGCCGGTTCCCCAGTAGGCGAGGTTTAATTCAGGATCGTAGGAACCAGTTAGCCACACCGGCACGCCGCCAGTCTGCCAAGTATCTCCCGGCCAAGATTCTGAGCCCGGCTCACCAGGAGCCGGAATCGTGTACGTCTTCCACTGCTCTTCGCCAGTCATTACGTCATAAGCAGCAATGAAACCACGAATGCCAAGTTCTCCACCGGAGACTCCCACCATAACTTTGCCATCGACTATAAGCGGGGCCATGGTCATATAATAACCGTTATAGTAGTCCTCAACGGCAACTTCCCAGATTAGCTCGCCGGTTAATGCATCAAGTGAAACTAAAAATGCATCTACCGTTGCCATGTAGACACGATCGCCATATAGGGCCACACCGCGATTCGTCGGATGGAACTGCTGCAAATCATCGGGCAGGTAACGGACATAGCGCCAGATCAGATCACCCGTGCGCGCGTTGATAGCGAGAATATGATTCTGTGGTGTAGTCACGTACATGTAACCATCGTTCACGATAGGCGGCGCCTGATGCCCTTCTCTAAGACCCGTGGAGAAACTCCAAACAGGAACAAGGCCATCGACATTGTCGGTGTTGATTTGATCGAGACTGCTGAAGCCATGGGAATCGTAACTGCCACGGTACATCAGCCAATTGCTCTCCTCTGGGTTGAGAAGGCGCTCTGCGGTGACAGGATTGTAAGGTGGCAGATCCTGTGCAAATAGGAGACTGGAGACTAGTGAACAACACAGAAAAATACTGGAGCGAATCATTATGCTTGAACCTCTGAAAGTTTCTTCTTTTAGCGAGCCAGAATTGGCATCAAACTAGTATTGATTAAATAGTACAGATTAAAATTGCTGGGTAAATCCAACCCGACCACGGAAGCCGGCAGCAACGATTACAATGCCGTCAACCACCTCAAGCGGCAACATCGCGAGCGGTCTGGGAGCTGGACCGCCTACCACTTTCGCACCGTCGTATATATCGAACTGAGATTCGTGACAGGGACAGGCCATGCGTAGCTGTCCTGCATCCCAGTTTGTCACATCGCAGCCGGTGTGCGTACACACGGCAGAATAGGCGATTACACCCTCAGCCGCATTCGCCTGATAGCGCGCAGTCATCAATTCAGGATCGATACGCGTGATCATCAAACGATTCAGCCTAGAGCCGTCTCGCAGCACCTCAGTCGCTGGGTCGCGAGCGAGGGCTGACAAGGGCCTCTGCTCTAATTCAAGAAGTTCTGGACGTACCAAAGCATCCTGATTTGGCCCCTCCTCAAACACCAGCTGATCTCCAGGCTGTGGCCTAAGGCGATTGGGTGACTGCCCTAAAGCCGACATGGGCACAGCGATTCCAGTCGCTAGGCCCATTTTAAACACGGTACGCCGACTAATCGGTTTTGCCACGCGATCTTTCTTGTTGTAACTACACCCGTTGTCGGTATTTTTGCTCATGTCTTATCCTGAGTGCTGTGGCTATTCTAGTGAACAACCTATCTTGGCAATAGAAGGTATCAAAGAGCCGGAAGCGCTGCAATCATAGCGCCTCGCTGGAAATTGCTTAGCCTCAAGTCGAATGCTATGTTGTTGATTGCACGAGTACAGAACATGACTCAAACGGAAGCCAGATGACAGAAGAGAAACAGCCATGAGCTCCTCCGCCCGCATACTCCTTGGCCTCGCGCTTGGCCTAATGGGTGGCATTGCTTTTTCACTTCTCGATACGAGTTCAGAGTCGGCGCTACCCTCGATGATAGAGCCCATAGGGACGCTGTGGGTGAATGCCATTCGCATGACCGTGATCCCGCTCTTAATGGCACTCATGATTACCGCTATAGCTGGTCAGGGAAATACTGGCATAGTCGCACAGCTCGGCGGCAAGACCATGGGCCTGTTTATAGCCATGATTGCAGCTTCCAGCCTCTTCGTCTTCTTAGTCGCCCCGCCACTCATTGCGATGTTGACCATCGATCCCGAAGCAAGCCGTAGACTACTAGAGAGCACGGCCACTGAAAAACTAGGCAGCAGTGAATTACCTCCCTTTCGCGACTGGCTAGTCGCACTCATACCGATCAATCCCATTCGGGCGGCTGCCGACAACGCGGTGCTGCCGCTGATGATCTTTACCGGTTTATTTTCTATGGCATTGCTGCAGATTGGAAACGAGCAGCGAGAGCATGTCGTGGGCTTCTTCTCCGCCATCAAAGAAACAATGTTCGTGTTAATTGCTTGGATCATGACGCTCGCACCCATCGGCATTTTTGCACTGGTATTCCCCCTCGCTGCGACACTCGGTGTTTCTGCGATTAGCGTTCTGGGATCATTCATTGTCATTGTGTGCGCGTTAATCGCCGTCTTCACCTTGGCACTGTATCCGCTCGCCACCTATGTAGGCGGAATTGAGCTGCGCGAATTTGCTCGCGCACTAGCTCCGGCGCAGATTATCGGTTTCAGCACGCGCTCTTCGCTTGCCGCCCTACCGGCCTGCTTCACAGCGACCGAAACCCTCGGCATCTCCAGCAAGGTGTCGGGCGTAGTATTGCCAATCGCTGTAACGCTTTTTAAATTTGCTTCACCGATCGGCAGAACGGCCGGTACCTATTTTGTCGCGAGTCTGTATGGAATTGATCTGGCAATCTATGAACTATTTATTATCGCCGCGGCCATAGGGCTATTTAGCTTCTATTCCCCTGCGATTCCCAGCGGCGGCCTACTCATAATGGCGCCTGTCTACATCTCTCTCGGATTACCAGTGCAGGGTATTGGCATCCTTATCGCCATCGACTTAATTGTAGATATGTTTATTACTGCAGCGAATGTCAGTGCTAACGTGACTGTAGCTGCGATACTTTCCAAAAAATCTTCTTGATTCGACGATAGATTCATCATCACATTCCACCTCGTTAGAGGGAACCGCCACTATTCTACGCGGCAGAGTGCGGTGAAATTGATTTAGGTCAACACGATATAACCGTCAGCTCTTATTATTTTCCGGGTCTTCTACAATTGGAAACATGAGGCTGTCATGAAGAAATCAAGATTAATCTCTGCTGCACTACTATCAGTTACGTTGTCATTCGCTCAGGCCGGACTCAGTCAATCTCTAGTAGACGGCAACTACGTATCGGATGGCGCCGAAAACGGCACTGGCAAGTGCACACTTAGTATCACCAGCTTCGAACAGAAGCATAAGTATGGCGATGATACTTTCGATCTCGAATCCTCTGGCGACGGCGCCTGTGAATGGACAGCTATTGGAGTGTCGAAGAACTATGTCATAACGGCAGGTTTGGTAACCAGCGGCGGGACCGCAGCCTTTGTGATGCTAAGCTTTCCCTTCGGGCCGGCTGGAAAAAGAGTCGAACTCATTGCCTTCGATGTAGATGGATCGATACGGAATAAAGAAGCGTTCTCAAAAATCTAAGAAGACCAATGCCGAATTAATTTCGCCACGCCCCTCGCTACCGATTGGCCGGAGGCCTGCGCAGCTATCGAATCCAATTCCGCTGGGGTAGTATTGGCCTATGCCTTACTCCCAGCGCGACAAAAACCCCTACGACAAAGACCACGCCAAAAATATACTTTCCGTTAGCAGCCTCAATAGTATGGCGCGTTCCTTGCTGGAAAGTAATTTCCCCGCTGTCATAGTAGAAGGTGAAATCTCAAATCTCGCCGTGCCATCCTCCGGGCACTGGTATCTGACTCTCAAAGACAAGTCCTCACAGATTCGTTGCGCGATGTTTGTAAATCGCAATCGCATGGTTCGCTTCAACCCGGAGAACGGCAAACAAATCATCGTGCGTGGCCGCCTTAGCATCTATGAAGGTCGCGGTGACTATCAGCTCATTCTCGATGGCATGGAGGAAGCAGGCGATGGTGCACTGCAGCGCGCCTTCGAGCAACTGAAGCGCAAGCTGCACGACGAAGGGCTTTTTGCTGACGAGAAAAAACAGGAGATGCAAAGCCGCTATCAGCACATTGGCGTTGTCACCTCGGCGACAGGTGCCGCGGTGCAAGACATACTCAGTGTTTTCGCAAGGCGTTTCCCGGCCACTAAAATTACCCTGCTCCCTGTAGCCGTTCAGGGGAAGGATGCCGCCGATGAAATTGTGCGTGCCATCGAACAGGCCAACAATCTAGCGCAAAAATTAGGACTACAGGCATTGATCGTCGGTCGTGGCGGCGGCTCCTTAGAAGACTTGCAGGCGTTCAACGAGGAGCGCCTAGCCAGGGCGATCTTCGCAAGTGAGCTGCCAATCTGCAGCGCCGTGGGTCACGAAGTAGACTTCACCATCGCGGACTTTGTAGCGGATCTAAGAGCCCCCACGCCTTCCGCCGCCGCCGAACAACTAAGCCCCAATCAGGAGGATTATTTCGAGCTCCTGTTTTCCGCTAGCTCGCAATTCAAGAACTCCATCAAGTTAGCAATCAAGCGGGGCCGGCAGCAGCTAACTTGGATAGCAAAGCAGCTAAAGCACCCCGATCGTCGCTTGCAGGAACAGGCACAGAATCTGGACCGACTCGATATTCGCCTACGCAGAGCCGTGAGCAGTAATATCGCATCGCAAAGAACTGCACTAACGCAAATGCAGCGTAATCTCTCAGCCAACTCACCGAAACAGTTGCTTGAACGTAATCAGATACGCCTCACTGCGGGTCGCGGCAGGTTGGATCAGTCACTGCGCTCACTACTAGCCTCGCGCCGATCGAGCCTACAGACACTGAGCCGCAGCTTGAATTCTGTCAGCCCACTCAACACACTCGCCAGGGGATATAGCATCACTGTTGATAGTTCCTCCAAAGTAATTCGATCTGCTGAAGAGGTAAAAGTAGGAGCAACTATCACTTCACGACTCGGTGAAGGCGAGATAGTTTCTACAGTTAGCGCCGTAGTGAAAGTGTTAGTGGAGAAAAGATCCTGAGAGAACAAACATGTCACCACCAATAACAATAGCCGCTCCTGCACTGGAGCATACGCCTCAATAACACGCGAGTGGGTCCAACTCTCTTCCTCGCAGACTCGTTAGCCGCCCTCTCCCAAGCTCTCTTACGCAGCAAAAGTCTTTCTGCTGGGACTTAAACCCTTACTACCTTAGGCTCCACGACATTAATCCCCATTCCGATCTTCTAGTGAACTGGCCCTTAAAACGTTTATGCGCACGCCTCGGCTGACTTTAGCAGCACCGGCAAGGTGCCAAATTTAGTCAACTTTTCGCACTTTAGGGCATTTAGTTCCCCTGTGCGCAGTGTAGGTTTTTTTTACAAACTATTTATATTTCAAGGCTTTAGGGAAAATACGGAACCTTCTGGGACAATTTAGGGGCAACATCGAAGTCATAGTGTGAATCAGCTAACACAT
The DNA here is from genome assembly GCA_002401885.1 of SAR86 cluster bacterium. GTDB lineage: Bacteria > Pseudomonadota > Gammaproteobacteria > Pseudomonadales > Pseudohongiellaceae > UBA9145. The sequence continues at coordinate 21,523 of NVUL01000005.1, forward strand.
TGACCATAGAATAGGTTTGCTTGGTGCCGAATATGCTTATGATCAGGTATCGGCAAATTAAGCAGCTTGCTCAATTGCTTATTCATAGGTTCATAGATCGAGGTAGTAAATGCTGTTCTTTGAAAATATTTTCATGTTGATTTTCGGCCATGCCCTCGCAGACTTCGTGCTGCAACCCGAGGCCATGGGCTACGGCAAAAATCGCAATGATAAGATTCACGATAATGAACACAGCCTATTTCCTGTCTGGTACTACTGGCTAACGGCTCATGCGTTGGTCCATGGCGGCATCGTCTATATGATCACCGGCAATATTTGGCTCGGTGTGCTCGAGACCGTTCTGCACTGGATTACCGACTTCGCGAAAAATGAAGGCTGGATTGGCATGCATCAGGATCAGGGCATCCACATTGGCTGCAAGATTGGATATGCCTTTCTGCTCTAGCAACTAGATTTCATGGCTCTTCCGCCCCCCGCGCATTGGCCATTCTCTAGCGCCTAATCTTGTTTAACTCACTGCGTCTAGACGTTATAGTAAGGGTCCGGAAACACCCCGTTCTAGACAAGGTAACATTGATAGATGAGCAAGAGAGAAGAGCAGAAAAAGCGTAAAGAAGCGAAAGAACAAGCCGCCAAGGGCAGAGATCAAACCCGCAAACTAATGATGAAGGTTGCCATGTACGTCGTGGCCCCGGTTCTTATACTTCTAACTCTCTACACGCTCCTAAGTCAGGGCCCTACCTATTCCACTGTCGAGATCGCCGACAACGATCACGTTAGGGGAACAGCCGCCACACCAGTGAGCATTGTTGTATATGCGGACTTTCAGTGTCCAGCCTGCGCCACCGAACACGCTACGATGACTCGCATCTGGCCCGATTTACGCAATAAGGCACACCTAGTCTTTAGACACTTCCCAATTACCGCCGCACACCCCAATTCCTGGACCGCATCTCTGTATGCCGAAGCCGCTGGAAACCAGGGGAGATTCTGGGAGATGCATGACTACCTGTTCGCCACGCAGGCAATTTGGTCCGGCCTATCAAATGTAGAAAATGAGTTCGATAGCTATGCGCTGGAGCTAAACCTAGACCTCGATCGTCTCCATGCCGACATCGATTCCGACGAAGTAGTGCAGAAAGTTCGCAATGACCAACGTGGCGGAAATTCATCTGGAGTACTTTCGACACCCGCAGTATTTGTTAATGGCAGGCTACTCAGACAGCCCACCGCAGATCGAATCACTGAAGTTGTGAATGAAGAATATGCAGAATCTGAACCATCGGACTCATAATCCGTTTGTCGAAGGTTCAAATCCAGGTGGGCCCACCAATGTCCCCTTCTTTTTTATCCACTTACGATTTGGCATAACGGACTATGGATTTTGAGAGCCCGTGGTTCTGAGTGGGTGGCGACTTTCGCCCAATGTGAAAACGGGAATAGCGTCGAGAAACGTATAAGCTGACAGCTTGCTCCTATCAAACAGCGCAGGACTTATAGCAGAATATTTAACAAAATCAGCTAAGAAGAAGTGAACTATGCATAGAAATACAGGATTACTCGCCGCTCTTTTGGTGATATTTTCGGCCCCCTCTGCCTTCGCACAATCTGCTGTCTGGGACGGCTTAGCTCGAACAACTTTCGATGTTGCGGCAGCCACGCTACGTATCCCTTGTGTTGTTCTGGAAGATGGAACTGGCATGGCTATTCCCGGGTTCGCGCCAGCATTCGCATTGAATCTACAGTTAGTAGGTGATGCTTTACGTTTGGCTGAACCCATTCAAGCATTCGCAGAGATTCCTGAGAGTTGCCTCGATACCTTAGTGGTCGATGGCAACATCGCCATTTATTCAACAGAATCTGCAGAGTCTGATAGCACCTCTGCGGAGAACTCAAATCGTTTTTATACCATCGAGCTGCAAGCCACTATTCCATCAGACGGACCCATCGATTTTGCTGTTCTCACCGCTGAAGATCGTCTCTATATACGACCATTCTATGAAGGCGAGATTTTCGCAACACGCGCGGGTATTGCTCCCTACCCAAAAGAATTCGTTTACGAAAACGACTTGGTTGATGAAGCCCTACGCAGGATGCTGTTGGGTATCACGGTGTACCAAGCCGGAAGATTAGAAATCCAATGCGATTTCCATGACCCGCTCGCATTGCTCGAAGTGGTCGGTAGCGTGGATGATAATACTCAATATCGAATCAAGCCATCATTGACTGCAGCTGACAATGACAAAATATTCTCTATCAATTGCACGGCTTTCGATCTGGATATTAACCGTCTCGAACTAACGACCCCTATTGTCGAATGGGTGATATCCCTTCCCTAAAAAGTTAGCTGCTTAGATCTGTATACTGAAGTCGAGAATGAAGAATATGCGGAGCCTGCGGACTAGCGCTCACCACTCGAAAGCCATCTCACTAGTGCACATCAAGTAGCGAGGTAAATCGCTGTAGCAGACTCGCAGAGATTGGCGTAGCGTCCACTCTAGCAAGCAACTCCTCCACATTGAGACCTTCTTTGGCGATGTCATCGCCACGCTCGCGAATGTAGGTGCTCATTACGCTCGCGCTGAATTCGGGATGAAACTGTACCCCCCCAGGTCGAGGTACCCAAGCGGAACGCATGGTGTGCGTCGAAGCTATTGCGTGCGAGCAGCACCGCCTCATTTGGCAGGGATAAGACTGACTGCAAATGCGAAGCCTGCACGCTGAATTGCTTCGGCATGTTGGCAAACAACACATCGCTTGCAGCCTCTTGAGTTAGTTCAACGTCGACGGTGCCTATCTCTCTGCCGCTGGGATGAAACCCGACTTCGCCACCGAAGGCCCACGCCAGTAATTGATGCCCATAACAAACCCCCAAGATGGGTTTCTGGTCTGCGTGCAGGATGCGCAAATAATCGGCGGCAATTTCATTCCAGGGAGCAAGATCGGTGACATAGGCAGGCGAGCCAGTAACGATTGCCGCGACAACATCTTCTATCGCAGGCAAGGCCTCTCCTTTGTCGACTGCACAGCGGATGAAACGGCTTGAATCCAAACCCGAGCCGCGGACAAACCAATCCTCGAAGTCTTCGTTCTCAGCTAACAGACTAGGCAGGGTATTTCCTGTCTTGATTATCAGTATCTTGTTGCTCATTGCCTGTCTCTAGAACCTTGTCTGAACCTTTCTAAATAGCTTACGGCTATCGAATGGCCATAATCGCATACAGTGAGACTGAAGGTTATTGCATTTTACCAGCGCTTGAAACAAGATTCACGGACGAAAGTCTGCGCTGCACACACCATAATTTGAGAGGCTGCTACTATGCTGGGCAAGATCAACTCACTCTTCGAGGGTATCGCGGAAAATTCCCAGGAATGGACATGGACCCTGTTTCGAATGCTGAGCGCCGCTATGTTCATGACCCATGGCTACGGCAAGCTGTTTGGTGAAAACCCACAACCCTATATGGGTGGTGGCATGACATCGATCAATATCGCAGACCTTGTCTCCTGGCCAATACCGATGGAAATCAACGCTCTGTTTATAGCCGGCGTGGTGGAATTCTTTGGTGGCCTGCTTATTTTGATCGGCATGTGGACTCATCTCGCCGCTCTTCTCGCCACCCTCATCATGCTCATGGCCTATCTGACGGCTCATTTAGCGTGGTTTCCGACGCTAAACAACGGCGAACTAGCTGCCATGTACTTTGTAGCCTTTCTGGCGATTTTCTCCTTCGGCCCGGGACCCTATAGCGCAGATACTTGGCTTTCCATCCGGCGGCAAGAAAAGAGAAAGGCCAGAATGAACGCCAACAAGCACTGAGTTTGCGGCGAAGGCCATTTCTTCGACCTACGGCCTTTGCTATATTCAATCCTCAAGCTCGAGAACCTGTCTTAGCACGGGGAAGTCGAGGACCCCATAATCACGAATTTTCAACTAGTGAAGCACAGAAACCTGACCATTTAAGAATGCCCTTTTAGAACGACAAGGAAAATAACAATGAAATCTTTCAATCTGACAAGCAAACTAATGTTCACCCTTTTAACTACCCTTTCTTTCTCACTCGCCGCTGTGGCACCTGCCAGCGCTCAGGATGCGGATGAGCCAGGGCGCTATCGTCCTCAGGGTAGAGAAATTGCACGAGACATCAGCAGAGAGTTTGACGAGGCTTTGTATGAAGTCAGAACCTACGTGCCCACGGTCAATGTCGACGAGTTTGCTGCGGCAACTATCTTCTACCCCCTAACGCTCAGCTTTGCCCCACCTTCTGGCGCTGTGGTGCTGGTTCCGGGTTATACCGCAACGCAGGCTAGCTATGACTGGTGGGGGCCCGCTCTCGCCTCGCTCGGCGTGGTGGTGATGATTATCGATACCAACGATCCCCGCGATACATTTCAGCCCAGAAAAGAGGCGCATATTGCCGCCGTCGAATTCTTAAAGACTGAGATCGGCAACAGCGCTAGCCCAATAAACGGCAAAGTCGACACGAATAAGTTCGCGATAATGGGACATTCCCTCGGTGGCGGTGCGGCTTTAGCCGCAGCGCAGGAACTTGGCAGTGAGATCAAAGCGGTGATACCACTAATGCCCTACTGCTGCGAACTCGGCCAGGCATTCGACGGTGACTACAGCGGATTAACCGTACCAACTCTAATCTTCGCCAGCAGTGAGGACACCGTAGCGCCTCCAGCCGGCCATGCACGTGCTCTGTATGATTCTATAGCAGACAGCACTAACAAAGCCTATGTGGAATTCGCCGAGGGCACTCACAATCTACCGACGAATGGTGGCACCGAATTAGCGAATCAGGCGCGCTTTACATTTGCTTGGTTGAAATTGCAGATGGACGGCAATGCAGCTTATGCCGCAAGTTTTAGCGGTGAATTAAGCGCTGAACTAGATGCAAAGTTAGCGGTACTAGATACCAATCAGTAACGCTACAACTCTCTTCTAGCAAGAGCAAAGGGGCAGCACTGAATTCAGTGCTGCCCCTTTCTTATTGTCTGAAGAAAAGAAGGTCATCTATCCCGAGCTAATTTGCGTACTACTTTTCACAGGAAGCCCTCTGGAAAAGTCAGTGTTCGCCTGTCTCTCGTGTGTATTAGCATCGGCTGCGATGCTGATGGACATCGACGAGATTTTCTAAGTGAATAGCTAAAGACAGGGGGCGCTAGCTAATGCCGGTCTCGTATTGCTTCATCCCTTCAGGAATTTCGACCCCCGCCTTCTTGTCACGCACAAACACATGACACATAGCACGGGATTCAAATGGCGGATATAACTGACTTACCATTACGCCGAGCAAATTCGGAAATCCTTCGGAGCGATCAAACATAACCGTTTCGCAGTGAACACAATATTGCCTGCAGGTCTCATTGCCTGATTCCGCAAGATAAATTTTTTCTGCTAGCTCTCCCTTAACTAGGCTCTCACCCAATTTAAAGAAGGCAATATTTGCGAAATCTGCCTGCAATGCATCTTGGCAATCTGGGCAGTGACAGATCAGTTCAAGCACCGGCTCCGATTCTGCTTCAAACTTGAGTTGACCACACTGGCAACTGGCTACAACTTTAACCATAACTTGCTCCAACGATTGGTTTTGGATTGGAATAAACTCAGACACAAAAAAGCCGGAATGAGTTGATATCAATCCGGCTTCTCTGTTTCTCTTTCTCTCTGCTTCTTTTCTCTAAGCTAGTGCTTAGTGAGCGTCGCCAGCTTCGTCCGCTGCCCCTGGTAGAGCCAACGCAGTCAGTGAAGAACTAGTTTGCAACAAGATGTACTGATGACCATCGTGTACCCAAGAGCTCATACCATAGCTGCTTCGGCTTGGCGCTTCCATCTCTGCCATGATTTCACCGTTATCCTTGTCGATAGCGTAGAGCATTGGCGTACCATCGCCGGCCTGGTCTGAATAAACCAACATATTCTTGGTTACCACCATTGGCACCAACGCGCCTGTTCCAGTATTGCCTATATCCACGCCCTCGAGCGCAGGATGGTTAGCGATACGATCAGGTGTTTCACCGGTTGGAATCATCCATGCGTGATCGCCGGTGTTCATATCGATAGCTGTAATTCGGCTATACGGTGGCTTCACGATTGGAATTCCTGAGCTTAAGCGTGGCGGTCTCGCCGTAGCGCCGCGCACACCGTTTGCATAACGAGCCGTGTTAATACCGGTGGAGTTCGGGAAYAACAGATCGGACTCTTCACCGGGTATCAGTCGCAGAGCAAAACAAGCCTTGTGCGAAGAGATATACATCTTGCCTGTCTCAGGATCTGCCACAGCGGGTGCGGTGATATTTGCACCACCGGCGCCGCCAGGACAGTTCATCGCGGCGTATTTGCCCATTGGATTGTCGGCATGAATGGGTGGGTTAAACAAAGGCCCCATTACATAGTCTTCCATTACCTCCAAGGCCTCCGCTCGCAGTGCTGGAGTGAAGTCGATCAGATCGTCTTCGGTAATTCCCTGCATATCGAATGGTGCCGGACGTGTCACGTGCGGCTGAGTAGGTGAAAGTACTTCGCCTGGCACGATCGAAGGAGGCACGGGGCGATCCACGATTGGCCAGATTGGTTCGCCGGTCACGCGATTGAAGGCGTAGACCCATGACTGCTTCGTTGCCTGCATAACTGCCGGCACTAGTCCCTGACCTGGCACATTTAGATCGAGAAGAACCGGCGCAGTTGGGTTGTCGAAGTTCCAAATTTCATGTTTTACCATTTGGAAATGCCAAGCACGCTCGCCAGTTCGCGTATCTAATGCTATCAAGGCGGCACCGTACAGATTGTCACCCGGGCGGAAGCCACCGTAGTAATCGATAGTGGCGCTATTCGTTGGGATGTACACCAGATTATTTTCTGGGTCAGCTGAAAGTGGAGCCCAGGAAGAGACATCACCGGTCCACTCCCACGCATCATTTTCCCAGGTTTCGTGACCGTACTCGCCCGGCTTGGGAATCACATTGAATTTCCATTTGAAGGCACCGGTGCGGGCATCGTAGGCCAAGATATCGCCCGGTACATTTTCGATGCGTGCCTGATGATAGCCCTGCTCAGCCGAGTTACCGACTATGATTGTGTCATTCACAACAATCGGTGGCGAAGACGAAGTGATATAACCTGTTTCCAGAGGAATGCCTTCATAGGGATCGTAGGGATGGCCTAGGTCAGCTAAAAGATCGACAATACCAGACTGGGGGAATCCGTCGATCGGTACTGGTTTACCAAAGCCTTCGAGAGGAATACCCGTATTGGCATCTAGCGCTGTCAGGAAGAAACCAGGAGAGACTATATAGACTACATCTCTTCCGTCAATGTTGGCATAGCCCACACCCTTGCCGTAATCTCCGCGCATCGAATACTCGGCGCGAGGTGTATCAGGCTCACGGTAGGACCAGATTGTTTCACCGGTTTTAGGATCTAAAGCAACAACATAGCGCTTGTTGCCTGCTACTGTAATCAGCTTGCCACCGATCAGTGATGGTGTTGAACGACCGCTGATAGCGCCGAAGCTCGCGCCGTCCCATTCCCAAGCCACTTCAAGGTCTGTGAAATTCTCAGGCGTGATCTCTGCGGCAGGCGTATAGCGTGTATGTCCAAAGTCGCCACCCAATGTGTACCACTCAGTCGGATCCTCATTGAACAAAGGAATATCCTGAGCGTTTAGAAAACTTGAAGAACACAGCAACAGACCCACGGTAGCGCAAGTGCGCCAGGTCAGATTTGGTCTCCTCGTAGTTGGAGCTAGCATAGTTATCTCTCTCTAATTATGAAGTGCTTCGCACCAAACCATTTGACCCGCTTTTAGCAGCGGCTAGGCCAGCACCAAGATTGGTAAAACTGAATTTAACCGACTAAAGCTAGCAAGAAATCAGCTCCCGAACCACGGTTTTTTAGCGGATCACGTCGAATCTAAAGGGCTTTGCGGTCAATCGCGGAAGAATTGCTTGTGATTGCTTGACATTTTTTCATATTGTATCAGAATACCCGTACAGTTTTAGAGGAAGTCCATCGCTACATCATGAATATAACGATCAATACCAAAGATGGCGTCCCGATCTACCGGCAGATAGCGAATCAGATTCGCTACATGGTGGCGTCAAACCTGCTGCGCTCTGGCGACGAGATTTCACCAGTGCGGACACTCGCGCTGGCAATAAATGTAACGCCAAACACCGTTGTTAAGGCCTACGACGAACTGCAAGCAGCTGGCGTGATATTCAAGCGCCGCGGTGCAGGCACTTATATTTCCGATGAGCAATCGCCTCTTGCGGACCGCGAGCGCAGACGCATCATCGAAGCCAGAATCGACACCCTTCTGGCAGAGGCTCATCAACTCGATTTCAACGCCCAAGACCTGCTTGAATTAGTAAGAGACAGACAAACGCAACTTGGCGAGAGAAAACAGGCGCAGAACACCGTATCGGAGAAGATTGATGACTGAATTAGTAGTCGAAGTTAATAATTTATCACGCAACTTTGGCAAGACCGACGCCCTAGACTGCGTCGACTTTAAGGCAAGCAGAGGCAAGGTCTATGGACTAGTAGGTGCCAACGGTGCTGGCAAGACCACTCTCATCAAACATTTGTTAGGGCTGTTACGTGCGAAATCGGGAAGCGTGAGAATCTTTGGCGAAGATCCGGTACGCAATCCGGAGGGAGTATTAAAGCGAATAGGCTATCTATCCGAGGACCGCGACATTCCAGAGTGGATGTCAATCGATGAGTTAATGCGCTACACCAGCGCTTACCATTCTACTTGGGATCAGAGCTATGCCGCCGAACTACTACGCACGTTTTCCCTGGATCCAGCCAAAAAAATTAAGACACTTTCTCGAGGTATGCGGGCACAAGTTGCGCTTATAAGTGCAGTTGCGCACCGACCCGACTTACTTATTCTCGATGAACCCTCCAGCGGTCTGGATGCTGTCGTTAGAAAAGATATTCTCAATGCAGTCGTACGCACCATTTCCGAAGAAGGCCGAACTGTGATTTTTTCCTCCCATCTGTTGGAGGAGGTGGAAAGGCTTTCAGACCATGTGACAATGATTCACGAGGGGAAAATAACCCTAGATAGTTCCTTAGAACTTATCAATAACAATCATCATTGTTCCTCGATTAGTTTTGCAGACCTACAAAATTCGCCACCGATACTAGAAGGCGTGGTGGAAATCTCAGGTGAGGGAAGATCCTTCAGCGTTGTCCATCAAGGCTCTATTGATGCTTTTCAAGATGCCGTTAGAAAAATAGGCGGCGAAATCCTCAAATCACGTCACGCAACTTTGGAAGAAGTTTTCGTCTCGAGGGTAGGTCGCCCAGACATTGCTGAATTGGGTCAGGTCAAGGAAAATACAAAATGAGAAACCCCAGCCAAGCGCTCGCATGGAGCGCATTTAGTCTGAGCTGGCCTGCATTGCTCACGCAGATTGCGGGCGTGGTTAGCGTTATATTCCTAATTGATCTTGCATTGGATTCAGGCGAAGACACGCTTGGTCTATTCAAAGCAGCTGACTTTGTTCTTCTAGTCGGTTTAGTGTTTATTTACTCAGTAACCATACACAAGAGCCACAGCGTCGCTCGCACTCGGTCCTCACTCGGCTTTCCTTATCGAACAGAGTTCTCGCTACCTGTGTCGACGCAGACTCTTTTGCTGACGCCCCTTTTGTTCTTCTGCGTGCTTACACAGATAGCAGTATTCGTCCCCGGAATTATCGTTAACCTTTTCTATTTCAACACCGAAATATCCGTCATTTCCATCAGTTTCATGATTTTTCAATTCACTATTCTGACTCTGATGTTGAGCTGGTGGACGGAAAATGGGATCGCCAGCGTAGCAGGCTGGCTGCTCGTACTTACTCTCTACCTAAATGGACTGTTAATGCCTGAGTTTGGTCGAGTTGAAGATACTTGGGTCTTCATTGCCGCAAACCCCTCTGATTATTTTGTCGCTTTATTTTTTACCGCAGCCCTTTTGCTAGTCACTTATTTTGGCGTCAAGCAGCAGCGCAGCGGTGAGACTCTTATCGAATTTGGTAAGAGCGTGTTCAACACCACAGAACAAGGCGCCATCAGAGAAAGCCTGCCCCTGCCTATAACTGACTGCCCGACTCACTCCTCCATAGCGGCTGAGTTTTGGAAGGAACGTCAACTCCACGGAGGATATAGCGCATTGTTTGCTGGGCTAATAGGCACGGCCATTACTATAGCTATCTTAGCTATTATCAATTTCACCCTGCCAGAGGAGGCCAATCCTAACATCGAGAATGCTTGGTTTTTCCCTTTAGCTATCTACGGGTCTATGTGTGTTGGCTTAACCATTTACATGTATGGAGTACGCTATAAGAATGGCGCGATGAATGTGAGCCTGCACGATAGGACCACTCCACTTAGCACGGCCTGGCTCGCGCTCATTCGTACTGGAGTTTCTCTTTGCAGCTCGCTGCTCGCCGGCATGGTCATGGTAATAGCCATTTGGATACTAGGGCCCTTTTTGATCAGTAATTTCGAAATTATGCAAAACCACTTCTTGGAGTCTGTCAGTATCTTTTCCGGATTGAGTATCCTAGGCATGCTGTTCAGAGTTTGTATATTACTTGTGGTCTTTCTTACAGCCCTGCTGCTGCTCGCCACATTCTTCACGTGGTCAATGTTGTACAGCAGACCCACAGCAATTGTAGTAGCGATAGTTCCTGCCTATATTTTCCTATGGGCTATCGTACTTATGGTGATCTACGGTGACGGAGACGCAGCTGCACATAGCCATGCTGTTAGCAGGGTATTCGCTAATCATCTTTGGATACTGGTCTTGTTAATTCCAGTCTCTCTGGTAATCATGATGAGACACCTACTGCACAACTGCGTGCTTACACAAACACAGATGATCACCTTATCGGGAATAGGAGTCGTGTTCGTGGGATTGAATTTCGCGTGGCTGTTTGGTGCGAACAATTATGACTTGCTGGCTCGCGACATCTGGATAGTACAACTGAGCTACTTGGTCATGCAGGGACTACTACCGCTGCTTGCCGCAGTGCTAGCTCTGTGGACCAGCAATAGAATTCGACATGGCTAGCCGTATTCCTGTACCAATCGCGTATCAGCATCCTATAAACGGTGAGGAAAGTATCCAGTTAAATGCTTCTGGACAACGCGCCTAATAGGCTAACCACTCAATAAAATCGATTGTCGATTTTATTAACTTCGCCCTAGGCGTTTCTAAGAGTGCAGCATGATCGCCACCGGGCAAGATCACCCATTGTTTGTTGGGGTTCGAAATCTTCGTGAAAAAGCGCGCGTGTGCATCGGTATCTGCCAATGGATCAAACTCTGCCTGAAGCAGCAGCGTCGGCAGGATAAGCGCCTCACCATCGAGCGCATTCCACTGATGCTGCTGATTCCAATCCGCTCTAATAGGGTCTGCCTTGAGGGCAGCGGCTACATAGGTATCTATCGCATGCTGAGAAATAGAACCGGGCACGATGAAATCAGATGCAGCTGCCGCTCTAGTAGTCGGCCTGGCTGAAGGCTCAGTCTGACTATTGCTGTGAGGAATTTCCGCATCGGGATCCGTTGGATAACCGAACAGAGTTACGCTCACGATAGCCTCTGGATATCTTTGAGCCGTGAGTTGCGCAATCATAGAGCCGTAGGACCAGCCCCAGACGTGGGTAGCTTCGCCGTTTCTTGCGCGCAACCAGTCTAGGACTATCGATAGATCCTGCGCGGCCCGATCTGGTGTGTTCCAGCCGCTGCTATCTCTGGGAGTCTCACCATAGCCCCTAGCATCGAGAGCCCAGACGCTGTAGCCCATGTCATTAAAGCCATCCATCAGGGAAAGGTCTTCTCCTGATACCTGCAGATCGAAGTCAGGAATAGAGCTCCAGGTACGGCCGTGATGCAGGAGAATATGACCCTTCGGCTGTGCAACCGATTTCTCCCATAGCGCCATTGGGTGACCATCTGCCAAGACAGTGTGCTGAATTGCGCTGGTCTGTGCTAGCGTCGACGACATTAACAACGACAAGGCAGCAAGAACCGCGAATTGGGAAATCAGATACTTGGCAGGACTGGCTTTTAATTCCACAGGAGCTTCCTAGTTGGGCAATGCGAAAGTAGACAAGGCATGTCCAGAAATTACAGAGACATATTGAACGCCATCGACACTGAAAGTCACCGGTGCCATAACGATCTGACCGCCCAGGTTGACGTTCCAAAGCAAATCGCCGCTACGCGCATCGATCGCATGAAAATAGCCTTCGCGCCCGCCAGTGAACAATAAATCTGACGCAGTCGTTAGCATGCCACTGTCACTCACATCGAACTGATCATAGGACCAGACCTCTTCACCGGTCTGCGGATCCATCGCCTTCAAGGAGGCGAAGCCAACTTCGTTGGTCCAGTTGTTAATAGGATTAGTTCTCCCGATGCCGATAGTCGGTGCTCCCGGCGCCGGTGCCAATACCGAAAAACCTCCGCCGAGGAATGCCCTGCCCGGCTGGTATTCAGATTCTTCCGGACGATAGATCGTCGCATAGTCCTGCCACGCACTAAAATAGAAGAGGCCCGTTCTTGGGCTGAATGACGGCGGGTACCAGTTAGTACCACCCTGATTTCCAGGGAAGGTAGGCATGCCTTCCGGTTGCGGTGTTGGAATCGGCCGTCCGTTCTCATCGAGCCCACTAGACCAGTTCACCGTTACGTAGGGTTTGCCTTCGAGAAATTCGCCCGTCACTCTATCTAGCACATAGAAATAGCCGTTCCGATTTGCCCACATCATGATTTTTCTTGGTGTGCCGCGCCAGACAATATCAGCCAATACCGGCACCTGCACCGCATCATAGTCGTAGGCGTCGTTCGGCGTGAACTGGAAATACCATTTCAACTCGCCGCTATCGGCATCCAAGGCGATCACAGAGTCCGAGTAGAGATTGTCACCGGGGCGCTGGCCCGCGTTCCAATCTGGTCCGGGATTACCGACACCCCAATAAGTAAGATTCAGTTTCGGATCAAAAGAGCCGGTAATCCACACGGGTGCGCCTCCGTGCTCCCAGTCGTCTCCTTCCCAGCTGTCATGGTTCGGCTCGCCAGGTCCAGGGATAGTGTAGGTCTTCCAGGCCTCTTCGCCGGTTTCAGCGTCGTAGGCCGCAACGTATCCGCGTATGCCGAACTCGCCCCCACCTACGCCGACGATGACTTTGTCTTTTATCACTAGCGGCGCCATCGTTACCGAATAGGCGAGATCAACATCACCCACCTCTACATCCCATAATGCGTTGCCAGTTATTCGGTCGAGCGCGATGAGGCGCGCATCTAGCGTGCCCATGAAAACTTTGTCATCTAATACAGCTACGCCACGATTATTTGCCCCACAACAAATCAGGGCATTCTCTGCAGGAACGTGCCGATATTTCCAGAAGACTCGCCCGGTTATTGCATCGACCGCCATGACGCTGTTTGGGCGTTCGGTGATATACATGATGCCGTCGACCACTATCGGATTCGATTGCCATGCGCCAAAGACCTGATTCTGCAGGGTCCATTGCAATTTAAGGTCAGATACATTCTCCGGCGTAATCTGATCTAGTTGACTATAACGTTGGCTCTTATAACCGCCATTATAGGTAAGCCAATTTTCCGGCTCGTCTGCCGCATTTAGAATTCGTTCGTAGGGAACTTGCGCGGATGTATTTGTCGCCGCGAGGCATATACAGAGTGCAATGCCAATTGTTCCAAATTTGTTTACTAATTTCATTCTAAACCTCGCAGGGTAAGCAGGTAGCCAATGACATCTGCCACTTCATCACTGGACATCGTCGTCGGCTGTTTACTTGGTTCGTCGCTGATCTCGTAGGAAACCAGGTCGGTTTTTTTCAATGACCGGAGCCGTTCCTGGGAATCAATTATCTGAACGGTATAGGTATCCTCATTGAGTCGTCTGCCAACGATAGTCTCTTCGTTTCGGGTTACGAGCCGAACTGGTCGATTGATCGGGAGCAGCGCAGTCGCTGGATCAAGTATGTTTCGCTGCAAGGATGCCGGCGTACGAATTGCACCGATGTTACTCAAGTCGGGAGCTGTACGCGGACCTACCCCCCTCACTCTATGACAGTCTGCGCATTGACCTTCGCCTTCGAATAACGTCTTCCCGCGAATTGGGTCGCCAATTTTAACTGCCTCTCCCTCGGGATCGAAGCCGGCGCGAATAAAGGCAATTACTCCATTTAGTTCCTCGGCGCGCAGACTAAAGGCCGGCATACGTCCTTCTCCCGCCCCTTCACCAATAACCTGTCTTAGGTCGGTGTCGGATTGTACGGTGCGAAATTGTCCGATGCTGAGGTTAATGCCATCCACGAGCGCACCTTGTGGTCCATGGCAGAGTGCACACTGCTGGGTATACACCTGAGAGCCCGCTTCGACCGCCTCACTCGTATATTGATGGTCGCCAGCCTCCTGCGCCTGTGCCTGATGTGCAGACATCGCGATCAATACGGAGAAGGCTAGAGCGGGGAGGGTCGAGAGAGTACAGAGACGAGTAATTCTCCAAATTCGAATTTTCATAGTAGCTTCATCATTATTTTTATCAGAAAGTAGAGAATAATCTGAATGGCACTGAAGGTCTATGCGAGACTCTTTCGTGGTAACTTCAGCAATTCTACTGGCAGCCAGTCCCGGCCTGCTCAGCTGCGTATCGATACAACTTATGCCAGTACCGAAACCCTAGTAATGTGTTTGAACCGGTACGGTCGCTATTTGGCTACAAGTCTACTTTTCAGTAACGCTCTAATCAGTATAGGAATAGAACGCTAAGGCTGCTTGATAGAGACTATAGACATCGACCTTAGAACTAACCGCGTATGGCGTATGAATCGAGAGTAGGGGAACACCGAAATCGATAACTTCGATGTTTTGTGCGGAAAACTCTCCACCGATAGTCCCGCCACCACCAACCCCGACTTTATATGTCACTGTCTGCCATGGGACATCGTTGCTATCCAGCAGCTGTCGAGTCCACGCGATAAACTCGCTATTGGCGGTATTACCCCGCCCATAGAGCTTGAGATTCACTCCATAGCCTAGCTTGGGAGCATTGCCTGACTCCCATACACCTGGGTTCATAGGATTGATGCCCGGGTTTACGTCTATGGATATAAATTTGGTCTGACGCAGCGCACCACGAAATAGGGGTTCACGATAGTCTCCCCCCAGTTGCGCATACAAAAGTCTAGAAAGCAGGTCGGCAAAATAATCGGAGTGTGCGCCGGTATTATTTCTATTGCCTACTTCCTCGTTATCAACCAAGAAGGCCATAGTGGTCTTCTCTGGGTGGTCGATCTCGGCCACCGCGCGCATGGCTGCATAGGACGCAAGCCGGTCATCCTGACCGTATGCAGCGATTAACCCTCTATCGAATCCCATGTCCCGTGGCGCACCTGCGGGTACCAAGGAGAGTTCGGCCGAGACCAAATCTGCTCGAGTAACGCCGTACTCCTGACTTAGATAGGCTAGAACCTGATCGGCTACATCGCCGCCGTCTTCATCTGGGATATGCCCTATGACCGGGTCGAGATCTTCCGGGGTAATGAAATCAGCTAGAGTCTGAGAATTCCTGCTGCGATCAACATGCGGGGACAACTCAGGAATCATAAAAATAGGATCGTCGGCATCCAGGCCTACTGATATCTGAACACTGGTTCCATCTTTTTTGTCGATGCGGCCCATCAGAGCTAGCGGCAGGTTGGTCCATTGATGGTATTTGATGCCACCGTGATAATTAGTCTGGAAGAGTGCAAATTCGCTGTCTGCGTACAACGGCCTTCCCTTTAGCTCTAGACGCGGTGAATCAATATGCGAACCGATAATATGGAATCCATCTTGTATCGCATCTTCGCCAATCACCAAAAGACTTATTGTGCGGTCTCGATTGACTTCATAGATCTTCTTTCCCGGAACGATATCGGTAGAATCTGTTAACTCTTCGAAGCCGTTCTGCTCTGCGAAGGCGACTGCCTCTGCAACGAAGCTGAGCTCTGTGCGCGCCTGATGAATGAACGCCTTGTAATCTTCGGCAAACGCAAATACCGCCTCGCGCTCGCTGTCTGACATGCCTATCCAGGAAGATTCGCATTGCAGGGAATCAACGCAGTCATCTGTCGATTGCGCGCTCGACGTTGCAACCGAAAAAGACACTGCTGTCAGTAGTAGCGCTGCTACCCAGCCAAGCAAGCTAGATGAATTCGATAAAGAGATTTTCATAGTTCTTCCTCTAGATTTTTACTAGTTCGATGCCGATATTAATCTACAAACAGCCTTGGTTTACGGCGAAGGATAATTCTGCAAACAGGTGGAAAATGTCGCGCTATCAATATTACCACCAGAAAGAACAATCGCGGCAGAGCCACCACTGATATCCAATTTATTATGCAACAAGGCTGCTAAGGCGACTGCACCACCAGGCTCAACCACGAGCTTAAGGTAGCGAAACGCAAAACTAATCGCGTGAGCTACCTCATCCTCACTAACCACCAGAAAATCATCTACTAATTTGCTATTGATCGACCAGGTAATCTCGCCCGGTTGCGTGGCCATTAGCGCATCGCAGCTAGTCCCTTGCGGCGGATTAATCTTGGTGCGCTCGCCGACAGCCTTCGAGAGACTATGATCGTCGTAGTGCTCGGGCTCCACGCCATAAACCCTTGTCGTACTATTCGTTTCTTTGACCGCCGTCGAGAGGCCAGCCAGTAGACCGCCTCCACCACAGGGACTCAGCACGGCGTCCGGCACACAATTTTTAGCCGCCAACTGCTGCATTATCTCGAGACCACAGGTGCCCTGCCCAGCGATCACATCCACATCATCGAAGGCAGGAACAAGAGTCGCTCCACTAGACGCCGCTATGTCTGCCGCAATTTCTTCTCGAGACTCGGTAGCACGATCATAGAGACGAATGCTTGCGCCCAGTCGCTCGGTACCTTCTTTCTTGATGGATGGCGCGTCGGAGGGCATGACGATGGTCACATTCATGCCCAGTAATTTGGCTGCGTAGGCCATACCTTGCGCATGATTACCTGAGGAGAATGCGACGGCGCCTTTCGCTCGCTCGGCTTCACTTAATTGGCAGAGTCTATTGTAGGCACCACGGAATTTAAACGCGCCGATATGTTGCAGGCATTCTGGTTTGATAAAGACTCTAGCGTTTAGTCTTTCATTTAAGACTGCGGATGTATGAATTGGCGTCTCGATTGCTATGCCTCGAAGTCGATCTGCGGCTTGTCTAATATCTTCGAGGTGAACAGTCATAGCTTTTTCTTACCGAGTTTCTTACCCAGGCCTTTATTCTTCTTGATCCGCCTCTTCTGTGAAATCTGTTGTTGCGTCAGGCCCTCCTCTCCCTTAACGAAAGGATTATCCCCGCTGCGCAATTCGATTCTCACCGGAGTCCCCTCCAGCTTTAGCACCTTCCGAAAAGTTTTCTCCAGATAACGACTGTAGTTCCCAGGAAGTTTATCCGTCTGCTTACCGTGTATAACAATTATTGGCGGGTTATGTCCGCCGGCATGGGCGTAGCGCAGTTTGATGCGTCGACCATTCACCATAGGCGGCGCGTGATCGGTAACCGCATCTTGAAGCAGCTCAGTGAGCCGATGGGTTGTCAAAACCTTAGTCGCCGACTCGTAGGCCGTGTGTATTGACTTATAGAGATCACCCACGCCGCTACCATAGAGCGCGGAGATGAAATGTATTTTGGCGAAATCCACAAAGACAAAGCGGCGACGAATATCATCTTTAACCTGATCTTTGTCTTCGGAGTGCATGCCATCCCATTTGTTGATAGCGATAACGAGCGCACGCCCCGTCTCGATAACATAGCCAAGCAGATGTAGATCCTGCTCTACGATTCCGGTGCGGGCATCGATGATCAACACCACCACATGCGCGTCTTGGATGGCCTGCAGCGACTTAACCACCGAGAATTTTTCTACCGTTTGTTTGGTCTGACCCCTCTTCTTTATCCCCGCCGTATCGATAAGCGTATAGCGCCTTCCGCGCCTCTCATAGGGTATATAAATACTATCTCTAGTGGTACCGGGTTGATCGAACACGACCACTCTCTCTTCACCCAGCATTCGATTAACCAGCGTCGACTTACCGACATTTGGCCTGCCGGCAATCGCAATCTTTATGCCTGTGGCTTCGACATCCAGAGATTCGGCTTCGCCTTCACCCCCATCAATTGCCGCCTGTTCGAAGTCGGCCAACACCTTAACCAGCATGCTCTTCACGCCGCGACCCTGAGTCGCAGTGATGGGGAAGATTTCCGATAGGCCTAGGCTATAGAAATCTACTAACGCCGCATCGGGATCACGACCATCGATCTTGTTTACGACGAGATAGGTATTCTTGCTGCGCTTGCGTAGATGATCGAGGATACGGTTGTCATCTGGCAGGAGGCCATCCTTCGCATCCACCATAAACAGACAGATATTGGCCTCTTCGATAGCTTGGAGTGATTGCGAAGCCATCTCCAGATCGATACCTTCTTCATCACCACTGATACCGCCCGTGTCGATAGCAATGAATGAATGACCCTCAATCTCCCCGTCGCCATATTTCCTATCGCGAGTGAGACCGGGAATATTTGCGACCAGCGCCTCCCGCGATCGCGTGAGTCGATTGAAGAGAGTAGATTTTCCGACGTTGGGACGGCCAACAAGGGCTAGGACTGGCCTCATGGTAATAACCTGGATAAGTTTGTAAACAGTTTGCGGCGAATGCTATTGCAGTTGATAAGCGGTCAGTCGACCGCTATTGCCGAAAACATAAAGACGGCCATTGTCGGCTAAAAGATTAGCTCTGACCCCATCATTGTCATGCTGGATTCGACCTACTATGCGCCCATCAATCTGCGATAGTAAGTGAACATAGCCATCAGAGTCAGCTACCGCGATATAGTTGCCAACCGCGGTTGGTGCTGTAATTTGTCTATTGAGTAGATCAGAGTTGTCCCAAACGATATCTTCGCTATTGTCTCTGATAGCGAATACCTGGCTCTTGTCATCGCAGTAGTAGATATTACCGAAGCCTCGTTCCATGCCATGATAGCTAGAAGCCTCCATACCCCAGACGATTCGCCCAGTAGTGACCTCGAACGCCATCAAGTTGCCCTGATAGCTTGCTGCCAGAATTCGACCACCGTCTAGCAATAAATCGCCATCCACATCAATGACTCGGTCGATATCGTACTCGCCTTCAGGGACGGCTACCCGTTCCTCCCAAAGGTATACTCCATCTTCCGCCGAAACTGCGACGAGCGTGCCATTGCTAAATCCTGCGATCACAGCATCTGCAGTAATAACAGGCTTGCTGCTACCGCGCAGTGTCAGTGCTGGCTGTGTAGTCTCGTAAATCCAACGCTGCTCACCGTCGTCGACATCGAGTGCGACCAGCTTGTCGTCTACCGTCTGCGCGACAACGACATCGCCATTCGTTTGTGGCGCAGACAACACTTCACTGGAGACCGCGTGCCGCCATTTAACCGTTCCATCTGCTTGATTGAGGACTACGAGTTCAGCACTCTCTGTAGCAATCATTACCAGGCCCTCGCCAGATCCAACGCCGCCAGTGATCACTCCCTCGACTCGAGTTCTCCAGAGCGTGTTCCCTGTGCTTATTTCTATTGCAGCTACGGTACCGTTTTCGCTGCCAGCATAAATTACACCACCATCGATGGAGGGGGTAATCTCTGTGTAATTGTCGCCCTGTCCATTCCCAATATTCACACTCCACTGACGACGCAGTGTAGCCTCAACAGGAATGTCGACTAGAGGTGTAGGTGGGTTGACTTCATCATCGGAAAACCAAGTCATTGGATTTAGGCTGGCGGCGCTAAACCCTGCACAGGCAGTTAACGCAGAAGCTAATGCAAGCAGCGCTAGTAGGCGAACCCCAGAGGTCACGAAATTTTGTATTGATACGGTGCTACTGGGGCTCATCTTGGAACTCATCTGGCTATCTGTAAAAGTCTAACTATTGAGACTAGCTTTCGTTGGACAGCTCGTCCAGCTTCATGCGCAGGCCATCGCTATTCGATCCTGCCTGCTGGGCGGCGATGTAAGCATCACGCGCGTCCACCTCTCGGCCCATCGCTATATAAATATCGCCACGCAATTCCGAATAGCCCGCTTCAAAGGTTTTTGGGTCTAGATTGTTCACGAGAGCGAGTGCACGTTCCGCTTCGCCCTTCGCCAAAATAATGCGGCCGAGCCGCAAGTTCGCAGTCAGTAACAGGCCTTCATCGGCTTCGCTTAATAGACCACCCTGCTCGTTATCTAGAATCCATTGTAGGGAGGCTTCCGCCGCATCCAGATCATCGTTCTGCACAGACTGTTGCGCAGCGAATAGGGAGCCCAATTTAGCGTAGGCAGAACCGCCATGCTCACCGCGAAGTATCTCACCTAGCTCGACTATTCGTTCCGAATCTTGCGGAATGAGCAGCGTGCCCGGCTGTCCAGCGTCGCTTATCGCCAATGATAGAATCTCCTCGTACATATCGGAGGCACTATCTATGCTGGCGTTTTGGGAATTAGTCCAAACCAACCATGCCGTGTAGGCCGCGAAACCTACAACAATGAGGATGACTAGCTGTTTGCCGTTTTCTTCCCACCACCTCTTAAGCGATTCTATTGTTTCTTCTTCTGCCGCGTTTATCGCCACGACTTACTCCTTATTCATTCAATTATTCGAACGGTTTCGTCCTGCCCGGATTATCAGACCACCACATTCGGCAAACTATCCCTGACCAACCGCTAATTCTACCTGTTTAAGGCACGGCTGACACGAATCAATGCTGCTATCACTCTGAAATACTAAGAATTTCGGCAAGTTTATCGCCGCAATTGGCCAGTTTGACGCTAACCGAGTCGCCGGAATCATCTAAATGGCGGATTCTAACTGTTTCGAGCGGCTGCTCCGATTCTGTTTCCAACACAATAGCCAGCCGCGCACCGCTATTGAACGCGCGTTTCATCTGATTACTGTATTTCCCCCCACCACAGTGCGCGATAAGGCCGATTTCGGGAAATCGCTGCCGCAGTTGCATGGCGAGTAGCTGAGCAGATCCGGCTAGCTGACCACCGATAACCACGATATACACGTCGATTACCTTCGCGGTGGCTTCGGGAATCTTGCCAAGCGAATCAAGCATCAGGACAAGCCTTTCGACACCCATCGCAAATCCAGCCGCAACCGTTGGTTTGCCCCCCAGTTGTTCAACGAGGCCATCGTAGCGACCTCCGCCGCAGACTGTGCCTTGCGCGCCCAAAGAATCGGTAGTCCACTCGAACACGCAATTATTGTAATAGTCCAAGCCTCTGACCAAACGAGGATTCTCAATAAACTCAATCCCGCTTTGGGTAAGCAGGCTCTTTAGCTCGATATAGTGACCAACACTCTCATCACTGACGTAATCCGCTAAAGCAGGTGCGCCTTTTAGAACTTCTTGAACATCCGGATTCTTGCTATCCAACACCCGCACCGGATTGCTGTGCGTGCGATTGCGCGCATCATCATCTAGTTCTTCCGCATGGGAAACCAAGAATGCCGTTAAGGCGGCGGCATAGCGTTTCCTATCTTCAGCTGCGCCAATATTGTTAATCTCTAGAGTGAGATATTCCTCAAGGCACAAGTCTTGCCAGAGCGAGGCCGAAAGTTGAATTACTTCGGAGTCGATGTCTGGCCCCACCATACCAAAGGCCTCGACACCAAACTGTTGAAACTGTCGGTAGCGGCCCTTCTGCGGCCTTTCATGGCGAAACATTGGGCCCTGATACCAGAGGCGTTGCTGCTGATTGAATAGTAAACCGTGCTGATCGGCAGCACGAACGCAACCCGCCGTGCCTTCTGGCCGCAAACTCAAGTTATCGCCATTGCGATCGTCGAAACTGTACATCTCCTTCTCGACGATGTCAGTGACCTCGCCGATTGAACGTTTAAACAGCTGTGTCTGCTCGAGAATGGGGAAACGAATTTCCCGATAGCCATAGCGGCGCACTACCTGTTGGAAACACTTCTCAACATATTGCCAGATAGGAGTTTGGTCGGGAAGTATGTCATTCATACCTCGAATTGCTTGTAGTTTCGCCATAGGTTTGTGACTGATCGCTAGCTTGTCGCGATTAGATTTTCATCCATTTTTTTCTTATCGGCAACGCGCTGCCGCACCATCGCCTCCAATTCATCCACAAGATTTTCGTTATCTATCTTGTGATCGGGAACGCCTTCTTTATAGACGAGGTTGCTTGGACTCGCACCGGTCAAACCGATCTCAGCAACCTTCGCCTCGCCCGGACCATTCACGATGCAGCCGATGACCGCGACATCAATCGGTGTCGTTATGTCTTCTAATCGGGACTCTAATTCATTAACCACGGAGATTACATCGAAGTTCTGCCGGCTACAGCTAGGGCAAGCCACTAAATTGACGCCCTTATGACGAAGACCCAAGCTCTTCAGTATATCGAATCCAACTTTGACCTCTTCGACTGGGTCAGCTGCGAGGGAGACTCGGATCGTATCGCCAATCCCATCCATCAACAGTGCTCCGAGTCCGACGGCTGATTTAACCGTGCCAGATCGAAGACCGCCTGCCTCGGTGATGCCGAGATGGAATGGCTGATCGATCTGCGTTGCTAGACTGCGATAGGCCGCCAGTGTCATGAATATCTCTGAGGCTTTCAGGCTAATTTTGAAATTTTGAAAATCGAGCTTGTCGAGTATATCTATTTGCGTAAGTGCAGACTCAACCATGGCCTCGGAATTCGGCTCCTTGTATTTTCGCAGCAAGTTCTTCCCTAGGGAGCCTGCATTCACGCCAATTCGAAGCGGTATATTCTTGTCTTTGGCACTATCGACGACGGCGCGGACGCGCTCCTCACTGCCGATATTACCCGGATTGATGCGCAGGCAATCAACCCCATTCTCTAATACTTTCAAGGCAATGCGATAGTCGAAATGTATGTCTGCGACTAGGGGTACTTCCACTTGGGAGCGAATCTTCCTGAAGGCCTCAGCCGCATCCATGCTCGGAACGGAGACCCGGACAATATCAACGCCCGCATTTACCATGCGACTGATCTGGCCTAGTGTCGCATCCACATCGCAGGTCTCGGTGTTGGTCATGGTCTGGACGGAAATGGGGGCATCGCCACCCACGGCAACATTGCCGACCATAATCTGGCGTGTCTTGCGACGAGTTATCAACGGATTAGTTACCATGGTTATAAGCCTACAGTGAGGCGTGCTGAGTTGTCGATTCGAATATCAGCAGAGAGGTCAATTTCATCGCCATTAAGGCTCATACGAGTAAAGGGAGCATCACCTAGCAGGATATTGAATGGCGCACTGCCAGTAATTTCTAGAACATCGCCCGCTGCGCGGATGTCGCGATAGATCTGTTGAGATTCACTGTCATTCACTTCAATCCAACTCTCCCCAGTAAAACTGATTCGTAGAATATCGTTCCCGATCGCTTCTATGCTGATTACACGAGACTGGTCGGCATCGACGGTCGGCTCTGCGTCCGCTGCTTGTTCAGTTCTCAAAACTTGTAACGCAGCAGTTAAGTCCTCCAGACTAGCTGCCTCTTCGGTCCCGCCACTCTCCATTCTCTCCGCAATCTCTGCATCCACAATTGATCCCGAATCTACTTCGAGCAACGGCTCAGGAGCATCGACTGACACTGACGAGGGGACACTCGTCGACTGACGAGCAGGTGCGGAAATTTCTTCAGGCTCGACTTCCAGAGTAAGTTGCGGCTGTGTCGTTACTTGCTGTTCTACCACCTGGGACAAAGCGGGTCTAATGCTCTCCGCATTACCAATAGATTCCGCATTACTAGGCACATCAGAAACCGACTCCTCTGAAAAATAGCTATTCGCAAGCCACAACCCCAAAAATCCGGCGACAAAAATTATCAGGGAAACAACTACAAAAGGCTTGTTGCGGTCTTTTTTCCGACGCGCCTTTAGACGACTCTCTTCCTCTATATCGGCTTTCTGCTGATGCGTAAACTCATCGTATCGAGACAGCAGATCTTCAACATCCAATCCCAGCAATAAGGCGTAGTTCTTCAGATATCCCTTCGCGAAAACAGCGCCAGGTAGCTTTTCATAGCTGCTGGATTCCAATGCCTTAACGTAGTGCATGGTGATATGCAGTTGATCGGCGACCTCTTTCTCATTGAGACCCAGACGCTTCCGCTCCTGCCGGAGGATATCGCCTGCTGTCAGGGCGCCATCGGTCTCGGCTACCGCCTCCATCAGGGGCTCAGTTGGCATCGCTCAGCCTTTGGAACGTCTGATATTCAGGTGAGGTGGGATAAAGGGTGGAAAGAACCAAAGAAAAATTTTCTACAAACTCATCGTTCTCGAAGTAACCTTCAATTTGAATGCCCGCCAACAGCGCCCGTGGCGTATGCGGTAATTGCAGAAACTGGATGGTAGTCAAATAGTTTCGATAGTATTGACGAGCGCCTAGGTAGTCTTGTTGATCGAAATATATCAATGCTAACTCGAGTGGTGCTATAAAAAGATTTTCATTGAGTTGCAGCGCACGTTGAAACGCGGCCTTTGCGACTTCCTGCCTACCCAATCGCAAAGCGCTTCGCCCCAGTCCTTCGAAGGCAAGCGACCGTCCTTCATAGCTGGTGTCACTCGCTACTTTTTCCAATTGCTCGTAGGATTCGCGAAAGCGCTCCTCCGCGAACAACATCGCCGCGTAATTATTTCGCGCGCTGGAATTGTCCCCATCAAGACTGATTGCTCTTTGAAAATTCGAATCGGCCAAATCTAAATCGCCCTCGCGCTCAAAGATCATCGCAAACACCATATAGGCATCAGAGATTCGATCATCGATATCGAGAGCATTATTCACATGTCGTCGCGCACCCGGCATGTCGCCATTATCGAAATAAGCTAGCGCGAGTTGGATGTAGTCGGTAGCGGCTCGTTCTTCCGAGGCATCCACCATGAAGCCCCCAGTCGTCGTAGTCACGCAGTTTGACAACGTGCTTGATACCAGCAATACGGCGAGGACAGAGCCTAGCCTTTTGCGGAGTAATTTTCCAAATCCAAACTCGAGAAATAACATGACTTGCTACCGTATACCTAGTTGTTCAGAACCATCTAGTTTATTCAAGGCTTTATAGTCTGTCGGCAGCTACCGCTAGATTATCAGTGCTACCGAACACTTTAGAGTCCTCTTTTCTGGCTAATTCTCTCTCTTCGTGACGACGCTTGTGCCTCTCGCTACGACGGGTCTGGTCCTCAACATCGCCTACTAGCTGGCCGCAGGCTGCCCCAATATCATCCCCGCGCGTGGTGCGGACGGTTACCGTGTATCCAGCCTTCTGCAATATCTGCCTAAAATTGGTAACCGAAGAGGAGCTAGGCCTTTGATAATCGCTCAGCGAGAATGGGTTGAAAGGTATTATGTTTATTTTGCAGGGAAATTGTTCCAGCAATATCGCGAGATCACGAGCGTGCTGACGATGATCGTTCACGCCCGCGATCATCGTATACTCGATTACCGGAACTCGCTTATCCGACAGGCTATCCATATAGCCCTGCACAGATCGAAGCACTTCCTTGATCGGGTACTTGTTGTTGATCGGCATGATCTGACTGCGCAGTTCATCATTAGGCGCATGCAAGGAGATCGCCAGCGATGCATCCGTGTAGTCCTTCAATCTATCGATCGCCGGGACAACACCGGATGTGCTAATTGTCACCTTGCGTTTCGATAAGCCGTAGGCGCAATCTTCCATCATGATACTTAGCGCCTCCATGACATTCTCGAAGTTCAGCAGCGGCTCGCCCATTCCCATCATCACCACGTTGCTGACACGCTGTTCCGCTTTATCCTCGAAAATGCCTAGGTGGTAATTTGCCCACCACAGCTGACCGGCAATTTCTGCTACCGTCAGGTTGCTATTGAAGCCTTGCTTGCCTGTGGCGCAGAATGAACAATCCAATGAACAGCCTGCCTGAGACGATATGCAGAGAGTGCCACGCCCCGCCTCGGGAATAAAAACCATTTCGACATGACTACCGCTGGCGACTTCTACAATCCACTTACGAGTGCCATCTTCAGACTTGAAGTCTTCTAGGACTTTAGGGAGAGAGATTTCCGTAGTTTGCTTGAGCTTCTCGCGAAGGTCCTTGCTGATATCGGTCATGACATCGATATCAAGCACTCCGCGCTGATGAATCCACTTCAGAATTTGCTCAGCACGAAAGGGCTTCTCGCCCATGTCGACGAACAACGCCCGCAGTTTTGCCCGACTTAGGCCAGCCAAATTGGGTTTGTGTGTCGCCGTCATGCTCAACATCTCCGAACAGGAGTTTTGCTTCAGGATCAGATTTCGTTATCGTTGAAGAAATAACTGACTTCACGTTCTGCCGACGTTGTCGAATCGGACCCGTGAACTGCATTGGCATCGATAGAGTTTGCGAAATCGGCGCGAATCGTGCAGGCCGCCGCATCTGCCGGGTTTGTGGCACCCATCAAGTCGCGATTCATCATTACCGCGCCCTCACCTTCCAGAACCGTTACCATTACCAGTCCAGACGTCATGAATTCGATAAGATCTTTGTAAAAGGGTCTTTCCTTGTGTTCGGCATAGAAGCCGCCTGCTGATTCGTCGTCTAATTGCAGCATCTTTGCAGCAACAATCTTCAACCCAGCTTTCTCGAAGCGGGTATAGATTTCGCCGATAACGTTCTTCGCTACGGCATCAGGCTTGATAATGGATAAAGTACGTTCGATCGCCATCTTAACTCCAATGTAGGGTGAATTCGTGAGAGCGCGCATTATACGCGGTAAACTTAGGCTTTTGTACGCTTTTAATGAATAAAAGCGCTGTTTTTCAGGGGCTTAATCGGCAACTTCTTCCATCCAGGCAGCCTGTATTGCCTCTAGAATTTTCTCGCCGCAGTGCTCGGGGTCATCGTCGAACTCATCTAAGGCTAGAACCCATTTCCTCAGGTCGACGAAACGGACATATTGAGGGTCGGTGTCGGGAAATTGATCACTGAGTTCTATGGCGATATCAAATACATCTGTCCACTTCATACGTCTCTCCCCTCTAGTGCTCTTCCGAAACCATGTTGATAGTGTACTTCGGTATTTCGATGACAAGATCGGTATCGCCGACCAGCGCCTGACAACTTAGTCTTGATTCGGGCTCTAAGCCCCAGGCCTTGTCCAGGTAGTCTTCTTCGTTTTCCTCGGCTTCTTCAAGCGAATCGAAGCCTTCACGAACAATTACATGGCAGGTAGTGCATGCACAGGATTTTTCACAGGCATGCTCGATCGATATTTTGTTTCGAAGGGCCGCATTCAGAATAGTCTCGTCATGCTCAGCGTCGAAGGTTGCACCATCGGGACAGATTACTTCGTGTGGAAGAATGGTTAGCTTAGCCATTGCGGTTGAATTTCCCTCTATCGGCTACCGCCGAATATTTACTCAGTGAATAGTAATTATTGAACCATTTCTTATCGAACTGCTTGTCTAATCGGCCTGCTTCTCTACTGCATCGATGGACTCACCGCGCAAGGCATTCGCGATGTGCAGGTCCATTCTCTTAGCCGCAAATTCGCTGCTTACTTGATTCAACTCTTCGGTTGCTGCATGAATCTGAACACTGCTGCCGTTAGCCATGATCGACTCGAGTTTTTTGATCGACTCGGCAAGCGTGCCTACCTCGGCTTCGGACAGTAGCTCTCCATCTACCCGTAGGGCATTGGCGATCGCATCGAGTAGTTGCGTAGCATCGAGCTGGGCTTCTTTAATGGATCGGGTTTCCATGTCGGATTGCGCATTGCTGTGCGAATCCTGCAGCATGCCTTCGATGATGCTGGACTCGAGACCGTAACTTGGCTTCACCTGAATCTCAGCCTTCTTTCCCGTGCTCAGCTCTTCGGCAGAAACGCTTAGCAGACCGTCCGCGTCAACTTGAAAAGTCACACGTATCTTAGCGGCGCCCGCCACCATCGATGGAATTTCGCGCAGTTCGAACTTAGCAAGGGAGCGGCAATCGCTTACCAATTCTCTTTCGCCTTGGACAACATGCAACGTCATTACCGTCTGCCCATCTTTAAATGTGGTGAATTCTTGCGCCTTGGCAACAGGAATAGTCGTGTTGCGCGGAATTATTTTCTCAACGAGTTCGCCCATCGTCTCGATACCGAGCGAGAGCGGATTGACGTCTAGCAATAGAAAGCTATCGGCAGATTTGTTGCCGATCAAGACATCGGCCTGAATGCCGGCGCCGATCGCAACTACTTTATCTGGATCGATATTGGTCAGTGGCGCCTTGCCATAAAATTCGGCGACAGCATCGCGCACCAGTGGCATTCTCGTAGAACCACCAACCATGACGATATTATCGATATCTGAGACGGCGAGCTTTGCGTCACGTAGCACCCTACGACAGCTTGTAATGGTTCTGCGAACTAGGTCTGCCGTGAGTTCTTTAAGTGTGCTCTCTTCAAGCTTGACGGACCAAGCCTCACTGGAAATTGTAGCTACTTTTTGATCGCTAAGTTGATGCTTGGCTTCATTCGCGAGCTGCAACAACCGCGCCTGCGAGGGAATTTCTATGCCTGTGCTCTCGCTCATCTGCGAAGCAATCCAATCGGCTATCACGTGATCTACATCATCGCCGCCGAGGTTGGTATCACCACCAGTTGCCAATACTTCGAAAACACCTCGTTTCAAGCTGAGCAGCGAGACATCGAAAGTGCCTCCACCCAGATCGAATACTATTACGTTGCCTTGATCTTCACTATCCAAGCCATAGGCTACCGCAGCTGCTGTTGGCTCATTCAACAAGCGCAGGACATTGAGCCCTGCTAGTTGCGCGGCATCCTTAGTCTGTTGCCTTTGTGCGTCGTTGAAATACGCCGGCACGGTGATGACCGCACCTTCTAATGCACCCTTGAGACTTGCCTCGGCTCGTGACACGAGCGTGCTCAAAATATCAGCCGAGACTTGAATCGCATCTTTACTACCTGCGACTGTTAAAATTGCAGGAGCCCCATCATCACGGGAATTATCAAATTCAAATGGCAGATAGCCATGTTGCGACTTGAGCTCTGCAAGGCTCTTCCCGAGCAGGCGTTTAGCAGATGCGATCGTGTTAAGGGGATCTTCGACTAGTAAAGCCTTGGCCTGAAAACCAACCAAAGGCGACTCGTCTTTTCGATAATGCACCACAGAAGGAAGCAAATGCTCGCCCTCGCTATCCGGCAGCGTTTCCACTCGCAAACCGCAACTGGTAGATACTAGCGAGTTAGTTGTTCCCAGGTCGATTCCCACGGCGAGGCGATGCAGTGGTTTCGCCTGTTTTCCGCCTGGTTCTTGAATCTGGAGTAATGCCATTGTCGTCTGCTGTCTCTGTACTCGATGTGATTCTTAGCGCTTTGCCGCAGCGCTTATCCGCATTCTAAATCAATATCCGAGACGAAGTTCTTCGCCCGCATCAATTTCGTTCCGTAGCTTGTTGAGAAATTGCAGCTCATGATAGACCTTCTTCGCGTCCTCGTAATTTGCTACAACAAAAAACTCCGCGAACCTGTTTTCTTGTCTTTCCAATTTTGATATTACCTCAGCGCGCAGCATATCCAGATCGGCTAGAGCCGACTCATCCTTGGGGAGCTCATCTAGTTTCTCCCGCAGCTGAATCTGCTCCAGTAGAAGATCCATGCTTAGATCATTCTGATCTACCTTCTCCACATCGATATCATGAAGCGCTAGCAAGTAGGCGGCACGTCGTAGCGGGGATTTGATCGTCTCATAGGCTTCGTTGAGATAACTGCTGAGCTGAAGAGCACGGAGTTTCTCGTGCTCTTCAGCGTTGGCGAAACGATCGGGATGCACTTCGCCCTGCTGTTTTCGATACTCGTCATTCAGCGCCTCCTGGTCGATTTCACAGGACTGCGGCAGATTAAATAGTTGGAAATAATTACTTTTAAGTGACTGCACTTTGGGTAGGCTACGCTTGCAGGGTTAGTTCAATAAAGGCTAGTTCGAATAGAGTCGAGCTAGATGCTAAAGCTCTCGCCACATCCACACTCGCCCTTCGCGTTTGGATTCTTAAATTCAAAACCTTCATTCACACCCTGCTTCACGAAATCCATTTCAGTGCCATCGATGTAGGCAAGGCTCTTCGGATCTACGATAATCTTTACGCCCTGCTCTTCGAATACTTGGTCGCCAACTTCGACTTTGTCGACAAACTCGAGGACATAGGCCATTCCGGAACACCCGGTTGTCTTTACCCCAACACGGATTCCGATGCCATGACCGCGGTCCGCGAGTTGACCGGCCACATGCTGTGCAGCTGTACTTGAAATTGAGATTGCCATGAGTTGTTACTTTTCCCGTTAAGCTACTTCCGTTAACCCTTGCGCTTCTGCTTTACATCTTCGATCGCTGCCTTAATTGCATCTTCGGCAAGCACGGAACAGTGAATCTTCACTGGCGGCAGTCCTAATTCCTCGGCAATATCACTGTTCTTAATCTGTGTAGCCTCATCCAGCGAACGACCCTTTACCCATTCCGTAAGCAATGAACTTGAGGCAATGGCTGAACCACAACCATAGGTCTTAAACTTCGCATCTTCGATGATGCCATTATCGTCTACCTTAATTTGCAGACGCATCACGTCACCACACGCTGGAGCACCAACCATACCGGTGCCGACATTCACATCATCGTCATCCATCTTGCCAACGTTGCGAGGATTTTCGTAGTGATCCAATACTTTTTCTGAATACGCCATTTTTAACTCTCCTGACGCTCGGTTTAGTGAGCTGCCCATTTAACTTGACTTAGGTCGATACCGTCTTTGTGCATGTCCCACAACGGCGATAATTCTCTTAATTTTCCTACGGCTTCGCGCACCTTTACGATCGAATAATCTATCTCTTCTTCGGTGGTAAAACGACCCATAGTCATCCTTAGTGAGCTATGCGCTAACTCGTCATTCAATCCAATCGCGCGCAACACATAGGAAGGTTCCAGGCTCGCAGACGTGCAGGCCGAACCGGAAGAAACGGCAAGATCGCGAAGAGCCATCATTAATGACTCTCCTTCGACGAAGTTAAAGCTGATATTCAGGTTACCTGCAACGCGATGATCGGCATCACCATTCACGAACACCTCTTCCATATCCTTGAATCCATCAAGCAGGCGATTTCGCAGAGCCAATAAGCGGATATTTTCTGCGTGCATCTCTTCTTTCGCGAGACGGTAAGCCTCACCCATCCCTACAATCTGATGCGTGGCTAATGTGCCGGAGCGCATACCACGCTCATGACCACCACCGTGCATCTGCGGCTCGATACGCACACGCGGCTTGCGGCGAACATACAATGCACCAATACCTTTGGGCCCATAAGTCTTATGTGCAGTCAATGACATAAGATCCACCTGCATTTCTTCTAGGTCGATGTCGAGCTTACCGGTACTCTGAGCTGCATCGACATGAAAAATAACCTTGTGCTCGCGGGTGACCTTGCCAATAGCGGCGATATCGTTGATCACCCCAATCTCATTGTTCACATGCATCAGTGAAACAAGTGTAGTGTCAGGACGAATTGCTGCGGCCACCGCTTCTGGGGAAATGATCCCTGCCGCGCTCGGATCGAGATAAGTTACTTCGAACCCTTCTCTCTCAAGTTGACGGCAGCTATCTAGCACTGCCTTGTGCTCAATCTTGGAGGTGATTATATGCTTGCCCTTCTTTACATAGAAATGAGCGGCACCCTTGATAGCCAGATTGTCAGCCTCGGTTGCGCCCGAAGTCCAGACGATCTCTCGAGGATCACAATTGATCAAGTCAGCCACCTGGCGACGTGCCGTCTCTACAGCTTCCTCCGCCTTCCAGCCAAACATATGTGAACGCGACGCTGGATTGCCAAAATTTGCCTCTAAAGTTAGGCACTCTGCCATTTTTGCTGCTACTCGCGGGTCTACCGGAGTAGTTGCTGAATAATCTAAATAAATTGGGAATTGCATTGCTTTGCTCCACACTACTGCTTTATAAGCTTGAGGCCAAAACCCGGCTGCCTTCGACGTTCTCGTTGGCAATTAGGTGTTTTTGGTCCTGCTTCTGCGAAATTCGTTTTACTTCATTCTTCGCCACCAGGTCCGCAAGGCTGATACCCTCCAGAAAGGCATGAATCTGTTCACTGAGATCTTCCCACAGATAGTGGGTCAGGCAAGTTTCACCGCCTTGGCAGTCACCGGCTCCCTTACACTTCGTCGTGTCGATCGACTCATTCACGGCATCCACAATCTCAGCGATGAAGATTGCCTCAGAACCGCGCTGCAGCTCATAGCCTCCACCCGGGCCACGCACACTGCTCACCAATGAGCCGCGGCGCAATTTGGCAAACAATTGCTCTAGATAGGAGAGTGAAATTGCCTGCCGCCGAGATATATCAGCAAGACTCACTGGCCCTTGATTCTTATGCAGAGCCAAGTCCAGCATTGCCGTAACCGCGTACCTACCCTTTGTCGTCAAGCGCATGGGAAGTCTTCTCGATGCCTAGTAAACGTGGTAATTATCGAATACCTAAGTAAATTAGTCAAGTATAGTGACGTGCTATTGAACTAGCCAAAGAGCCGGCGCTCCTGGCACCCCATCAACCTCTAATTAGCGGGTTCAGTGAGTTTCTCCGTGTTCATGGCAAGGCACGTCTTGCCGGCAAGGGTAGTTTCCTTGGAAAAAGCCGTAATGCCGTCCATGGGTGCGGACAAACTCGCCCGTGGGGGCTATCCTGATGCTCGCCAATTCGAGGAGGAAGGAGTACTAAGCTAAGATCGCTCGTAGACGATTGTGGAAGGTGCCTTACCGAAATCGCTGTCCATTTGATGGCCGAAAGACCTCGCTAGCAGGGCAATTATGGCAAGATGGTGAATGCTGTGGGTAATCAATCCCATCATTTCTCGTTCTAGGGTACTGGAGATTTCAACAGCGGGACTGGAGGGTAGTACAGATTCCTTAACACAGATGATCTCATTGCTGAGTGGCGGCTCTCGTAACTTCCCAACTCTTCGAGCTATGCTCGCCAATGCGAACGTTGCGGCCTCCAAATTTTGCTCGATCTCTCGGTCGCGCTTTCGCGCATCGTAATCGATTGAAGCATCTGCCAGCCCCGCAAAGAAACAATGGAATCTGTCTAGGATATGTCGAATATGCGCACCAATCGAAGAACTACCCTTGGAGTCATCGGTGAAATTTTCTTGGGATATGATGCTTAAAATTTGATCGCATTGTTCGATGCAGTTAATACATCCATCGATCAAAGGTGACTTAGAATTTTGATCTTCAAGTCCTGCGACTCGATGCTCTATTTCGGTGTACGTCATTAGTTTACGATTACCACTTATTGAGAAGCCGCTGACCAAATCATTGGAAAAACATGTCGAGTCGAGTAGCTTCGTGAATATAGCATAGCAGCCAATTAGCTACCACGGAGTCGACCGCTATACCGACTTAGGTGAATCCTTTGATCACAGGCCTTAAGACCTTGCTGGGCACGTTTTTATTGCATTTCCGTGATCTCTTTATCGGTATTCCTATAGAATACCGCAGCCTGCTTCGACTAGACTGAGCAGCCCTTGCCAATGTATTGACAGAGATCATCGTAATCAGAGGCTCCTTAAAATGAAAGCCGATTTACACTGCCACAGCCATTTCTCAGATGGTAAAGAATCACCCTCTTTTCTACTACAACGCGCAACGGTAAATGGGCTTACCCATCTGGCACTCACCGATCACGACTGTATCGATGGATTAGAGCCTCTGCAGTCCGAAGCGAGGGATATAACCATCATCAATGGCGTAGAACTCTCCTGCCTATGGAACACCATGGAGATTCACATCGTCGGGCTGTTCATTGACACTAAGAATAGCCACATAGAAAAACTGTTAGCATCACAGCAGACGCAGCGAGAAAATCGCGCACAAGCGATCGATAAGAATTTGCAGAAGCTCGGCACGCATGGGCTAATGGCTTACTTACAATCGCTGCCTTGCACCGCTTATACGCGCAGTCACATTGCAGACTTTCTTGTGCAAGAAAAAATCTGCAAAAATCGACAGAAGGCCTTTAAGACGCATCTCGGTAAGCGCGGCAGAGTCTATGCCGCCGCAAGCTGTTGCAGTCTGCAAGAGGGAGTCTCCACAATTCTTAAAGCCTCGGGCATCGCCGTAGTTGCGCATCCCGGCCGCTACTCGCTAAGCAAAACCAAGCTAAGCTCATTACTCGACGATTTCAAAGAATGTGGTGGAGAAGCAATAGAGGGAAGCTATTCGAATATAGACCCAACTACGAAAGCCTATCTGAGCAAGTTAGCAGAGGAGAAGTCACTGTACTTGTCAGTTGGCTCGGATTTCCACGATGCTGCGGCTACTTGGACTGACATAGGAAAGTTTCCTGCTCTAGACCAGCAGGCCATAAAAAATGCCATTTGGTTGCATCCCAAATGGCATTCTTAATTGTCTTAACTCTCGCGGAGCAATGAGCGAAAAAGCATCACTCATTAACTGGCTC
Organism: SAR86 cluster bacterium; assembly: GCA_002401885.1. Taxonomy (GTDB): domain Bacteria; phylum Pseudomonadota; class Gammaproteobacteria; order Pseudomonadales; family Pseudohongiellaceae; genus UBA9145. The sequence continues at coordinate 56,147 of NVUL01000005.1, forward strand.
GAATCACTTCTGCCTGCGCGTGATTTTTGCCACCACATCACGAAAAACATCCATCAAGGTTTCATGCTTGTAATCGGTGAATTCGCCAGCATCCATGAATACCCCGTGCTCTTCGCAAGCTTCATATTCCAAGTGTGATTGCTTAGGATCATTTAATTTGACCATCGTCTTACCACAACGAGGACATTGAATATCGCGCACGGTATTGTAGGTCTTGCCAACTTCTCGATCGCCACTGTCGGCAAAGTCCGCCATCCAGTCACCCTTCAGCTGCTCTGCTTCGCCGTTGTCGAACCACAGACCCTTGCAGCTATTGCATTTATCTATTACTACTTGACCATGCAGCGTCTCAATCTTGAGCTCTTGCATCTCGGAATTACATTTCGGACAGTCCATCTGGTTCTCCTCAGATACAGCTTCTTATTTTTGGGACCTATCTCACCAAGTCATCTTGGCGCGTAGCAACCAACATCCATGTAGAGACCGCATATTATAAGGAATTTTCAGCTCAGACCAAGCCAAAATTTCTTTTTGATGAGAATCTGCAAGGCATCGCGAGTATTAAGTCAGTGTTCACATTTGAGGCTGTACTATTTGAGAACTTTCGAAACAAATCGTTTCGAAAGCTCATCGCATAAGAACCGAAATAGGAGATGAACCATGAGATATGCTCGAATTTTAGCCCTATCGCTGTTGCTGAGCTTTTCTCCTTCAGTATTGGCCCGAGAAGGCTCTGCAAACGTAAGTAGCGCCTGCGCAACCCTTGAATTCATGGGTAAGATGTTGGCGCTGAATACCATGCTGCCTGCTGATTTCGACGATGTCGGCGAGATGAACGTCATGACTGACGCCCTCGCGGAGCTGAATTTATTAGCCTGCCAACCAGTAATCTTAACAGGCTACCGTCGCGGTAATAGCTACTATGCGAATGGCTCACTAATCTCCAACGACCTTTACCATAAAGCCTGGTATTTCCCAAATGGGCAGCTGTTTATGGCGGAACCGGGCCTGGACACGACGATCTACTACCCGAACGGTCGGATAATGGCCTACCACTGGATGCATGGTGATCAAGCGCTGTTTTGGCCGAATGGAAGCCTGACGACGAATTACTTTCGCGCCTTCGATGAGACCTGGTACTACCCCGATGGCAATATCATCACCTATGAAGCCGGCTATGCCGGTGGGCGATGGTTCTATCCATTCCAACGCCTGGATGGAGGTATTGGGCAAGAGGTTATATCTAGCAACTGGGGAATAGAAGACGAAGACTTTACGTTCTTAAATTTCACTGCGAGTGGAACCCTATTCACAGCGAGCGAGAGAATTCGTAGAAAGCTGATATTCGACGACATCGATCTATTGGATGTTCCAGGCGTACTCTTGCTGATTACGCGTCTGTATCAGGCTTCTGATTCAGCGAAACAATTCGCGCCGGCGGATGTAAACATCACCGGCGCTCCCTTCTAGGTCTCAGGGCTTAACTCAGAGTTAAACCCTGAGTTAAGCCCTAGGTAAAAATCGAGAGTCTGAGACTAGTAGCTGTAATGATCGGATCGTTCTCGCAAAGTCGCCACCGAAATGTCATCGGCTTGGCATTCCTGCAAATCGGCTTTATTGAAGACATGAATCTTATCAGTGCGGCGCTGGTCTTCGCCCTGCTCGCCAAGCCCGGTAAGAATTATTGAGACGCGCTCATCATCAGGCAGCTCACGCAATGTCGATCCGTAGTCGCACATCGCCTGATAGAGCTTGTCCTCAAACGCTACAACGTCTTGCTGCCACTGCGCAGTGTAGGCCTGTTCAGCCTGTTCCCTGCGCTGCCTAAGTTCCGCGGCCTTGGCAACAGCTTGCTCGCGGAGTGGCTCTATCTGCGCCATAACCGTATCAAGCTTTAGGCGCATCTCTTCCTCGATGTTCGAATCCGCTATCGCCTGAGCGGTCGATTCTCTGATCTGTGCTTCAAGCTCTCGCAGGCCCTGCATCTTTTCTCCCATTTCTGCGCGTAGGCCTTCTATGTCAGCACGCAATTCTTGATAGTCACCATCATCGACAGAACCCAGTGAACGCAGAGATCGTGCTGACTCAGTCGCCTGTAGAATGGCATTGTTTATAGCGAGCGAATAGTCGACATTCGCTACTCGCTCCATCATTTGAGCATAGAAGCTAGCGGACTCCGCAGATTGACTCCTCAAAGCCATCACGGGGGACGCCTGCGTCGATGCAGATTGAGCTTGAGCCGTAGATTGAGATAGCGCGATCGATTCGAATGGATTGCCACGCACCTGCAGTGTCTGCATTGCAGAATTCAAGGACGCGAGGCTCAATCGATTACGACTATTGGCCAGAGGTGTTCTCACTTCTAGCACCACACCCTGCCCGAGGAGGTAAGTACTCTCGATGCCGCCAAGACTCAGACCGAACAGGCCCTTTGCCTCCTCGAAATCCAAGGCATCTTCCAGCACACCCGAGAATATATCAATATTCCTTTGCAAGCCTTCAAGCAGCGGGTCTTGAGCCGTCGCCGACGCCGCGCTTACTACCGCTGCAACACAAGCCAAGGTTTGTCTTAGAACTTTTCGCATAGTCTAGCCCTCTTATCGAATGTCGCTCTGATAACCCACATAATTTACTAGCTGCTGCAAAGACCGAATCGTCTCATAGTCACTGTCTACCAATTGTTCATAGCCCGCTCGCATATCTTGTAGATCCAAGAGTCGCTGCTGCTCGAAATAGGCATACATCTGATCGAAACTATCTGCTGTTGATTGCTGGGCCTGCTCCATGACCGCCCGCAACAATTGTACATTGTTACTATCCTGCCTACTCTCTACTCGCGTTACGAGCTGCTGCATTTCCAAACTCTGCGCCTGCTCAAATTCGGCCAGTTGCGCATTTAGATTAGTGTCAACGGCAGAAGGTCCAGCGAAAGAAATAGAGAAGCCAGTGTCATTACTGACCACACTCACGTTGAATAGAAGCACACTCAACATGGCTAGCGATGCAGCCGTTGGCAGCCACTGCCAACTCAACCAGAATCGCGACACGGGGCGGTCGATACGATGCTCCTGCCGGAATAACTCAAGATGCCGATCCCAATGCGGGACTCTCTGTTCCTGCCATTGCTGCAGATCTTGCTGCGCATGCAACACCGACTCAAGTTCGGCATTACAGTGCACACAATCAGTCAAATGCCTATCCAACTCATTGCGGGCGACCGCCGACAAGTCTTCAGAAAAATACTCTTGCAGTAAATAGTGTGTCTTAGGACAGGACATTTTGTTCCTCCGATACTACTTTCAATTTCTTCAGCGCACTGTAGAAACGTGTCTTGGCTGTATTTGCCGAAATATCTTGAAGCTCAGCGATTTCATGAAACGTTAAAGATTGAAAAATCTTAAGTTCCACTATCGATCGCTGATCCGAACTTAGCTCGTTCAGCATTTTGAGAACGCGAACATTTTGCTCGATGTTACCTAATCTGTTTTCCGGTTCTAAATTCGTCTTACCAGGAAATTTTTCGAATTCGTCCCCCTCATCTTCCGCAGAAAATTTTGGCGACGACGTCATCAATCGTTTGCGACGATTCATGTCTACCGCCTTGTTGTGCGCTATACGGAAAATCCAACTGCTGAACTTCGCATCGCCTCTAAATCGGTGCAGGTTTCTGTACACACCGAGAAAGACTTCCTGCATCAGGTCCATCGCATCGCTGGAATTACCGGTTAGACGCAAGCCATGGTTATAGATCTTCGATTCGTAGCGCTTGACCAACTTTTCCCATGCATAGGCAGACCCTTTAAGAGCCGCCGCTATTAGCGCTTCGTCTTCGTCTATCAGACTCATGGAATCCCCATCCTGTCGCTGCATAGCAGCTTCTTGCATCAAAAACAGGATACTGGTTTTAGAGAGTAAGTCGCAAGCTATGGAAGAATAGTTTGCACAGGCAGGAAATTACTTATCGGGGTAGGCATGCAGAGAGTCGTCGACCAGAACACTCCACGCCCTATTGAATGGATGAACCTTGTCGGTGCTGCCACTCGCGTTGATCATGGGATAACCATTGCTGGCCCATTCGAACAATGAATGCTCTAAGTTGAGCACCTGAGTGAAGCCGCGCTCCTGAAGGTCAGCAGCTACAGAGGCCGACCGATAGCCCACAGAGCAGTAGACAATGATCTCAGTGTCTTTACTGAGTCCTCTTTCGACAATCACTTCGGATATAGCCGCGGCGCTTTCCAAATGCAGCGCATTAATGAGATGACTGACTCGGAACTCACCGTCCTCGCGCACGTCTATAATAATGGGCAGATTCTCGTCTGATACCTCATAACGCGCTAGCAGCACATCTGTGGCAACCGACTCCACACCGGGAAACTCACGCTCTATCTTTTCGTCCACAGACTCCCAGCTGACTCCGAATAGACCGAAGAAGAATGACGAGACTGAGGCTGCCGCAATAAGCTCGAACATGAACTAATTCCACATGGGTGATGCTGTGATTTGTATTTGATTCTACCTACCAAGACCGGCAACAAAGGCAGTTTCATACAGTAGCGCAAAATGCGGCTAATGAGCAGAGCAAGAAGAGAAAGTATACGCAGGCAGCCAACTAATCTAGCCCGTTCCCACCCAGAGGGTATCGCCTTGTGAGCGATGTCGAGGAGCTCCTGAATAAGTCGGCTGCTTGTTCTGCGTTAGAGTTGGTCTCAGTGAGACCGTTAGGCGGCGACGCGCTGCTCGCTGAGCAGTTGGCTGGCCGCGCCCATAAAAGCGTTGAGTGATGAGGCGATGATGTCTTTGCTTATCGCGACTCCGCTGTAGCGCCGACCCTCACATTTCAATTGAATATAAGTAACCGCCTCGGCATCGGCACCTTGACCGAGTGCATGCTCGCCATATTCCATGATTTCAAAATCGATCTTGATGGCTTCTTTCAGGCCTGTCACGAAGGCATTCAATACACCATCGCCTTCGCCACTAATCGAGAGCTCCTTCCCGAAGTAATCGATCGTGGCATTGAACGTCTCGCGTCCTTCCGCTTTCTCGATACTAAAATCTTCAAGGCTAATTACCTTGTCGCTATTTAAATAGTGTCGGTTGAACAGGTCCCAGATTTCTTCTGCCTTTATCTCCTGCCCGCTTAACTCAGTAACTTGCTGTACCACGCGGCTGAACTCTATCTGCAACCAGCGCGGCAGTTCGAATCCAAACTTATTAGCGAGCACGTAGGCGATGCCCCCTTTCCCAGATTGGCTGTTCACGCGAATTACATCTTGATAGGTCCGACCCAAATCGCGCGGATCAATTGGAAGGTAGGCGATTTCCCAGGTCTCGCCCTCTGTATAGATATCGAGGCATTTCTTAATCGCATCCTGATGCGAGCCGGAGAAGGCGGTAAACACTAGGTCACCAGAATAAGGCTGGCGTGGGTGTACATCGATCTGCGTGCACTCGCGTACGACGGAAACAATCTTGTCCATATCATGCAGATCCAGTTGAGGATCGACACCTTGGCTATACAGATTCATCGCCATCACGACGATGTCCATGTTACCGGTGCGCTCGCCGTTTCCTAGTAGAGTGCCSTCCACTCTCTGCGCGCCACCCATAACRGCCAACTCGGCAGAGGCWACAGCACAACCGCGATCRTTATGCGTGTGYAGACTAACGACAATCGCWTCTCTGTTTTGAATATTGCGGCAGAACCATTCGATCTGGTCCGCATAKAYGTTCGGTGTAGATAYTTCAACCGTGGARGGAAGATTGAAGATAATTGGTCTCTGGGTAGTCGGYTTCCATACMYTAGAGACSGCATCACAAACCTCAACGGCAAAGTCGATCTCGGTGCCGGTAAAGCTCTCTGGRGAATATTGGAAGGTCCATTSKGTWTCCGGAGCRAGYTSYGCRCAKCGCTTAACYTCCTSTGCGCCAGYCACRGCGATCTCTACRATACCTGCCTTGTCTGTCTTGAAGACTTTCTCACGCTGCACTATAGAAGTGGAATTATAGACGTGTAGGATAGCCTTTTTTGCGCCCTTCAGAGACTCAAAAGTTCGCTGTATTAAAGCGGGCCTCGCCTGAGTGAGGACCTGGATAGTTACATCGTCAGGCACCTTGCCCTCTTCAATTAGGCTACGAACAAAATCGAAGTCCGGCTGCGAGGCAGCAGGAAAACCCACTTCGATCTCCTTGAATCCTACGGACACCAAGAGTTCGAACATCTTCTTCTTTTGCGCGACTGACATCGGCTCGATCAACGCCTGGTTTCCATCACGGAGATCAACGCTACACCACCTAGGTGCTTCGGTGATAATCTGATTTGGCCAAGTCCTATCCTTAATATCGATAGCCTGGAAAGGCTGGTACTTCGTATGATCGAACACGGTTATTCCTCACTTAATTCAAATTTGCTAACACCTGATTCGGCGTTTCTCACTAACACGGCTCACTTTGTCCTTTTGAGACTCTGGATTTCGGTGCTCAGCCTGTTTAACTAATCACCCAGTGTTTGAGATGACTTAGGATAGGGAAAGTGCCGTAGCATTTCTACTCCTAAATTGCCTAAGATTCACTAAATATTAGTGTTTTTCACTATTAATTCAAATTATTTTGTTTATTAAAGCCAATATTTGGAATAACATCAATTTTCTTCACTTAAATTAGACAAAACGGTGCGACCGCATGCAGATGGACAAGCTAGATAAGAGAATTTTACAGGAGCTACAAAGGAATGGTGCAATCACTAATCTAGAGCTCGCGGAGAAGATCGGCCTATCTCCGTCTCCCTGTGCGCGACGAGTAAAACAGTTACAAGACAACGGGATTATCAAACAGCAGGTCACTCTGCTCGACGCCTCGAAATTGGAGCTGAAGCTCATCGCGCTTATTCAGATCAGCATGGACCGCCACACTCCAGACCGCTTCGAAATCTTCGAGGAGAAGGTCCGCACCTTCCCCGAAGTCACCGAGTGCCTATTGATCACTGGCCAATCGGCAGACTATCAACTGAAGGTCGTGATACCCGACATGGAGTACTATCAAGAATTCTTACTCAATAAGATTACCAAGATAGAGGGAGTCACCGACGTGCACTCGAGCTTCATACTGAGAGAGGTACTCAGCACCACCGAGCTTCCACTCAACCATATTACGAATTAATGCCACGCTACTAAGATTGAACCTCAAGGAGATATCCTCTTGCAAAAACCCATCGACTATTACCTCTCGTTAGTCTCGCCATGGTCCTATCTAGGACATGAAAGACTCGTAAAAATGGCGAAGCAGTTTGACGCCACAATCAGAATATGGCCGGTGGATCTCTCAATCATCTTCCCCAGCACTGGTGGACTACCGCTTCCGAAAAGGTCTGAGCAAAGAAAGGCATATCGAATGCAGGAACTGCGCCGCTGGCGCGACCAATCGCAGGTAGATCTAAACCTAGAGCCCCAACACTTTCCTGTGAGCGATAAACTTGCCGCAACAATGGTCGTCAATCTTCGAAAGCAAGATGCGCAGAAAGCAATTCATCTTGCCGGCGCTTGCCTCAGAGCATGCTGGCTGGAAGAACGCGACATCAGCAATGCGGATACGCTTCTGGCGATTGCCGCAGAAAATAATTTAGATGGAAGCGCATTGCTTTCCGATGGTACTGGAGCAATTGAGACTATCGCACAAGACAGCATCAAGGCTGTAGAGCTCGGCGTGTTTGGCGTGCCCAGTTATCGACTCGATGAGCAACTGTTTTGGGGGCAGGACCGACTAGAGTTCCTGAAAAAAGAACTAAAGAGAGCGCTGGAAGAATAAGAAGAAACTGAGCACTAAAAAAAATGCTTAACCTTCTCCTTGTAAGAACGGCTCATCTTCAATGAGGAGCCACAACTCAGGGTTAGATGAAATTCCCCGTTTATATGAGATGAAACTTTCTCAACCCTGCGCAGGTTAACGATTGTCGATCTATGTACTCTCTGAAATATTGAAGGGTCGAGCTTCGACTCTAATTCCTTCATCGTCGTGCGCATGATATGCGTCGCTCCATCGACGTGCACACACATGTAGTCGCCCGCCGCATCTACCCAGTCGATATCCTTGATTGGCACGAAGGTTATAGAAGATCCATCTTTGATGGCGAGACGATCGGCGTGTTCTGTCGACTGATCTTCATCATCTAGCAATTCGCCGATTGCGGTAGGCGACTTGCCGGTAAGACTGACCAATAAATTCAAGAGTCGTTGTTTCTCGCTAGCGACACCGACCTGGGATTTATGCTGCCACGCCTTCTCGACTGCCTCTAGCAAACGCTCATTTTCCACTGGCTTTAAGAGATAATCGATAGCGTGCATCTCGAAGGCATCAACCGCAAACGAATCATAGGCGGTTACAAAGATAATCATTGGCAAAATATCGGACTGAATTTCTCGAATCATTTCGACGCCGGTCTTGCCCGGCATCTGAATATCGAGAAAAACCAGATCTGGCTCTAACTCGGCTATAGCCTTCAGCGCCTCCTTCGCATTCGCGCAACTTTTAACGATTTCTACATTATCGAATCCGCTAAGGCGCATCTCCAGGCCCTGTCTTGCCAGCTCTTCGTCATCGACGATAATCGCCTTCAACTTATTGGAATCATTGTCTGTCATAGGGAATCTCTACCGTTACGATTAGGCCGCCAGATTCGGCATTACTAAATATCAGTTTGTGTTTGTGACCATAGATTTCTTGCAAGCGATTTCGAATATTACTAATTCCTACGCCCTGAGAGAATGCCGAGCCATCACTCTCGCCATCTAGCTCCGGCACGCCAGGACCATCGTCTGCAACCTGAAGCACTAGAGTCACTTCTTTCACCTGAGCACTAATTCGAATCGTACCACCGGTTTCGGATTGCGAGATAGCATACTTAATCGAATTCTCTATAAGCGGCTGCAGCAACATGGTTGGCACCATCGCAAGCTCCGCCTTCGTTTCAATATCTATGTCGAGACGCAGGCGCTCGGCGAAACGCACTTTCTCGATATCCAGATACAACTTAGATGTCTCCAGCTCGTGCGCCAGACTCACCTTATCCAACGGCGAGTGATCAAGGGAATAACGCAGGAACTTGCTTAACTTAGTCAGCATCTCATTCGCCCGCTCATTTGCCGACGACAGCACTAGAGTTGAGATGGCATTTAGCGTGTTAAAAAGGAAATGTGGATTGAGTTGATAACGTAGCATCAATAGCTGGGCCTCATGCGCTAGCAATTCAGATCGCAAGCTCTTCTCTTTCTCAGCCTGGAATAGCTGATAGTACTTTATGATGAAGTACAAGCCACTCCACAGGAGCAGCAATGGAAACGAACTGGTGAACAGATTATCGAATAAATCCTCTGCACTCGCATCGCGAAGACTGAGCACTTCGCCGAAGGGTATGAAGGATATGTAGTTTCGAATCGGCTGCCAAAGTAACGCGACTCCGAAAGAACCGAACCAAGTCACCAAGAAACGCACGATGAACCCACGCTCCCAGACCAGCTTATATAGCGTTCGCAGTCCTGCCGTCAGCAACATTGCCGTAACGGCGCTAACACTCGATACGAGAGCTCGAGAGAAGATATATTCAGGTGGCACGAAGATGATGTCTCGCAACACCAGCATCAATACCCAGGTAGACCAGCCCAGCAGCTGGAAAACCCAGAACTGTTTGCTGCGAATAAGATCTAGAGTATTACTGCTCATTACAGACACCCGAGATGGCGAGGAATTCTAGCCTAGTACAAAACAACAGCGCTAATGCGAAAACAACGCTCGCCCCATTCGAGTCTACGCTGTTTTCGCCGAAGCAAGATGCTCTGCCTAGATTCGCAGCGAGGACTTTCAACAAACTGGCGAATCACCGTGCAGCAAAACTCGCTTAGGGTAGCAGGCTTGCTACGCCGTCGCGCTCTTCCTTTAGCTCTGTCTCTGATTTGTCCATCAGAGTCTGGCTCACCTCACTAATCTCCAGTCCCTGAACAATTTGATAATTACCACCTTCGCAAACTACAGGAAAGGAGTAGATGAGTCCTTCTTCAATACCGTAGCTGCCGTCGCTGTGGATGCCCATGCTAACAATCTTGCCAGAGGTACCGAGCGCCCAATCGCGTATATGTTCGATAGCGGCATTGGCGGCCGAGGCAGCACTCGAAAGACCACGCGCCTTAATAATGGCTGCACCGCGTTGCTGTACTGTAGGAATGAACTCTTCTAAGGTCCAGGCTTCATCGACAAGGTCTGTTGCCTTGCTGCCATCAACCGTTGCATGATTGATATCAGGGTACTGAGTTGCCGAGTGGTTTCCCCAGATAATCAACCCGTCGACATCTGTATTGTGTTTACCGGCCTTGTTGGCTAGCTGTGCGATCGCACGGTTGTGATCCAAACGCATCATAGCGGTGAATTGACCGGGCTGCAGATCAGGTGCATTGCGGTATGCGATGAGAGCATTGGTATTGGCGGGATTACCGACCACGAGCACCTTCACCGAAGGGCTGGCATTGTCATTGATGGACTTACCTTGGACAGAAAAAATAGCGGCGTTTGCCTCTAGCAGATCCTTACGCTCCATACCCGGACCACGAGGCCGAGCACCAACGAGTAAACAGTAATCAGCATCCTTGAAGGCAACATTAGGATCATCCGACTGAACGATTCCAGCAACCAATGGAAATGCACAGTCCTCAATCTCCATAACCGTGCCAGCCAACGCCTCTAAGGCAGGAGTAATTTCCAGCAGCTGCAATATTACGGGTTGATCACTGCCTAACATTTCGCCTGCGGCTATTCGGAATAAGAGGGAATAACTGATTTGTCCTGCTGCTCCTGTTACAGCGACTCGCACGGGTGCTTTCATTTTTCGATTCAATCCTTCTAGTTAACGGTAGAGTTTTAGTTACTAATGGTTTTCAGTTACCAACGAATAGATGCTACATTTCAAATTCTTAGGGCCGCGCAGTATAGCAGAATCTGTCAAAAAATGAGAAAGAGCCAACTGGTGAATAGTGGCTCAGTTTGGATATCGAACATCCGGTTCAATTCCTTCACTTTGACGCTCCGTGATGGGCTGCGGATCGGTAGCGCCGCTTGCCACACGCTGTAAATACATCCCTGTACGCTCGA
>NVUL01000037.1 GCA_002401885.1 SAR86 cluster bacterium
CCTTATGGTCATTCCATCACTCGATCTAGTCATTGTGCGATTAGGCTGGACAGCCGGAGGCTACCCAGTGAATGAAAATTTTTCTGAGATCATTCGTAGTCTATAGTTGGCAAATTGAGGATTTAGCACGCACGGAGCCGCGGGATTGAGCTAAGGTCGGCAAGTTAGTTCGCTGCCGCGTCAGGTTCTTGGCTTTGTGCGCTATTACGAAGATTGCTGATGACCGACTCCATAGCTCTACCGACCAAGGAGCCTTCGGTGAGGATCTTGACGGAGCCCGCTTTCAGCTCTCGGGCGAGGCGCATTCGGGTGAGCTCTACAGCTTTTTCGCCCTTGCTGTTCACGAAGAATAGCTTGTCGATGCTGTCGATCTTGGAAGCGAGCGCACAACGGACCGGCACGCCAGCCGCACCTTTAAATTCAAACCAAGTGCCGATCGGCAGCTTATCTATTCGACGAAGATACGGGTCGTCTCTCGGCAGAGAAGGAGGCTCACGGCGTTCTCGGCGTGGTTCTCCATCGGCGGTGTTAGTGTCTGTCGAGCCGTCGACGCTTCGAAGTCTATCTGCTCCACGAATCTCCGCTATATGAAAGCTGTACTGTTGCACCTGCTTTAGCTGGCGCAGAATTTTCTTCCTTTTCGACTTCGAAGCACCGCCAATCTCCAGAGCTTTCTCGATATTGTCCAAGAGGCGCGGGTTGATTTTCTCGAAGCGACTTTTATCGCCAGGAAGTTTATCTGCCTTCACAGTCCATAATAAGACATCGATGGTGCTCATGACAGGTTTCCATGAGCTCCCCCCAGGGCCTTCTCTCAAAATTAGCTTCACTAAAAAATTATGAAAGTGCGTGTCTAGTAGGCTTTGAATAGAAGGATCGAGATCGTCTCGCAATACACGCTCCCTAACTTTCTGCCTAACCAATTCATGCACATCTTCTAGTCGCTCGCTGGGATCGTCAGTTTCGCGAATTCGTTGTTCCAGTGCTGCATCGATTAGGCTGAAATCATTTCTAATCTCCCGCAGCTCATCAATAAGACCCTGCACGAATTTCTTGTCGGCATTCTCTTCTGCCAATAGGCGCTCTACCAGTTCACGAACCTTGTTGAACACGGGATCGCTTTCCAATAATTCTTTCTCGGTCCAAGCGATGCCGGCCATTGCAAACTCGTTTAGAATTACTCTGCTTGGGTGCTGATCATCATCGAAGAAGTCGGTATCGTTCAATGCTATCTTCATGGTTGATATTTGCGTTCGACCGATTAACTCCTTCATCACTAGCGGCAAAGAATCATCGTTCCATATTTCCTTGTAGAGCAAGGTGACGAGATTGATCACGTCGGAGGAGCGCGCATCGATAGCGCCGATATCTCCCGCACTGCTGCTCTCTTCGAGCGTTCGCGATATGAATTCGCCGATACTACTATCACCGCTGTTAGGCGGCGCGCTCGATGTATCGCCGAGGTTCAGACGGCTCTGAAGATTGTTAAGTACAGACATTAATTGCGTTTGTTGCTGTTTCAGGTTTTCGTTTTCTACTTGTAAATCTGCGGTCGTTACCGGCATATTCACCGGCAGTGCGGACTGATTTCTCTGCTGATCTGCTAAGCCTCTGACCAGAGTCTGCATCATGGAAAACATCTCGGCTTGATTCTGTTCTGGTTTCGCGCTCTCAACCGTCTCTTGAATCTTGCGAGTTATTTCAGTCTTGCCCTGACTGCGATCAGAGCGCGTTCTAGCTTGGGAAGCTTCTACGGACCGCTCAGTGTCAGCTCGCTCGGCCTCGCGTTTCTGCTTGGCTAACTCTCTGTTTCTGGCCTTCATATCGAGATTTGGCATAACACCAATTTCGATTAACACTTCGTTTGCCTCGGCAAGGCAGCTTTCCATATTATGAAATGCTGCCTTGTTGAATTCGCGATAGATCGTGAGTAGGTAGTGAGCCTTCAGTCCGAGTGGACGAATCGATTCATTAAAACAGTCGCCAATCTGCTCGGGATCGAGAGGATTGTTTGTTTCATCGATAGTGGTATTGGGGAACAGAGAATTTAGCCTAGTTGTCAGGCGTACATATTCTGGCCTATCGCTATTGCGCACATGAGTTACCATCCCCTCCATTGCAATGATCGCTTCTAGATAGTCGTGGTCAACCAAGGATAGTTTGTCGAAATCAGGCGCCTCTTCTTCCTCCTTGGCTTTGAAGCTCGTAAGGGCATCGAAGTAAGCATTTAGGTTGGTCATGAAGCGTTCGGCAATCGCGCGGGACTCCTCACGGATAGGCGGCAGCTTTGCGTTCGTGAACTGCATCGCTTGAGCCTCAATCTGCAATGTTGAGTTTTCCAAAGCAGCCACGACATGGCGCGTGAGTGTTCTCACCGCAACTAGTCTGACTTTGTCGAGTACTTCTTTCATGGCGTTTCTTCGCCCAAATCAAGGGCGGTATCCCGATTAGATTCCGATGTTAGCTGTATAACGGCGTTCAGTACAGTGGAAACAGTGCCTCTTGGACCGGCCGAAAACCCGCTAAATCCCCCGTGTTGGCTGGTTTTAGCGGAATTTCAGGGGTCTTTCTGGCCTAGGGGGTCGCAGTCATTTCCGCGCTTGTAGAGAGAGATCAACCCATACGCCACTCTCGGCCTCAATTATTCCTGTATGAAAGGCGTTCACTGAGTGAGAATTCTTTGCAGATTTGTGCCTGTCAGGCTCTTCAATTGCGTGGGATAAGTACATAAGCAGTCCCTGTCGAACCTGAACTTTTGGCCTGCCTGCCAGAGGAACCTTGTGAGGGCTTAGCTCGTCATCATGCCTACCCATTGCTGGGGTGCGCGGATGACCCTGCCATTATGGTCAGTCCAAATATGTTGAGTAAAACCGGTAACCAGGATCGATTCATCACCCTCCTTGCGGACTTCATAGGCGAAGCGAATTCGTCTGCTTTTGTTCTCTTCAACCCAGGCGCGAACTTTCACAATGTCGCCATAGCGCAAACTGCCTACATAACGTAGGCCTACTTCGCTAACTGGCAGCCGAAATCCATCATTTTCGATACTCGCGTAGTCGCTGCCGAGTTCGCGCATATAATGACTGCGCGCCTCTTCAAAGTAGACTAAATAACCCGCATGGTGCACTACGCCCATGGCGTCAGTTTCGGCATAGCGAACGTGAAAACTCGATTCGATTACTGCCGGTTCTTTTTCATATGACATAGTTAATTCTCGGTCCGTGATTTATGTTGCCAATACTCATGTTGTCAGTATAACCAGAGCGTTCTTCATTCTCATCAGAATTAGTCTGAAACTCGGGTTGACTATTTCTATGGCACTTTTGGCCCTTGGACCGTTCCGAGATCAAGTCGTCTCTTTTCGGGTATGCGTCAGTCTGTCAAAAAGAGCTAGTGTCGCTGTGTTTTGCACGCATTATCTGTTAATTTTCAGCAGTACTCTAAGTCCGCTGGCAATTCATTAGCCAGTCCATTGGCGCCATTGGCGCGCAGATTGAGACGGTTTCTTAAACTATGCTGGAATTTCCAGAACCCCCCAAAAGTTATGGCTCAGTTTTCCTAGAGGAAACAGACAAGCCATTGCCGGAGAAAATTGACCAGCGAACTCGCTATGCCTTCTTTAGCACCATTGCGACAGGTGGTAAGTCTTTGATTAAGTCGTGCAAAGATCTGCATCTCTCACGATTCATTTGTTATAAGACGCTCAAACCGGAATTCGCGAATGATGAGATTGAGCAGCAGCGATTGATTCGAGAGGCGCGTGTCACGGCTATGTTGCAGCACCCGAATACTGTGCCAACCTACGAGCTGGGTCGCGATACGAAAGGCAATCCCTACTTCACTATGAAGTTGGTGCATGGCTACACGCTAAGAGAAATTTTAGACTATCGCGAGCGCTATGACCTCACTCAACTGATGAAGTTACTCACCCAAGTTGCTTATGCGCTGAAGTATGCTCATATCCATGGAGTGGCGCATCGGGATATCAAGCCGGAAAACGTATTGGCAGGTCCCTATGGTGAGGTGTTGGTACTCGATTGGGGTCTCGCCAAGGTATGGCACCCCAATGGCACTGCAGTTGAAGACGTAGATGTTGACTCGCCAGATATTGATGACATTACCTTAACCGGGCAGGGTAAGGTGCAAGGTACGGTCCACTACATGTCCCCTGAACAGATTAATAAGGACCCGAACATCGACGCGCGCACAGATATCTACAGCATTGGCGCAGTGCTGTATGAAGTTCTGTCCGGCAAGTGTCCTGCCAATGGGGAGAAGATTCATCATATTGTTGAGAGTGTTCTCAACGATATACCTCCGCCTCCCTCGGAGCTCACCAAACAACATGTGCCGCCATTACTCGAGAAAGTTGCGATGCGCTGCCTACAGAAAGATGCGGCAGATAGGTTTCAGTCAGTGGATGAGTTGCTGATGGTATTGCAGCAAGACTGGCAGTCGACTCTAGGTTTGTCGTGAGGCGCTTTTTCTAAAATGGGCTTATTGCACTCTGTTCAATTACGCTGCACTATTTGTTCTTCACTATTCTGGATCTGATTGCTAGTTAATAGTTGGCTATGTAATTGAGTAGATGGTCGATCCACAACCCGCGGGGAACTGCTGTGTCGCTAAAACAAAGAACAATTGTCGCCAGTGCTGTACTGCTTCTGTCGGCATTCAGCACAAACTTAGTTGCACAACAGGCCGATCTCATCTTCGTTGGTGAGAACATAATCACAATGGATACGTCCGATGTAATGGCGGTGGCTGTGCGCGGCGATCGAATCGTTGCCAGCGGTTCGCGTGCAGAGGTCTTTCAGCAAAGGGGCGCCGATACTCGAGTCATAGAATTGGGTGAGCGAGCCCTGCTTCCCGGTTTCATCGATGCGCACGGTCATTTCTCAGGCGTATCGCGTTACGCCGATCTTCTAGATCTTTCCTCACCGCCTRTYGGGGGCATCACTAGYGTAGAAGATATCGTGCGTGCRCTTCGTCTGCGYATCGAGCAGCARCAAATTCCAGCGGGTGATCTTGTGTTCGGGTTCGGCTATGACGATTCCTTATTAGCGGAAGGGCGGCATCCGGATCGCGACGATCTAGATCGAGCCTCAACAAATCATCCCATTGTAGTTAGGCATGTATCAGGACACCTGCTCGCGGCCAACTCGATGGCTCTGGACCAGGCGGGCATATCCAGTTCAACGCAAAACCCAGAAGGTGGAATAATTCGACGCCGAGCAGGAAGTAGCGAACCCGACGGCGTAATGGAAGAGACGGCGATGGGAGCGTTCCCCGGTTCTAGCGCGAATATGGGGCCAGAGAAGTTGAGTCGCCTCAGGCGGGAGGCTATAGACATCTATGCGGGTTATGGAATTACTACGATACAAGACGCGAACATCAGCACGGCCTATGCAGATTTGATGCGGGCAGAGGCCGAGGCCGAACCCTACGCAGTGGATATCGTTGCGTTTATTATGGCCAATCCGCTAAGCGACGAGGAGCTGCAGGCGGTAAGTCAGGATGAGAGTTACACGGGCGGTTTCCGTGTTGGTGGAGTCAAATTTACGCTCGATGGTTCGCCCCAGGGTAGAACCGCGTGGATGTCGCAGCCCTACACTCAGGGCCCCCCCGGGCAGAGCGCGGACTATGTGGCCTATCCTAGCTACAGTCCCGAAGCCTATAAGGCGCGCATGCCAG
Organism: SAR86 cluster bacterium; assembly: GCA_002401885.1. GTDB lineage: Bacteria > Pseudomonadota > Gammaproteobacteria > Pseudomonadales > Pseudohongiellaceae > UBA9145. The sequence continues at coordinate 5,695 of NVUL01000037.1, forward strand.
GTTTATTAGCTAGAGGCGTGCCTGTTCTGGCTCATGCGAATGGAGATGCTGCTATTCAATTGATGATAGATGGCATTGCCGAGGCCGTTTCCGGAAACGCGCTTCCCGATCATCGGTCGGTGGCTATTCATGCACAATTGGTGAGACCGGATCAACTGAGTCAATTTAAAGAGCTTGGGATTATTCCTTCTTACTATTCGGTCCATCCATATTTCTGGGGTGACTGGCATAGACTTAGTTTCGGTGAGAAGCGGGCAAGCTTCATAAGCCCCGTGAAGGCGACAGTCGAGCTCGGCATTCCCTACACCGTCCATAACGACTCACCGGTCGTGCCGCCGGATATCATGCGCCTTGTTTCCATCACGGTTAATCGTCTGACCCGAAGCGGCTATGTGCTAGGGCCTGATCAACGTGCCTCAGTATTGGAGGCGCTGTATGCTGTAACACAGGGGGCGGCGTATCAGTATTTTGAGGAAGATGAGAAGGGCTCCATAACAGTAGGCAAGCGCGCAGATCTCGTTATTCTCGAGCAGAATCCTATAACAATAGATCCGCTGGAATTGGAAGACATTGCGATTGTCGAAACCTTCGCCCGAGGTCAATCTGTCTACAGAAAATAAGCGATCGAAGAAAAATAATTGATAAGGAGTTTCAAATGAAGGCTGCGTTTATTGGACTTGGAGTTATGGGATATCCCATGGCCGGTCATCTTAAGAATGCTGGTATAGATGTCTGTGTCTACAATCGTACTGCCGAAAAAGCGCAGCGTTGGGTAGAAGAATACAAGGGAAGCATGGCCCAGAGTCCAGCAGACGCTGCGAGCGGCTGCGATGTAGTGCTGAGCTGCGTGGGTAACGATGACGATGTGCGTCAGGTTTTACTCGGCGATGCTGGTGCGTTGTCGACTATGCAGGCAGGCGCGTTATTGGTTGATCACACGACAGCGTCGGCCACGCTAGCTCGAGAGATAAATTCAGTGGCTGCTGAGAAGGGCGTCGGTTTTCTGGACGCGCCCGTGTCTGGCGGGCAGGCTGGTGCCGAGAGTGGGGCACTGACGGTAATGGTTGGCGGCGAAGGTTCGAACTATGAAATCGCCAGGCCTGTGTTTGAAAGCTACTCTAAATTCAGTAAATTACTCGGCCCTGCAGGCAGCGGACAGTTGGCAAAGATGGTGAATCAGGTGTGCATTGCTGGTGCTGTTCAGGGCCTAGCAGAAGGTCTTAACTTCGCCCAGAAGGCGGGGCTCGATGGTGAGGCGCTAATCGAAACGATCTCGAAGGGCGCGGCAGGCTCCTGGCAGATGGACAATCGTTTTGAAACAATGCTCGCAGACCAATACGAATTCGGCTTTGCCGTAGATTGGATGCGTAAGGATTTAGGGATCGCCATCGCGGAGGCAAAGAACAATGGAGCAGACTTGCCCGTGGCCGAGTTAGTAGATGGTTTCTACGCAGAGCTACAGGACATGGGCGGCGGGCGCTGGGACACCTCCAGTCTGCTTGCACGGTTTACTAGAAAGTAACAAGCTCCTAGGGATTCGCTCTCCTACTGGAGTGCTGATTTCTACTCCATCCCAGGGTCTTCTTGGAAATCTCGGATTGCCTAGCAGCCTCGCCCCCGAGGCTCAGTCGAGTAATCCCGCAACGCCGTGAATTAGCCGCATTCCTATTGATTGTTACTGGCTAAACCTCTAAGTTACGGGCTCAGCATGATTAACCCTTGGGGGGTCGAATGAAATCTTCACTACTGCTAATTTTGGCGTTTTCAGCCACTGTCTGTAGCTTTGCCATGGCTCAGGACGGTACTTATGAAGCACCTAGAACCGAATATGGCCATCCGGATTTACAGGGAGTTTGGAACTTCAGCTCGAGTACGCCTATGCAGCGTCCCAAGCAGTTCGCAGATCAGGAATTCCTGACGCGAGAGGAGGTTCAGGCTGCTATTGCAAGGCAAGAGGCGGCGGCAGAAGCCGCAGATGCTGCAGCAGCAATTCTTGTCGTGAACCCGGAAGCCCCATCCGCGACAGATAATCCTGGCGGTTATAACGATTTCTGGTTTGAGATGGCGAATATAGGCGATACGGTTCGAACATCGCATATTGTGTATCCTCTAGACGGCCGAATTCCTCCTGCCGTAGAAGGTGCGCAGAGACAATTTGGCGGCTTGGGGCCCGATATTCCCAGCACTCGGCCTGTTCGTTTCGTTGTGGGCGGTATCGCTAAAGATGGGCCTGAGGATCGTGGCACTTCGGAGCGCTGCTTAGTTGGTTTTAACTCTGGACCTCCATTTACGCCTAGCCTGTACAACAACAATGTACAAATTTTTCAGAACAAGGACACCGCGGTCATCATGACTGAGATGATCCACGATGCACGCATCGTTCGTCTTGGGGACAAGCCGGATCTAACAGATGATATTCGACTGTGGTCGGGGGATTCTCGAGGTTGGTATGAAGGCGATTCGCTGGTCGTAGAAACGAAGAATTTCAATGGCTTGCGACAGACGTTTTCGAGTACTGGGAATACAATGGACTTAGTACTAACCGAAAAGTTCACACGTACAGCATTCGGTAGCGTTGACTACGAATTCACTATTGATGATCCTGCTACGTTCACCGACAAGATTACTGCTGTCGTTCCGATGACAAAAGTGGCTGGCCAGCTATACGAATATGCCTGCCATGAGGGAAACTACGGCATGTTCAATATCTTGCGTGGCAAGCGCATGGAAGATCGCCGGGAAGCAGAAGGCGCACAGTAAAGAATAATTGCTAACTGGATCGTTGAATTCAAACTATTAGTAATAAGACAAAAATAATTTAAGGGCAGTAAATGAAAAATCTAATTGAAAAACAAATAGTGAAGCTTGGACTATTAACTTTAGTAGGTCTTTTCTCGATCACGCAGGCAGCTGCGCAGAGTGGAGAGATTCAGCGTACACCTAGCGGCAAGCCAGATCTCAGTGGCATTTGGCAGGCGATGACATCTGCGCATTATGACGTGGAGCCTCATGCGGCATCGGAAGGTCCTCATCCAGGTTTGATGGGAGCGCTCTCAGCAACGCCAGCCGGCTTAGGGATTGTCGAAGGTGGCAGAATTCCTTACAACGAACAGTCGCGACGCGTTCGCGATGAGAATAAAGCCAACGCGCTAGAAAACGATCCTCTTACTAAGTGTTATATGCCAGGTGTTCCTCGCGCAAATTATATGCCTTTCCCGTTTCAGATTGTGCAATCAGAAAACGTCATTCTTATAGCTTATGAGGTTGCCGAATCGAATCGTATCGTCTACGTCGATCAGCCAGAACTGGAATCACAGGTTGACGCATGGATGGGGCATTCCAATGCGCATTGGGAAGGCGATACGCTAGTGGTTCGAGTTTCTGGGCAGATGCCTGATACATGGTTCGATCGTTCCGGCAATCACCACAGCTATGAAATGGTAGTCGAGGAGCGTTGGACTGCGACAGGCGCGGACCACGTTCAGTACGAGGCCACCATTACTGATCCAAATACTTTTACAGCACCTTGGAGTATTAGCTTTCCACTATACCGCCACGTTGCGGATAGTATGCAGCTGCTCGAATTCAAGTGTGCCGAATTTGCTGAAGAGTTCTTGTACGGTGAATGGCGTAAGCCAGGCACGCCTCGAGGAAACCCACCTCAGTAGCTGTTAGTGCAGTTAAAAAAAGGCCTGCGACTTAAGTCGCAG
>NVUL01000006.1 GCA_002401885.1 SAR86 cluster bacterium
CCCGGATGAAGCAGAGATCAAGCCCCTGACACTGGATGGGGAAAATCAGCCCGGTGAATTACTGAACATACCGTTCTATCAGCTTCGCAGCGGATTCGCAGATCTAGACAAGAACAAGAATTATCTCCTGTATTGCGGGAAGGGCATGATGAGTCGCCTCCATGCCGCCAACTTAATCGACGAGGGCTTTGCCAATGTCGCCGTTTTGGAGCTATCCAAGCCCCAAAAGCATTAGAATCACCGGCCTTTAAGCCAAATAAATCCCCTAGATTACTAATCTTTCGGCGCCGTCTCGTGTATACTCGCCGCCTTTTGTGCAGCCGTTCTCCGTCTATTGCCTATCTATTCCCAAGGGGCCTATTCCCAAGGGGCCTATTCCCAAGGGGCGAACTATGACGAGATCAGAGCTGCCACCTACGTCTCCACTGGGGCTGTAGGCAAAATATTTAGGCGGAACTACAGTGATTGAGAAGATTCGAAATATTGCGATCATCGCGCACGTTGACCATGGCAAGACCACACTGGTTGACAAGCTGCTGCATCAATCCGGAACTATCGTGTCACGCGGCGAGAGCGTCGAGCGAGTCATGGATTCGAACGACCAGGAACGCGAGCGCGGCATCACGATTCTAGCGAAAAACACGGCTATCAACTGGAACGGTTTCCACATCAATATTGTGGATACACCGGGCCACGCCGATTTTGGTGGTGAGGTTGAGCGCGTGCTATCGATGGTCGACAGTGTGCTTCTGCTCGTGGATGCTGTTGACGGACCAATGCCGCAAACTCGTTTCGTGACACAGAAGGCGTTCGCACAAGGCCTCAATCCCATCGTAGTAATAAATAAAGTTGACCGAGATGGTGCTAGGCCTGACTGGGTGGTCGATGAAGTCTTCGATCTTTTCGATAAACTCGGTGCGACAGATGAGCAGCTAGACTTTCCTATAATCTACGCTTCTGCACTGGAAGGATTTGCCGGGCACGAAATGGATGAGATGGCGACTGACATGCAGCCGCTATTCGAAACCGTTATTGATAAGGTGCCGCCGCCCGATGTTGTTATCGATGGGCCATTTCAGATGCAGATTAGTGCATTGGACTACAACAGCTACGTTGGCGTTATCGGTGTAGGCCGCGTTACTCGTGGAAAGGTGCATCGCAATCAGCAAGTAGTCATTATTGATAGCGAAGGAAAATCCCGCAAAGGAAAGATACTGCAGGTTAAGAGCCATCTAGGTCTCGAACGAATCGACGTTGATGAAGCTCAGGCTGGAGAGATCGTTTGTATCTCCGGTATCGATAAGCTAAATATTTCTGACACGCTTTGCGACCCGGATCATCTAGACGCGATGCCGGCTCTGTCCGTCGATGAGCCGACGATCAGCATGACATTTCAGGTAAATGACTCACCGTTTGCAGGACGCGAAGGTAAGTACATTACTACTCGACAGATCAGAGACCGGCTCGAGAGAGAGTTGCTCTACAACGTCGCGTTGCGCGTTGAACAGGGCGAGACACCGGACAAATACAAAGTCTCAGGTCGTGGAGAATTGCATCTTTCGGTGTTGATCGAGAGCATGCGTCGCGAAGGATTTGAGCTTGCGGTATCACGACCGGAGGTGATTCTTCATGAAGAAGACGGCGTATTGAAAGAGCCTGTCGAATCAATAGTCGTGGATTGCGATGAGAAACATCAGGGCTCGGTTATGGAAGAGTTGGGTCAGCGTCGTGCAGACTTGCAGGACATGCTGCCAGACGGCAAGGGCCGTGTACGCCTGCAGTTTTTGATTCCTACCCGTGGATTGATTGGCTTCCGCTCTATGTTCTTAAGCATGACGTCAGGCTCGGGCTTGATGACTCACGTATTCGATCATTACGGCGACTACAAAGATATGGAGCTGGCTGTGCGCAGCAGAGGCGTCCTAGTCTCCATGGTGAAGGGCAAGGTGCTCGGCTTCTCGCTGTTTAATTTGCAGGAGCGTGGCAAGCTATTCGTTGGGCCAAACGTAGAGACTTACGAGGGCATGATCATTGGCTTGCACAGTCGCGAGAACGACCTGGCTGTTAACCCAATCAAGGGCAAGCAGCTGACGAATGTTCGTGCCTCAGGAACCGATGAGAATATCGTCCTAACGCCCCCAACCACACATACGCTCGAGCAGGCCATGGAGTTCATTGCCGACGACGAATTGGTTGAGGTGACTCCTGAGAATATTCGTCTGCGCAAGAAATTGCTTACCGAGAATGAGCGTAAGCGGCATAGCCGTGGCGCCGCAGCGCGCTAGGCGCTAGCGTCTCGCCGCGCACTGTCCTAACATAGGGCAATGCGCTCTGACTAAGGGCGTGACAACCCCTCAGCTGGATTTAGGTCTTCGCTATGCAGATTCTCTACCCCGAACTCAAACCCTATAAACGCCACCAGGTTAAAGTCGCAGGCAGGCATGAGCTGTATGTCGACGAGGCTGGTAATGTCGACGGCATACCTATCCTGTTCGTGCATGGTGGTCCCGGTGGAGCTTGTGATGCGAGTTCCCGCCGTTTCTATGACCCCGCGGTTTATCGCATTATTACCTTCGATCAGCGCGGCTGCGGCCGTTCGACTCCCCACGGCGAGCTTGAAAACAATACGACCCAAGACCTAATCTCGGACATCGAAGTCATACGCGAGTTTCTCGACGTAGATAGATGGGTGCTATTCGGTGGCTCATGGGGTTCTACTCTGAGCCTGCTGTATGCGCAGGCATTCCCAGATAGAGTGCTCGCGCTTATCTTGCGCGGTATTTTCCTTTGCAGGCAGTGTGATTTCGATTGGCTGTATAAGGACGGTGCGCGGAGGGTTTTCCCAGATTGCTGGGAAGAGTTTGTTAACCATATTCCGGAGGCCGAGCGCGGCGATCTAATGAAGGCCTACTATGAAAGGCTAACTGGCGATGATGAGCTCGCGCGGATGGCGGCAGCGAAGCACTGGTCGGCATGGGAGGGGAGCTGCTCTAAGCTGCGACCAAGCCCAGAGGCGCTGGCAAGCTTTACCAAGCCGCACAATGCGCTCGCTCTCGCTCGGTTAGAGATCCACTATTTCATGAACAAGGGCTTTATTGATGAGAATCACATTTTAGACAATATGCATCTTATTCGTGACATCCCCGGGCGAATTGTTCACGGCCGTTATGATATGGTCTGCCCTCTCGAAAATGCACTAGCATTGCATCGGCAGTGGCCGGCAGCGGAGCTTCATATAGTTCGTGAATCAGGTCACTCCGCGTCAGAACCCGGAACTGTGGATGTCCTGATACGTGCAACTAAAGACATCGCAAAGAAGCTTGAAACTTTTAATTAGTCGATACTGAAAACTCATCCATGACTTTTCAGTATCTCGTGGGCCAAAAGCTGGCGTAAAATGTCATTTCACTTGCTTTTGGCCCACTCGCATTGCCCTTAACGGGCAATGGTTGCACATCCCTGTGCAACCCCTATCGATCAGAAAAATGCTTGAAGCGGCGGTTTTCTGGTCGAAATTTAGGTGGCATATGAGCTAAGGAATTGGAATTTATGTCGAGATGCATTTTACCGGGTCGACTAACTAACTCAATCTTCTGGATGGCGAGCAAGGGGATCATGTGATTGCACTTATTCAGCGCGTCAATTGGGCGCAGGTTCATATCGACAGCACGCTGCATGCCGACATTGGCCAGGGCCTGCTCGCGTTGATTGGTATTGAGAAAGAAGACGACGACAAGCTTGCGCAGAAGTTGCTCGACAAGATCCTCGCCTACAGAATTTTCCCTGACTTCGAGGGTAAGATGAATCTCGATCTGAAGGATATTGGCGGCGACCTAATGCTTGTGTCGCAATTTACTCTCGCTGCCGAGACACAGAAAGGACTTCGCCCTGGGTTCTCATCCGCTAAATCCCCAGCGGAGGCCGAAGTAATCTACGACAAGCTGGTGCAAGCCGCGCAAGGTCAGCATGAATTTGTACAGTCGGGAATGTTCGGCGCAGACATGCAAGTTAGTCTGGAGAACGACGGGCCGGTCACGTTTATTCTCAGAGCCTGACGCTGACTCTAGTCTGATGCCTATGCCTCATCCCTAGGTTGGCGTTTCTTAACCATGCGCCCAGCAATAATTCCCACCTCAAACAGCAACCACATCGGTATTGCCAGCATCGACTGCGTGAACGGGTCGGACGGTGTAAGTAACATGCCTACGATAAAGCAACCTACGATCACATAAGGACGCTTCTGCGTAAGTGAATCTGGTTCGGCGATGCCTGTCCAGATCAGTATGAATACAGCTATTGGAACCTCGAAGGCGATGCCGAACGCTAAGAATATGGTAAGCGCGAAGCTGAGGACGCTATTGATGTCAGGCATTACCGAGATGCCTTCAGGCGCTACCGATATAAAAAACGCGAATGCGAAGGGAAATAGAACGTAACGAGCGAACGCAATGCCCCCATAAAAGAGCAGAACGCTAGATATGAAAAGCGGTATAGCGACGCTCTTTTCGTTCTTATAGAGCCCTGGGGCAATAAACGACCATAACTGATACAGCACGTAGGGTGCCGCTAGAAGAAATGAAACATAAAACGTGAGCTTGAAAGGAGCGAAGAACGGCGACGTGGGATCGATCGCTATCATCGTAGACCCTTCTGGCAATTCTTGTATCAACGGATCGACTACGTAGGTATAGATGTCATTAGCGAAGTAAAACAAACACAGGAAGAATAGTATTATCGCTATAACACTTTTAAGAATTCGATCCCTTAACTCAACGAGGTGATCGATGAGCGTTAACTCTTTTTGTTCTTCAGCTGTTGCCATTTTTTTTCTTAATACCGGTGGAGTCGGTGGAATCGTCAGAGTCAGCTAGCTTAGGATTCTTGCCGCCGCTATAGATTTGCTTGGTTACTTCTTCTACTTGATTGCTCATTTCCTTTAACTCGCCGCTAAGCGATTTGTCATTCTTGGATAGCGACCCTACAGCCGCGCTCTCCTCTTCGCTATTCTTCTTGGCAGTGTCTGTTGTGGCTTGAGACGCGCCCGGATCGAAGTTCGCCGAATTCACGATGTTATTAACCGACTTCTCAGTATCTTTTGCCATGCCTTCGATGCTTGACTTGGCGTCTTCGATCTCAGCCATAACAGTTTCATTATGGAGTTGTCGCCGAATCTCATCTGCGTTTAGTTCTCTTTCGATCTCGTTCTTCACTTTATAGAAGCTGCGACGAAACCTGCCGATCCATAGTCCGGTGGTGCGCACGGCGCCAGGCAGCCGTTCTGGGCCGAGCACAAGCAGTGCGATGATAAATATCAGCAGGACTTCGAATGAGCCGATGTTAAACATAGTGCGTAACCGGAATCACAGGTCGAGCCTGCGAATAGAGAAGTGATGCGCGTAGCATCGGGAAACAGTGCGGAGACTACTTACTTGGTTTCAACTTTCTCGGCAGTGGAATCTATAGTCTCGGCAGTGGCGTCTATGGTCTCGCCAGTGACGCCGTCATCGACTTCAGTCGTCTGCTTTTCTTCGTCTTCCTTGATGGCCGTCTTAAAGCCCTTCAAGGCGCCGCCAAGGTCTGAGCCCAAATTCTTTAGTCTCTTCGTGCCAAAAAGCATAACTACAATTAATAGAATAATCAGTAGCTGCCAAATTCCTATTCCACCCATGATAAACCTCCAAATCTGATACGCAACGTTATGCGTATTGGTAATTAGTTTTGTCGAGACGCCTTTTCTGCAAGGCCGGATATGTTAAAGCGTTTTTCCAGTTCATCCAACACCTGCTGTGGTGTCAAATTAAGATGGCTCAGCATAACCATCGTGTGAAACCATAGATCTGCGGTTTCATTGATAACTGCCTGTAGATTCTTCTCTGTCTGTTCACTGCAATCTTTGGCGGCCAAAATTGTTTCGGTTGCTTCTTCCCCGATCTTTTCTAAGATCTTATTAAGACCCTTCTCGTGCAAGCTGGCAACATAGGAATCACTGCCGGAAGACTTCTTCCGCTGTTCCAAAATTGCAGCTAATTCTGTTAGTACATCACTCATGATCAGAGGCTTCTTAGCTAGTCTTGTATAGCTGCTCAGGGTCAACCAATACTGGATCAACAGTTTCCCAGTTGTCGTTAGTCAGCTTCCTATAAAAGCAACTTGCCCGTCCAGTATGGCAGGCGATTCCGCCTACCTGTTCCACTCGGTAGCAGAGTGAGTCATTGTCGCAATCGAGCAGAATTTCTACAAGTTTCTGCACCATGCCGGATTCCTCGCCCTTTCTCCAAAGCTTTGAGCGCGAGCGTGACCAGTATACAGCGCGACCCTCTAAAACCGTTGTCTGCAGCGCCTCTCGATTGACCCATGCTTGCGTGAGAACGCGCCCAGAGCCTGCGTCCTGAGTGATTACGGGAGCTAAGCCCTGTTCATTCCATTGAATTTGATCGAGATAGGAAGGCATCAGCTAAGTATGCAGCTTCATCGTCTAAAACACAAAAGGTAAACACCTGCCAAAGCTAGGGATACCGTGGCCAGAGGCAGGTTTATCATGGCCTCATGGATACTTGGAATGAGGCTAGAAGCAGCGGCGGCCAATAGGGCGGCGCCAAGGAAGCGGAATTTGCGATTCTGGCGCTGTGTGTTCTCCATGATTTGCTTCTGCTGTGACTGCAGCGACTCATTGATCTCGCCGAGCTGCTTGCTCTCGGTGGCTGCGTCGATTAGGAGCTGCGGCAGCTGTGGTAACTGGTCAATCCAATTCGGAATATTTTCCTGAATTCTGCCTAGCAGCGTGAATGGATTGAGCCGTCTCTTGTTCCAGTTTTCGAGATAGGGAAGGGCGGTCGTCCAAAGATCTAGATCGGGATAGAGTTGCCTGCCCAGGCCCTCAACATTTAGTAAAGTCTTTTGCAGCAGAACAAGTGAAGGCTGCACCTCCATGTCGAAACGACTGGCGGTTCTGAAAAGCTGTATCAATAAATTGGCAAATGAAATCTCTTTCAAGGGTTTTTCGAAGATTGGTTCGCAGACACTGCGTATTGCTGATTCGAATTCATGTATCTTGGTGTCTCTTGGTACCCACCCGCAGGCAACATGAAGTTCGGCAACTTTTCTGTATTCGCGTTTGAAGATAGCGAGTAAGTTCTTGGCTAAATATTCCTGATCGTCTTTGCTAAGGCTACCGATTATCGCGCAATCGATGGCTATGTATTTAGGGTCCGCAGGCGTTTCATGAGAAACGAAGATATTGCCCGGGTGCATGTCGGCATGGAAAAAGTTGTGATCGAACACTTGCGTAAAGAAGATATCGACGCCTGTCTCGGCGAGTTTCTTTAGGTCGGTATTCTGTGCATTGAGTGCATCCACGTCAGCAACCGGAATGCCGTGTATGCGTTCCATTACCATGAGCCGCTTGCTGCAGTAGTCCCAATGAACTCTCGGCACATAGAGGACGGGAGAGTTCTCGAAGTTACGTTTTAGTTGTGAGGTATTGGCCGCTTCGGAAAGCAAATCGAGCTCATCATGAATGATTTGTTCGTAGTCATTTACTATTTCTACTGGATGAAGTCTTTTGCCAAACTCTGTTCGTGTTTCAATGAGGCTCGCGATCCATTTCAGCAGTTTTATATCGGCGCTTACGACCTCTTCGATGCCCGGTCGGATTACCTTGATTACAACCTCTTCACCGCCTTGAAGAGTCGCCCTGTGAACCTGCGCTACCGATGCGGAGGCGAATGGCTCGCTATCGAGACTGCTGAAAATTGACTCGGCCGTAACTCCCAGAGATTCCTCGATAAGCTGATGAATCGAAGGAGATGAAAAAGGTGGTACATTGTCCTGAAGAGATTGCAGTTCGTCGGCAAGCTCGATGTCGAGGAAATCTCTGCGCGTAGAAAGCAGTTGACCGAACTTGATATAGATAGGGCCGAGTTCTTCCATCGCTTTGCGAAGTCGGCCGTTCTTATGAGTCGTGGCTTGTGAGCTAAATATCCAGACAAGTCGATAGGGCAGGAGAAGCAGGCCTAGCCTTCGTGCGCCCGGCTGACCATGCATGAACTCATCGAGACGGTATTTCGCGATGACATTGAGCACTCTATTAAGTCGGGGAAGATATGACACGGCTGATGGTAGTGCTCTGCTTGATCTGAGGGCTTGCAAAGATACCACTGCCGGGCAGCTCTAACAAGCAGGAAGCAGCTGTTAAGCGATTGTTTTTAGTAAGTTATTTAGGCTCTGCGAGCAAGGAATAGCGGCGCTTTAGTAATTCTGTTTTAGCGGCAACCCGGTCAATGCCTAAGCGCAGTTGGTCTAGTCGATTTGAGAAGCTATCGACCTCTAGTTCGCTAGGTACGAGGCGTGCTTCCTCGCTTAGATAGTCACGAACACCTCGATGCATGCTCGTGCCCGCGGACTCGCTCCAGGCTCTCGCACTGCTCTCGATATCGCCCAGCTCATTACTTAGTACATCGCCGAGAATCGGGGCTAGATAGTCTTGCCAGTCCACATCTAGTGATTCGATCGTCATGTGCAAATCCTGCACGAGTGTGGCATCGCCGGATATGTCTATCGCGGCGTCGGCCAAAGCTCTCTGGTCAGACTTCTTGATTAGCAGGCCAAGCAGGCTTTCCACTTTGCCCTTGATTGTTGCATCGGCCTGTATGCCTAAGGTTTGACTATCGATGGCGCTGAGTTTGATTGTGCCATCTTCGAAGCGGATGCTGAGAGAAAAGTCAGGTCGTTGACTTACAACCTCGATACATTTCGAATCGAATGCTGAGAGCTTTGTTGCAACATGCGCGTCACGCGCGACAATCGCATTCAGTACTTTCTCGACTGGGAGTAGGGCGAGGCTTCCAAGAAACTGATTCAATTGTGTTCCAGTGATTTCGTTTTCTGTTGATTAAGCTCTAGCAAGACCGGCTTGGGCTTAGATTGACTTGAAGCCAATATGGATTGCGCAAACGCCACCCATCACATTGTGGTATTTGCAGTTGGTAAGACCAGCGTCTTGCATCATCTGCAAGAGCGATTCCTGATCGGGGTGCATGCGAATCGATTCGACTAGGTAGCGGTAACTCTCGGCGTCTCCGGTGATTGCCTTGCCGGCGAGAGGCCACAATTTCGAATAGACATCATAGGCTTTGCCTACTAGATCGTTAGTAGGTTTGGAAAACTCGAGGACTAGCACGCGGCCGCCTGGTTTAAGCACTCGTTCCATGGATGCTAGAGCGGCTTCCTTGTTCGTGACATTGCGCAGACCGTAGGCGATACAGATGCAGTCGAAGGTATTGTCTGCGAAGGGCAGATGCTCTGCGTTAACTTGCGCGATGTCGACATTGGAGGCGAGCCCCTTGTCGATGATTCTGTCTCGGCCAACCTGGAGCATCGCCTCGTTTATATCGGCGAGGACGACTTGGCCGGTCTCTCCGACCAGGCTCGAGAAACGAATACTGAAATCGCCAGTGCCTCCGGCGAGGTCCAAAACCTTATGGCCTTTTCGCAGAGCGCTTAGCTCGATCGTGAAGCGTTTGATGAGCCGGTGGGAGCCTAGCGACATGATATCGTTCATTATGTCGTACTGTTTAGCAACCGAACGAAATACCTGGCCCACACGCTGCTCTTTCTCTGCTATGGGCACTTCTTCGTAGCCGAAATGCGTGGTTTCTTCGGACTCTGTAGTATTGCTCATAGGTGATCGCTGTTGCCTAAAAAGTGAGCGTCAAATAGCTAATCTGACGGTGAGGGCATAATGTTAATCACTTGCGTACCCTCTGGCAATGGCTCCCGGCTCGCTTTCGCCGCATCCAGCTTCATCAGGTAGTCATTCCAGAGGGCGTCATGTTCGCCTGCCAGCTCTTGCAGGTAGGTCCAGGAATAGATGCCCGTATCGTGGCCGTCACTGAAGTTGAGCTTAATGGCATAGTTGCCGACGGACTCTAGATTGACGATGGTAACCTGACGTTTTCCTGTTTGTAGAATTTCCTGTCCCTTGCCATGCCCGCGCACTTCAGCCGATGGAGACTGTACGCGCAGAAATTCGGCGCTGAGGGTATTGCATGCGCCATCGGCATATACCAGTTCGAGCGTCGCCGACTTCTTGTGTAGTTTAATATCTGTAGGTGTGTTCGTGGCCATCTAAAATTCCGGCAATTAAATTCACTTGTAGAGCAATCTACAGGATGTAGCGACTTAGATCTTCATCTTCGGCAAGTTCATCCAATTGCTTTTCGACATAGGCCCTGTCGATCACCAACTCCTTGTTATCACCAATGGCCATGTCGGACGCAGAGAAGGAGACTTCTTCTAGAAGCCTTTCCATTACCGTATGCAGTCGTCTGGCACCTATGTTCTCGGTGCGTTCGTTTACCTTCCATGCAGTCTCAGCGATTTTTTCTATGCCGTCTTTGGTGAACGATATCTGTAAGTTTTCGGTCGCGAGTAGCGCTTGATACTGCTCTGTCAGCGAGGCATCAGGTTCTACCAGAATTCGCTTGAAGTCATCGGCCGTAAGCGCGTCGAGCTCGACGCGAATTGGAAGTCGGCCCTGTAATTCAGGAATAAGATCCGATGGCTTGCTGAGATGAAAGGCGCCAGATGCAATAAATAGAATGTGGTCTGTCTTTATGCTGCCATGTTTGGTTGAGACTGTAGACCCTTCGATCAGTGGTAACAGGTCTCGCTGCACGCCTTCCCTAGAGACTCCCGCGCCGCCTTGATCGTGTTTATTGGTCACCTTGTCGATCTCGTCGAGGAAGACGATGCCGGTTTGTTCGGTAGCTTCTACGGCTCGATTGCGAATCTCTTCTTCATTCACTAACTTAGCTGCTTCCTCATCTTTCACGACCTTTAGGGCCGCCTTAACAGTCAGGCGTCGCGATGTCTTCTTGCCGCTGTTCATGTTCGAGAACATGCTTTTCAATTGGCTGGTCATATCTTCCAGACCGGGAGGCGCCATGATCTCGACTCCGGTCGGCGCCTCGCTGATCTTGATCTCGATCTCTTTGTCATCGAGTTCGCCCTCACGTAGCTTCTTCCGGAAGAGTTGGCGTGCGGCTGAATTCGAATCTGGTGTGCTGTTATCACTGTCGTCACTCGAATCCAACGTTTGTTCCGTGCGCGCTTGCGGCAGAAGTACGTCGAGGATGCGTTCCTCGGCTTTGTCTTCTGCCAGGCGTTGCACCTTGTTCATTTCAGATTCTCTGATCATCTTGATCGCCACGTCGACAAGATCGCGAATTATCGATTCGACATCTCGCCCGACATAACCAACCTCGGTAAACTTCGTCGCCTCGATCTTAATGAAGGGAGCCTGAGCGAGCTTGGCGAGGCGTCGCGCTATCTCGGTCTTGCCAACACCGGTTGGCCCGATCATGAGAATATTTTTTGGTGTGACCTCTTCACGCAGTTCAGCGTCGAGTTTCATGCGACGCCATCGATTGCGCAAAGCGATCGCTACTGCGCGCTTAGCGGCAGCCTGACCTACTATGTGTTTGTCGAGCTCAGAAGTGATCTCGCGGGGTGTCATTGTGGACATACATCAATACCTGTATTCGATTGGGCGATCATCAGTTTCGTTGTTAAGTTCATTGTTAGTTCGGTGCTACTCTGTGATATCTAACTCTTCCACAGTGTGGTTATGGTTTGTGTAGACGCATATGTCTGCGGCGATGGTTAAACTCTTCTCTACTATTTCGCGCGCATCGAGATCGCTGTTCTGCAGCAGGGCCCTGGCTGCAGACTGCGCGTAGGGGCCGCCGGAGCCTATGGCCATGATCGAATCTTCGGGCTCTATAACATCTCCATTGCCAGTAATGATTAGTGAAGATTCTTGGTCAGCTACAACCAGTAATGCCTCAAGTCTTCTGAGAGAGCGTTCTGTTCGCCAGAGCTTGGCCAGTTCAACCGCTGCTCGAACTAGCTTGCCGTGGTATTTTTCCAGTTGTTCTTCGAAGCGTTCGAAGAGAGTGAAGGCATCGGCAGTACCGCCGGCAAAGCCCGCAATGACCTGATCCTTGTAAAGGCGTCTTACTTTACGCGCATTGCCCTTCATGACAGTGTTGCCCTGAGAGACTTGTCCGTCACCTCCGATCACGACTTTATTGCCGCGGCGAACCGACACGATAGTGGTGCCCCTGTATTGATCCATAGCAGATATCCTGTTTCTTGCGTTGCTTCACAAAGCCGTGTATTGAACAAATTCGTTGAATGATTGTCGAGGCTGATAGAGCGTGAGAATTGGGTGGCGATTAGAAATGCCACTGCTTCTCGATCAGGCTATCACAGGCCAGGGATCATCAAACGCCGGAATCTGGCGCGCGAGCTTAGGATATGGGGTGAGACCTTGGGAATTCAAGCGCCTGCTGGTGTGGGAAGTCGCATGCTAGCTATTGAATGGTCATGCGTAGGCTGGGGACATTATTGACTCTCAATAGCTGCTCTGCCTCTTTCAATATACTGCTGCTGGTATAAGGCCCTGATTGGATCAGATAGAGGGTTCGGCCAAGCAATTCCTGCTGCTTAACATTCACATCGAGACCTAGCAGCCGCTGCCGTTCGTTTTCAGTGCGAGCCGAATCGAATTGCTGGAATGCCCCTGATTGCAGGATGAATCCGGGGTCAAATGTTTCTTCAGTTTCCATACGAGTATCTGCCACTGCCACTGCCACTTCAGCGGCTTCTTCGGCGATTCCCGCCTGCTGCGCTGTCAGCTCTACTGGATTGGCATCTACTGGCACTTCGTAGGCGGGTAGCTCCGTATAGAATTCCAGTTGCAGCTCTTCCTCTGCGGGCACTTCAGCAGCCACTACTGTAGGTGGCTGATTTGCGGAGGGAGCGTTGTTGGTGGCTGGCTGATTGGTATTCAGCGGTGGGACGTTTCCTGAAAGATAGAATAGGAAGCAGCCGAATACACCCAGCGCCAGTCCTACAATCACCCCGGTGAACATCAGGGACCATGCAGGTGGGGTGGCAACCGTTTCTCGCTCTAAGAGCGGTTCTGGCTTAATTTTGGCAAAATCTTGTGTCATGACTCGATTGAAAGGCTTCCACAGGCCTCGGGCCTAATTTAAGTTATTGTTTTAAATAGCAATGATAGCTAGAAAACTGTGCACCACCTCAATTATCGGTTGGCTGCCGGTAAGCTATAGCCGAATCAATAGACTTTCCCCCGATTCCGGAATTGTTCAGAGGTGCCCTAGACTAGATCTTGTGGGTCCACATCAATGCTGAATCTGACCGATCTTGGCAGTTTCATGCCTTCCAGTTCTGCGCATAGAAGAGAAAGTAGTGCCTGCAGCTTACCGCGTTTATCGGTTTTCAGCAGTAACTGCACACGGTACTTGCCCGCTCTTTTCTCCATAGGTGCAGGAAGTGGACCTAACTGCTCGACAGGCAAGGAATTATGCTGGGAGAAGCTCTTACAAAACTGCGCTATTCTATCGAGAAATTGCAGTGCGGGTTGCATTTCACTCGCCTCTGCCCTCAACAAACACAGGTGAGAGAATGGCGGTAACTGCGCGCCCATTCTTTCCTTCAGTTGATTCTCCGAGAATTCCGCGTAGGTTTTATTGGCTAAGCTTTGCAACGTTTCATGGGAAGCGTGGCGTGACTGGATCAGAACCTCGCCCGGACGGTCGGCTCGACCCGCTCTGCCAGCGACTTGCACTATGGTCTGGCCCATGTGTTCTTGGCCGCGGAAGTCGGCACTGAACAAGCCAGAGTCGGCATCGAGTATGGCAACCAGTGTAATGTTAGGAAAGTGATGTCCTTTCGCGAGCATTTGCGTACCCAACAAAATGCAAGGGTCACCCTTGTTAACCTCCTCCAACATTTTTTCTAGGCTGTGTTTGCGGCGCGTCGAGTCGCGGTCGATTCGAATTACTGGTGTATCCGTAAATTGTTTCCGCAGGAATGTCTCGATTCGTTGCGTACCGATTCCCATGGTATTTAGGTCATTCGATTTGCAGCTGGGGCATGATCGAGGCAGTCTGGCTGCCGCCCCGCAATGGTGGCAACGAATGCTGGGTGGGTTCGCGTGAACCGTAAACTGCGCGATGCAGTTTTCGCATTCACAAATCCAACCGCAGGTTTGGCAATTCAATATCGGCGCGAACCCCCGTCGATTGATAAAGACGAGCACCTGATTGCCTTGTCGTATGTGTTTGCGAATTCTATACAGCAGTTGTTCTGAGAACCCCTCGATCATCACTTCACTCGAAACATCGATGACTTCCATCGCGGAAGATTGATCGATGCCTGTGCGTTGGGTTAGATGCAGATGAACAAATTTATTACGTCGTGCATTTTGCAAACTCTCAAGGCTTGGCGTTGCTGAGCCTAGAACGATGCAAATACCTTCCTGCCGTGCTCTGCTGACTGCGAGATCTCGCGCTGAGTAGCGAAATCCATCCTGTTGTTTAAAAGAGGAGTCATGTTCTTCATCGATGACTATCAAGCCTGGTTTTGCCAGCGGTGTGAAAATGGCAGAGCGCGTGCCAATTACTATGCCAGCACTTCCATCTCTCGCTTGTGACCAAGCTGTCATTCTTTCGGTCTCGTTTAAGCCTGAATGCAGGCTCACCACAACGCAGCTGAAGCGTTGCTCAAATCGCGCAATGGTCTGCGGAGTTAGGCCTATCTCCGGCACGAGAACTAAGCACTGTAGTCCCTTAGACAGCTGTTCCTGCATGATGCGCATATACACTTCTGTTTTGCCGGAGCCAGTGATGCCATCGAGTAAAAAGCACTTGTACTCATCCAAGGCTTTGCTGATTGTGGTTACGGCGATCAGCTGTTCTTCGTTCAGCTCGATGTCGAAATTTGACTCCGGCTCCAGCGCTTCGAAAGAGGCTGCGGCTGCCTCTGTCCGAGAATGTTCTTCAATCAGATTCTTTTTCAGTAGCTGTACTAGCAGTTGCTTGCTGAATCCGGCTTGTCGCAATTTGGATTCGGTGACTTCGCCCTCGGAACGAATAAAGCTAAGCAAGGCTTTCTGTTTCACTGCGCGATTTAGTGAGCTTGACTCGTAAGCCGCGGGTTCACTGGCAGTCCAGAATTTACTATTTTCTCGTAGGGGGACGCCATTTCGTAGCTTGGCCGGTAGCGCGGCAGCAAAGACCTCGCCTAGGGGATGTTGATAATAGTTTGCAGCCCAGAGGAGGAGTTTAAAAACGGCATCGTTTAGTAGCGGTTCGCTATCTAGCGAGGCGAGGATGGGCTTGAGCTTTTTTTTCTCCAAGGTAGAACTGTTGGCGACTGCTACCACGATGCCGATTAGCTGCTGTCGACCGAATGAAACCTTCACCCGAATTCCGACTCGAGGCTCAGGCAAAGCTTGGTGCTGCGGCAGAGGGAGATAGTCGAAGACTCTGCGCAGAGGAGAGGGCACGGCGACTTGTAAGACCTTGCCGCGGTATTTTGCTTTAGCTTCGGCTGACATTTGAGTTGACATTATAAAGTGGCTTGGTCGGAATCGCATAGTAAGTTCAAAAGGTTTAGCAAACAACACACGCTTGGGATTTGAGGGTCAAGCTGCAGGGGCAAAGCTACGTACAGAAGCGTGCGAACCCTTCGCTGCCTTGCGCCGCTATGCCGATAGTTTATACTTCAGCGGGTTTCCGTCCTGCATCGAGCTCGATGGTTAAAGAATCGTTGCAAGGATAAGAAAATGACATCGCAGTCCCCGCCAGCAGAATTACTCGCCGCCAGAGAACAGATCGATGTTATCGATCGAGAGTTGGTTGAGCTACTTGGAAAACGCTTCGAGTCTACTCATCAGGTTGGCCTATTGAAGGCAAGCCAGGCACTTGAGCCGGTCGACGCCACTCGCGAGGCCGAGAAACTGGCCGAGTTGCGCGTGCTCTGCGAGAAGCACAATCTGAACCCCGCGTTGGTTACGGAGCTGTTCAGCAAGATCATGGCGGAGGTCGTGAAAAACCACCGCCAGTTGCGCGAATAGCACTGCTGACACGCACTATCTAATTTGGCTATTGACAGCCCCTCTTCTCTTTAGCAGGCTACTTGCGTCTTTTTCCTCCTCTGTTAGAATGCACGCCCCCAGATGGGTATGCCGTACAAAATAGGCGAATCTGGGTGAAAAGCAGATGTGGTGCAGCAGCGAACAAACGACTGCCGTGGCGACATTAACTGAGAGGAAATAACATGAAACCCGGAATTCATCCAAAATACGAAGCCATGAAAGCTACCTGTAGCTGTGGCAATGTAATCGAGACCAAGTCCACTTTGGGCAAGGACATTCTTATTGAAGTATGTTCTGAGTGCCACCCGTTCTATACGGGCAAGCAGAAGATATTGGACAGCGGTGGTCGAGTAGATCGATTTAAGAAGCGATTTGGTGCTAGACGAGTTTAAGCCAGCTGGGCTAAAGATAGCCTAGAAGATCGTTTCCGTAGAAAGCTCCTCGTTTTCTTCGCCCGCAGGATCAATACTTGGTAACAACGCGCCGTCAGCTGTCGGCGCGTTTTCCGTTCTAAAATACTCAAATATCGTATCAGGCTCACCCGGAGTAGCGGGTGCTCCTGTCGTCTTGTTGATGAGGCGATCTTCGATTCCATCGGGACGCTTCATAGTGTTCTCAGGCATGCCTTGAAGGGCAACTTTCATGAAGTTGATCCAAATGGGCACGGCAATCGTTGCGCCTTGCTCTCTCTCTCCTAGCGGTTCTGGCTGATCGAAGCCGATGAATACTGTGGTGGCGATGTCTCTATTGAAACCTGAGAACCAGAGTTCCTGCGGTCCATTCGTAGTGCCGGTCTTGCCCATTAGGTCTGAGCGACCTATCTCTCTATTGACCCGCGCGCCACTACCTTCCTCGATTACGGAGCGCAGCATGGAGTTGAGAATAAATGCGACTTGCGGATCTATGATTCGTGGTGCTGGGATAATTCCTGGTGCGGCATCATTTATCGTAGTTTGACAACTCTCACAGACAGTTATAGGTGTTGCTTCATAAACAGTTCCATCAGCTAAGTTGGAAATTTCCTTGATGAACCAAGGCTCAACTTTGTAGCCGCCGTTCGCAATCGCCGAGTAGGCGGTAACGATTTCGAGTGGCTGAACGTCCTGACTACCGAGTGCGACGGTGAGATCATTGCGTGGGAAGTTTTGTGTTTGAAAACCAAACTTAGCCGCGAACGCGAGTACTTTGTCATCGCCGACCTGATCGTACAACCTAACAGCAGGTACGTTCCGGGATTCCTTTAGGGCGTAGCGCAGGGTGATAGGGCCCAGGAAATTGTTTTCATAGTTATTCGGTCGATAGCCGCCGCGAGTAATGGGCGCGTCGTTGATGGTCGTTGCAGCCGAATAGCCCTGCTCGAGCGCGGTGCCGTAGAGGAAGGGCTTGAAGTTCGAGCCAGGGGGTCTAGCAGTGACGACGCGGTTGACCTGGCTGCGCCGAAAATCGTAGCCGCCAACCAAGGCAATAATTTCGCCATTGCTTGGAGACATGGATACAAGCGCGCCCTGAATGTCCGGTACCTGCCCGAGTTGCCATTCACCTTCTACATTCTTTAGGCGAATCAGATCGCCCGTTTGAACCACATCGGCCGCTATCTGCGGCGGTGGCCAAGCGTCGTTTCTGGAATTGAATTTATAGGCCCAGCTCATGCCGTCCCATTCGACCTTCGCTGTTTCCCCTGATTTTAGGACTGCCTCGAAACTCAGATCATCCAGAGACGTGACGATAGCTGGTTGCTGGTTCCCGAATACAGACACTTGCTGCAGTTCTTCTACCCAAGCTTTCCGTGCATCACCGCTGCGATCTGCGTAGAGCTCCTGCGGGTAGTTTGCGGTTGGGCCTCGATAGCCATGCGGTATGTCATAGTAGGTCTCTAGGCCATCCACCAGAGCTCTATTTGCCACAAGCTGCTTGTCTCCATCGATGGTCGTTACCACTTCAAAGCCTTGGCTGTACGCCTCTTCGCCATGCTCGCCGTATAACTGTTGGCGAACCATTTCTGCGACATAGGGCGCCGATACTTCGATATCACGATTGCGACGTCGAGCAGTGATTGGCGAGCGATCAGCATCGGCGAATTCCGGCTGATTGATCATTCCTTGCCTGAGCATGTTCGCGAGTCGGATTCGGCGGCGTTCGATCGATCGCGTCGGGTTACTTAATGGATTGCAGGCGGAAGGGCAGGGCAGCAAAGAAATCATCATGGCCGCCTCCGCTAGCGAGAGCTCATTAACTTCCTTGCCATAATAGACATAGGCGGCTGCACCAATGCCATCGGCGCCAGCACCGAAGTAGGCGGTATTTAAATACAGCGTTAGGACTTCTTCTTTAGTGAGTTCTCTTTCAATCTGCAGGGCGAAGGGAATCGATTTGATCTTGCGTAGGTAGACGTTGTCGCTGTCAAAAGAAAGGTTGTTCGTAAGCTGCATGGTAATGGTACTGCCGCCGCCCAGATTGACACCGCGAATAATGCCGTAAAATCCGCGCACCAAGCTTTGTAAGTCGACACCGGGGTGAGAATAGAAGCGCAAGTCTTCCGTCGCTATGAGTGCATCTATGAGTAGTGCAGGAATGTCCCCGTAGTCCACGGGGTCTCGACGATTTCCGATTTCGTCGATTAGGCGTCTGTCGGAGGTGTATATTCGCAGCGGTGTTTCAAGCTGAACATCCCGATAGGTTTCTGCAGCCGGAAGCAGTGGCGCCAGATAGAGATAGGCTGCAGAGGCGACCATCACCGCGCCAGCCATCCCGGCCACCGCTAATGTGGCTGCCCACTTGAGAATTTTCTGCATCTTTATCTGCACAGGTGAATGAGTCTCGAAGATTAGCCGCCGACGGTGAATCTTTTCTCTCTTAGTTTTAGGAGGAGAAACGAGGGCTGAGCAACATAATCAGCTCCATCAGCTTGATTTGGGGCGCTAAGCCAACTAATTATTATACACCCGGGATTCAAAAATGCCTTGTTATTCTGAGACTTAATGCCACCGTCTGCCAATTCGGAGCTAATACGTTGATGGATGGGCAGCCTCTTGGAAAGTATTTTGCAGAGCACTAGCTGCGCAATTCTGCTTAAATATTGACCACTTTTGCGCAGGTCGGAGGAATTGCCTCCGATTCTTTTCCAAATCGTTAGAAGCTAGGGGTAATCTGCGCTTTGAGCGATTCGTCGAGCGTGCAAACGTGACCTGATTCAAAGAATTGTGTGCAGGCTTGCTGCATTATTTGATGGTAAAGTTGTTTGTTCTGAAAGTCTGATAATCAATTGATAACTATAAAAAATTTATTGTCGGCCGATACTGAAATCTGGAGCATTGAAATTTGCAGATGGTTTCGCTAAGTTTTTGTTATCATTGGTAATATTTTCAGACCTAGGATTGAGCGGGTCCATTGATTCGCAGTATTAAGGGGTCGGAACAGTCGCCTTATTCTAGGAAGTTGGTCGAAAGATGAAGGTTTTAGGGGTTTCTAAGTGCTTGAAAAACTAAAGAATATTAGCGCTTTAAGCAATTTTGGCAAGAAAGCCAGCACTATGCTGGGGGTCGACATTAGTACGACCGCTGTCAAAATTTTGCAGCTAAGTCCAAGTGGCAATAGTTACAAGGTCGATAATTATATTATCCGACCTCTGCCGGCTAATTCTGTTGTCGAAAAGAATATCGGCGATATCGATGCAGTGGGCGATTGTATCGCTCAGGCCGTCAGCATATTGAAGCCCTCGCTCAAAGACGCGGCCGTTGCTGTCGCGGGTTCTGCCGTAATTACTAAGACCATTGAAATGAATGCGTCCCTTTCTGATTCGGAGATGGAGAATCAGATTGTTGTGGAAGCAGATCAATACATTCCCTATCCACTCGATGAAGTTTCTATCGACTTCGAGCGTCAGAAATTGTCCGAGCGTAGTCCGGACATGGTTGAAGTCTTATTAGCTGCCTGCCGTCGAGAGAACGTTGATGCGCGAGTCACTGCGCTGGAACTTGGAGGTCTTACGGCAAAGGTAGTTGATATCGAAGCCTATGCAATAGAGCGAGTCTACACACTATTGGCAGAACAGATCGGTTCCGAAGATGAACAAACCGTTGCGATCATCGATATCGGTTCGATGATGACCACGCTAAATGTAATTCTTGCTGGAAAGACTATTTATACCAGAGAGCAGATGTTTGGTGGCAATCAATTGTCGGAAGAAGTGCAGCGGCGATTTGGGTTAAGCGCGGCTGAAGCAGAAAATGCGATGAAGCGAGGCGGTTTGCCCGAAGAATACGAATTCGAAATTCTCGCTCCCTTCAAGGAGGCGGTTACGCAGCAAGTCAGTCAGACGCTGCAGTTCTTTTTCTCATCCAGTCATTACAATGAAGTAGATCATGTTTTGTTGGCTGGCGGAGTTGCGGCGATCGAGGGGCTAGCAGATCTGGTGCAAGAAAGCTTATCGACTCCAGTACGCGTTGCGAATCCATTCGCGGATCTGGCTATTGGTTCGAAAATAAACAAGACGATGCTGAAGAATGACGCCCCCTCTCTCTTGATAGCCTGTGGCTTGGCCATGAGAGGTGAATACTAGTGGCCCATATTAATTTACTGCCATGGCGCGAACGACTACGTGAAGAACGTAAGCGAGAATTCTTTACCATTCTCGTCGGTGTCGTGATCATCTCTGCGGGAGTTCTGTTTTTGGTAGATCGCTATTTCAATGGTGAGATCGATGTGCAGATATCCCGCAATGACTTCGTTCGTGCGGAAATTGCGATTCTCGATGAGCGAGTGGCGGAGATTAATCAGTTGCGGCAACAGAAAGAAGATATTCGCTCGCGCATGAATGTGATTACAGATTTGCAGGGTACGCGCCCAGTTATCGTTAGAATTTTTGATGAGTTGGTTAACACTCTGCCTGATGGAGTGTATTACGAGAGCCTCGTTCGGGTAGACAATACGATCTCGATTGAAGGCACTGCAGAGTCCTATTTGCGCATTACCGAATTGCTCAGAAGACTTGACGATTCCGAGTGGTTTCAAGATTCAGACTTGGATGCTATCTCGGCGGTAGATTTAGGCGCCGATACATTGAGCCAAGCATTCACTTTCACGCTAAGCCTTTCTCTTCAGTTGGCAACACAACAGGAAGAGGTGTAAACCAGATGTCGCTGATCAAAAATATAACAAACGATCTACGAAACTTTGATTGGAATGATCTTCAAGACGTCGAAACGATTGGTATCTGGCCCGCGCCTGTAAAGGTAATCATTACTCTGATTATCATTGTAAGTTGTTTGGCAGGTGGTTATTTTTTCCATATCCAGAATCTCCAGACGGAGCTTCAGGAAGTTGCTGGAGAGGAAGGAAGCTTACGCATCGAATTCGAACAGAAGGCATTCCTCGCCGCAAATCTTGAAGAATATAGGGCGCAGACGGTACAGATGGAAGAATCATTCACGGAGCTGCTTCGCCAATTGCCATCGTTCACAGAGGTGCCTGGTTTAATCGAAGACGTAACGCAGACCGGCGAGGGGAGCGGGTTGGAATTTGACGATTTGGTATTGCCAGAAGAAGAGATTCAGGAATTCTATATTGAGATTCCAATGAATTTAGATGTTGTAGGCGACTTTCACGACTTCGGAACCTTCGTGAGTGGTGTTGCCAGCCTGGACCGCATCGTAACATTGCATGATTTTTCTATAACGGCGCGCACCGATTCGTTTCTCGATATGAGTATCGTGGCTAGAACATATCGCTATAAAGATGTTGATGAGGTCGTTCAGTAGATGAGCCTAGTTGATCGACAGTCTCGAAATATTTTCGGCGCATGCGCGAGTTTGCTAATCGCTGCCTGTTCGCCCGTTAATAATTTTTCAGATTTGGAAGCGTTTGTGAACGAAGTGAATTCACGTCCGAGTGCGCCTGTTGAGCCTGTGCCGGAATTCGTGCCCTACGAGGGTTTCATTTACGGTGCAGCATCTTCTCGAAGCCCGTTCGATATTCCATTAATTATCGACAACGAGAGTGGTGTGGTGCTAAGTCAGGATGTGGAGCCGGATTTTGAGCGCATTCCAGAACTTTTGGAAAGCCAATCTCTCAGCGAGCTAACAATGGTTGGAAGAATTACCATTACCGGCGGGGTTTACGAAGGGCTCGTCGAAGACGGATTTGGCGAAGTGCATCGAGTAAGAGTCGGAGATTACATGGGTCGCAACTACGGCCGCATTGAACAAATATCCGACTCGCAAATGAATATGATTGAAATAGTTCCCAGTGGAAGCGGTGGCTGGGTAGAAAGACCACAAACCCTCACGTTGCAATAGATTCGTGAGTTGAGGTTATCAGTATGTTTAATATGAATGGAATACTAAAAAATCATTTACCCTTGGGCAGCATGGGAAGGTATAGCATGGTGAGATTGGTAAGCCGGTGCATGCTTGGTTTGCTGGCATTGATTATGTCGGCAGCTTCTATGGCGCAGGAGTCTGTGACTTTAGATAGCATTGGCTTCGCCAACCTGCCAGGGGATAGGATAGAGATTCGGCTGACTTTTGATTCTGCACCGCCAGAGCCATCTGGATTTGTTCTCGACAATCCTGCGCGTATTTCTTTGGATTTGTTAGGCGTAAGCAGTGGCTTATCTCAGCAGCGTTTCAATATTGATTCAAACAATGCCCAGAGTGTCATGGTACTGGATGATGGAAGCAGAACGCGACTTGTTGTGAATCTGGATCAGCTAGTAAGTTATGAGACGCAACTAGTCGGAAACCAATTAATAATTCAAGTGGGTAACGATGCGCAGGCAGGCGGCGTTACGGCAGCTGGACGTGTAGCGGCAGGAATTACCGGCACCATAAACAATTCAATCACGGATGTCTCATTTAGACGTGGCGATGACGAAGAAGGCCAGATCATCATCGACCTTTCCAGTGATCAGGTTATCGGCAGCGTCGAACAAGTGGGCGCTCGTGTATATGTGGAATTTAGCGACACCTCAGTTCCCGACGATTTAAACAGACGCCTCGATGTAAGCGACTTTGCTACCGTGGTCTCTACAGTAGATGTGTTAGGCCAAGCGAATCGTGCAACTATAGTCATCGATGTGGATGGTGCCTATGAGTACGTGGCTTTCCAAAGCGGGAGTCAATATACGGTCAGTGTAAGACCGCCGATTGTTGATATCACTGGCGGTGATGCAACATCGGCCTACACTGGGGAGATAAGTAGCCTATCGTTCCAAGATATTTCTATTCGATCAGTTCTGCAGATACTTGCAGATGTCTATGATTTTAGTCTCGTTGCAGGAGATGCGGTCTCGGGTAATATCACTATCGTTCTCGACAATGTCCCCTGGGATCAGGCTCTAGAGTTAGTGCTGCGAACTCAGAACCTTGGAAGTCGCCTAGAAGGCAATGTGTTGTATGTGGCGCCGGCGATCGAAATTGCCGCACAGGAACAGCTGGAGCTTGAGGCAGCGCAACAGGCGCAGGCCCTAGCCCCGCTATTTACCGAGTTTATGCAAGTCAATTATGCAGATGCGGGCGATGTTATGGCACTGCTGACTGGCGAAAACTCCGGTTCAACAGACGCTGCCGCTGCAGGCGGAGCGGCTGGAACTGCCGTCGCGCCTTCGGGGGGCATTTTGTCCTCGAGAGGAACGGCAACGGTTGATGCGCGTACAAACATAATCATAGTGCGCGACATCGAAGAGAAGTTAGAAGAAGTACGCGCCATGATGTCCCGGCTCGATGTACCCGTTAGACAGGTACTGATCGAAGCAAGAATCGTTAATGTCTCCACTAACTTCGGTCGCGAACTTGGTATCCGATGGGGGGGCGCAGGCAGCTTGACCGGTACCGGAGACAATTTCCGCTACGGTGGCTCACTGGATGCGACTACAGAGCAAGGCAATGGCAGAGTTGCGCAGGAAGTTGCTCTACAGAATGCGTTAATCGCAGGCGAGACTGCATTAGGACAGGCATTGCAGGAGGGTACTGACCCAAGCCTGATTCAATCGCTCATCAATCAGGCGATCGCAGGCGTACCTATTCCAGGCATAAGTACAACTTTCCCTGAGTCTCTGGCCGTGGATCTGGGTGTTGCGTCTACCGAAGCATCTTCGTTTTCAATCGGCTATACCGGAAGCAGTGCACTCATCGAATTGGAATTATCGGCACTAGAGAGCAGTGGCAACGGCGAGGTTATTGCCAGACCGAAGGTGACTACACAGGACAAGGTAGAAGCGATAATTCAATCCGGCGTGAGAATTCCCTATCAATCGCAGGCTGGCGGAACTGCCGGTGGTTCGACTACGGAATTCGAAGAAGCGGTATTGTCCTTAACTGTAACGCCGCATATCACTCCAGATGGGCGCATAAACATGGAGCTGGATATTCGGCAGGATTCGGTAGCCGCGGGCTCTGGTGCTATTCCAGCCATTAATACCAACCAAGTTACAACGAGTGCATTGGTGAGTGACGGCGAGACCATCGTGTTGGGCGGCGTTTTTCGAGAAGAGTCAACTACGACGGAAACCAAGACTCCCATACTTGGCGACCTTCCCTATATTGGTCGAATGTTTAAGCGCACAGTGAATGCGAGTCGTCGAACTGAGTTGCTGATCTTTATCACGCCGAAGATCATCACAGAAATTAGTGTTAGATAAGAGTATTTTTCTCTGCCGAACTTGCATCAGCAAGTCGGTAGAGTTATTAGGGACACCAATAATTCCTTCCTAGACCAATCGCAATAATTTGGCGTTTACCGTGCATCGGCGATTCGGTATCGGTAGAGCCTGTGTCATCGAGTCAACCAATTGACGAGCGAGCTATAGTCTGAGTGTGTAGTGTATGAGCTATTCTGGAAATTTATTCCTTGTTGGGCCAATGGGCGTTGGTAAGACCACTATTGGTCGCGTGCTTGCCGATTCGCTGGGCCTCGGCTTTTTCGACTCCGATCGAGAAATAGAAGCTTCGACGGGGGCTGACATACCCTGGATATTCGATGTAGAAGGCGAGAGTGGATTTCGGGTTCGAGAAACGAAGATGGTCGAGCAGCTTACTCAGAAAAAGAATATCGTGCTGGCTACCGGCGGCGGTGCTGTCATCTCAGCCGAGAATCGTGAATGGCTGAAGGCCAGGGGGGTCGTAATCTATCTGCGGGCACCTATCAGCCAGCAGGTCGAAAGAACGAGCCGCGACAAATCAAGACCGTTGCTACAAACGCCTAATCCTGAGCAGAAAATTCGCGAGTTGATGGAGATTCGCGAGCCGCTCTATCAGGAAGTTGCGGACATAGTTGTGGACACCTATCGAAGAAACCCGAAGACCGTTAGTCAGGAAATTTGTAGACAGCTAAAGGTTGAATTGGGCGGTTCGCAAGCAGGATAATTTCTGCATAGAGCCGTTAATCAAAATCTGGAATAGAGAATAATGATTACTGTAGACGTTGAACTAGGAGAAAGATCCTATCCAATCTTCATTGGCCGTGGCTTACTCAACAAGGCAGAGCTTGTAGCACCGTACCTAGGAAAGGGTAGAGTGGTTATTGTCAGTAACGATGTGGTTGCGCCTCTTTATTTGAATAAGGCGAAGCAGCTATTTCCTGGGCTGGATGTGGCAGAGATCATTCTTCCAGACGGCGAGGCGCATAAGGACCTCGATGCTATAAGCCATATTTACAACATATTACTTGCCGGTAAGTACGACCGGAATACCCTATTAGTCGCGCTAGGCGGCGGCGTTGTGGGCGACATCACCGGGTTTGCGGCTGCCACCTATCTGCGAGGAATTAACTTTATTCAGATTCCTACCACATTGCTGGCACAGGTGGACTCGTCGGTAGGAGGGAAGACAGGAGTGAACCATCCTCTGGGTAAGAATATGATCGGTGCGTTCCATCAGCCCCGCTGTGTGCTAGCTGATATCGATGTACTAAGTACTCTGCCGCAGCGCGAAGTGAAAGCGGGTCTGGCAGAAGTGCTTAAATATGGACTCATCTATGACGCCGGATTTTTTGACTGGCTTGCGGCAAACAGCCGAGGCATTGGGGAGTCTGATTCAGCGCTGTTGTCGCAGACAATCAAAGTCTGTTGCGAGATTAAGGCCGAAATTGTGACTCAGGATGAAAAGGAATCGGGGGTTCGTGCGCTTCTGAACCTAGGGCACACCTTTGGGCATGCGATAGAAACCGCAAGCGGCTATGGTAATTGGCTGCATGGTGAGACCGTGGCAATGGGAATAGTGATGGCGGCGGACCTGTCGCGCAAACTGGGCTGGATAGACCTCCAGGTCGCGCAGCGGATTCGTGCAGTCCTAGAAGAAAGTTTTGGTATGCCCGTGCTTCCTCCTGCCGATATATCAGTAGAGCAATATTTGGATTTAATGTTGTCTGACAAGAAGGCGGAATCGGGAAAAATCAAGTTTGTATTACTGAAAGCCATAGGTGAAGGCGTAGTCGATGGAGATATCGAGCCAGCGTTACTCGAGAGCACCTTAACCGCTGGCGACAATCTCTGTAAGTAAGCAGATAAGCAGCATGGATGACTATGAATACATATACCCAATGGCTAAATCTTGATTTCGACCCGTTCGCACCTGGCGCAACGAGCCGCGATTTTTATTGCAGTGGTCACCGTCAGAATTTACTTGATCAGATTGTTGAGTTTTCTCTCTACAGCAACGCAATGATTGCCGTTACTGGGCCCTTAGGTGCTGGCAAGACTACCCTTGCTACAAATTTCTGTGATCGATTTGCTGACGAAGCAGTGTGTGTAAAAGTAGCTGCTACCTTATTCATGAATCAGCATCAATTTCTTGTGACATTACAGGATGCTCTGGGGTTTAAGCCGGCGGATAGTTCGGATATTAATTCCTCAATAGAACATATCTGTCGCTATGCTGCGGAACTCGATCTGGAAGCGCGTTCGCTGATATTGATAATCGATGATGCTCACGAACTCAGTGCTGAAGTACTGCAGTTGCTCACGAAGCTGTTGGAGAGCTGTGTCGATGCAAGTATCCATGCATTGTTGTTTGGCGAAAATCAGCTCGATAGTCTGCTGCAGAACACACTCACTGCAGAGGCGCAGGAGCGCCTGGCGATTTTTCCGTTGGATGGGTTTGCCAGTGACGAGACCCAAGAATATATTCGCTTCAAGTTAGCGACAGCCAGATTTACAAAAGAATTGCCAATTGACGGCGGCATCATTGGTGCCATTCATAATTCATCACAGGGCATGCCCGGCGCGATCAACAGCCTGGTAGTTGACGCTCTAAACTCAGCTGCGCCAGCGAGTGAATCCGATGAGTTTGCAGGCATCGGTCCGATCTATAGCGGCGATCGTAATGCGCAAGTTGATGAGTAC
This sequence comes from SAR86 cluster bacterium, assembly GCA_002401885.1. GTDB lineage: Bacteria > Pseudomonadota > Gammaproteobacteria > Pseudomonadales > Pseudohongiellaceae > UBA9145. The sequence goes on from NVUL01000006.1 coordinate 27,303, forward strand.
GAGGGAATTGAAGCTCTGGATGGCTATGACCGGGATGAGAAGCGAGACTTAGAGCAGACTTGGATAGCCAGTATTCAACCTAGGTATTGGGCTGCTGCTGCCGCGCTGGTCGTGCTGTTAACCGGCACTCTACTTTTCTGGGATGCAGGCCCGCGCGAGACAGAGTCGATACCTATCACGGTCGCAGTGACTTCAAGCACAACGCAGGCTATCGAAGCTGAGTCGGTAACTGAGTCGGCTGTTGCCGCGCTCGCGCAAACGACTGCAGATGAAGTGGTCGTTGCTGGCGTGGAAGAATTGCCGGCGATCGGAGTCGTGATTCTAGACGAATCAAATTTAGCAGTCTCTTCATCCGCAGAGGGGGTCGTTGCCGCGGAAACAGTTGCTGCAGTGAACGAGAGCGCTGAAATCGATGATTCGCAAATAGCTGCCCCTGCGGAAGTAGCGGAGCCGATTGTTGAGGTTGCAGTAGTAGTAGAGGAAACAGCGGTGATAGCTACACCATCGGCATTTGTGGAGCGACTACTTCAGGCATCCTCAGGGAATTATGCCGTACAACTTTTAGCTTCTCATTCTGAGGCGAATATCAGTGAATTTGTTGCGCAATTGAGTGGCGATCACTCTGCTGGTTATTTCGAAACACGCTACCAAGGCAAGCCCTGGTTCGTTGCCGTGCTTGCTGCCTTTGAAGATAGGGATAAGGCCGCTCGCGCAATCGCCTCTCTTCCAGCACGGCTGCGTTCCAATGAGCCATGGGTTCGATCTCTGGCTGGGGTTCAAACTGACATCCGAGAGCTGCTAGACGCCAAGCTCGTATCGGTAAAGTAGCGAGTACTCCAACTCCTTTATGAATCGCTCTCTCGATCGATGGGCAGTCTGACTCGGTGTCTCGATTGTGAATAAATGCGGCTCGTGTAAAATTGTTCCCTTTTTTAGGCTCGAGCAATCTGCTGCTGTTATCAATCCGGCTTCGGAATTGCTGATGCCCTTACCTCGTTGAGTAAAGTGAGTAAGCTGTGACTTTAAAGAATGACCGACTATTGAAAGCCCTGCTAGGTGAGCCGGTAGATGTTACCCCGGTATGGATGATGCGACAGGCAGGCCGCTATCTGCCGGAGTACCGTGCTACGCGCAAGCAGGCTGGCGATTTCCTAGCGTTATGCAAATCGCCAGAGTTAGCATGTGAAGTCACCATGCAGCCACTGAGGCGCTATCCATTCGATGCCGCCATTTTATTCTCAGACATACTTACGATTCCCGATGCACTCGGCCAGGGTTTGTATTTTTCTGAAGGTGAGGGGCCAAAGTTTCATAAGGTGATTCGATCGGCGGCGGATGTGGAGCAATTGCCCGAAGTCGATATTGCGGACGAGTTGTCTTACGTGACTGATGCCGTGTCGGTAATACGCAAAGAGTTGAATGGAGCGGTGCCGCTGATCGGATTTTCTGGCAGTCCTTGGACCTTGGCGACCTATATGATCGAGGGTGGGGGGAGTAAGGACTTTCGACTCGCTAAACAGTTCATGTATGACAATCCCGAAGCCATGCATTTGTTATTAGAAAAATTGGCAGAGTCAGTTACGGACTACCTAAATGCGCAGATCCGTGCCGGTGCGCAAGCCGTGCAGATTTTCGATACTTGGGGCGGGATTCTAAGCGGCAACGCTTATCGAACGTTTTCCCTTAACTACATGACGAAGATCGTCAGCAAGCTGCTGAAAGAAAATGAGGGTCGACGCGTTCCCGTTATCTTGTTCACGAAGAACGGAGGGCAGTGGCTTGAATCGATTGCAGACTCAGGCTGCGATGCAATTGGTTTGGACTGGACGACAGAAATCGGTGATGCCCGATCAAGGGTTGGAGATCGAGTTGCCCTGCAAGGCAATATGGATCCCACTATTCTTTATGCGTCCCCCGCGGTCATTCGTGAAGAAGTGGCAACCATTCTATCGAGCTTCGGTTCGGGGGAGGGTCATGTATTTAATCTTGGTCATGGAATCACTCCGGAAGTAAATCCGGATCATGTCTTACATTTCGTTGAAGCGGTTCATGAACACTCCGAGCAATACCACCGATAGCAATTCAGTAAGGGTAGCTGTTAGCCTAGGCTCGAACCTGCCCTATCTGAATAGTTCTCCGAGAGAGATCGTGCTTGGAGCTATGGAGAGCCTGCGGCGTATTAGCATCGAATCCCAAGCCTCCTCTCTGTATCTCAGCAAGCCGATAGATTGCCCGCCCGGTGCCGGCGATTTCATCAACGCAGCTATGGTTCTGCGTTTGACCTCGAAGACTTCTGCCCGCGGGCTTTTGGTGGTTTTGCAGGGCATTGAGGCCGATTATGGTCGTCGACGCGGTGCTGAGCAGAATCAGGCTCGGACTCTGGATATCGATATTATTTCTTATGGAAATCAAGAGCTTGAAAGTATCGACTTGATATTGCCGCATCCCCGAGCTAGACAGAGAAGGTTTGTGTTAATGCCGCTGGCGGAGATCGATCCTGAGATGGTCCTTCCAGGGCAATCGGCGAACATAGCCCAGCTTCTAGCTCTACTACCTCGCATTGAGAACGTGCAACTTCTAACTTAGATATTCGTAACTTGCTGATATAGAAATAAAAAGCTCAAGAAAGCGTCGTGTAAGGGAGCCAATATCTGCTCGGGATAGCATCAATTTTGAGCTACAAATCAATACTCATTGCCCCTTGATGGTGCTAATATTCTAGGGTTGTTTGAGGCGCCATTTACTATGTGGCAAATGCTCGACCTCCATACTAGATAAGGTTTTTTGGAAAAGATTGAGGGTAATGAAAATCAACCATCCACAGAATGTGCCGGCGATGACTTCGCTGCTACTCGGAATAGCCTTCATGGGCTCTTCCGCTATGGCTCAGGATGATTATTCCTTTATCGATGAGCCTGTAAACAACCAGTCGCGCAGCGCCATTTTCCGCATAGCGCCCAGTTCTATACTGAATGAGCAGGCGCCACTGTTGAGCATTGTTAGAAGTGTTGAGCAGAAAGACTTTCAGGGTGCTGTTGTAGACGATGCCTTAAATTTCAATCTGGGCATGCAGGTTGAGCCAATCGCTGGCCTAAGCGTTAGTGCAGATGTTTGGAGAATGCAGATCGATGAGGCGCCAGCGGCCACCACTAATAACAATTGGCGGGGCGGCTTATCGAGCCTCTACATCGACGACTCGGCAATCACTGAGTTCAGCATAGACAACCCGCTTTTGGGCACCAATGTTGAATCGAACGGATTTGATTTGGGCGCGTCCTACGTGTGGGATACGAATCGCTTCGGACAGTTTACTCTCAGTTCTACGACTACCTATGTTGATGAGTTCGAGAATAATGGAGCGCTCCTGGACTTCGCTTCTTCCGACATCGCCGAAATGGATGAGAGGCTGATTAGCCCAGAACTGCAGAGTAGTCTGATGCTCTCCTGGCAATTCGGAAATCACACGGCCAGTGCTATTACTAATTACTTCGATTCATTCAAAGATATTAGCGAATTGAACATGGACGAAATAAACGAGCTAGTCGATAACATCACTACCTTCGATCTTGAGTACGGCTACAGCGTAAAGACCGGTATGCATGACCGTGCAATAATTTCGTTTGGTATCCGCAATATCTTTGATGAGAAGACAGCGCAGATTCTGAATTCTACTACGCGCATCCTGGATCAGAATGGTCGCGTGGCTTACGGGTCTATCAAGTACCAGTTCTGAGTACAACTTCCTCGTATTTGGTTTCCTCTTAATGCTGCATTGGGTTTTAGTCAGCCGGATTGTTTCTTAATTCTGACTGATTAGACTTCTTCATTTCTAGTCAATATGCCTCAGCTAGGTTCAAGGTTGGCTAGAGGGTTCTATTCTTAATTCTGGCTGATTAGACTTCTTCGTTTCTAGYCAATATGTCTCAGCTAGGTTCAAGGTTGGCTAGAGGGTWCTATTCTTAATTCTGGCTGATTAGACTTCTTCGTTTCTAGCCAATATGCCCAGGCTAGGTACAAGGTTTCCTAGAGAGTTCTCCTCAAAAAAAACCCCGAATAGTTCGGGGTTAAGTCTGCTCTAAATAATAAAAACTCGGAATGTTCAGTGCCGACTCGGGCCACTGAGGAGAGTCATACCGTATGGGGCTAATTATAGGTCGTGGTGCTTTGGGGAGTGTGCTCTTAGTCACAATTTGAGTTGACAGCTGGCTAGAGGGTTCTTTCTTAATTCTGGCTGTGTAGGATCCTTTATTACTTGTCAATATCCCTTGGCTAAGTACAAGCTTGCCTAGAGAGTTCTCGCAAGACACCACACGTCAATCCGGCAGTCCTGCTTCTCTAGCAGCATCCTCGAGATGGCCTCTGTGGTGGCCATGGTCGTCACTACATCATCGATTAGTGCGATGTGCGTCACACCTTCGAGGTCATCCAATCTGCTAACGGCAAAAGCCTTGCGCAAATTTGCCTTTCTTGCAGCGGCTGAACTCATTGAAGCTTGCGGCTCCGTATTTCGAATCTTTGTTAGTACGGAGTTGGAGATTGAGACCCCGCAGTACTTGGAGAGGACATTGCACATCTCACTTGCCTGATTAAATCCTCGCGACCCCAGCCGGCTTTTGTGCAGCGGAACGGGCAGAAGCAGTTCAGGCTTGGCCATCCCAATGTAGTAAGTATTGAACTTGCTCGCCAAGACTCTCGAGAGGGAATAGCCAATATCAAAGCGAGCTGAAAACTTGTAATCGGCAATCAATTTATCGATAGGTGAATCATAGGGAAATACGGCGGTGCAGAAATCGAAGCTCGGTGGAGAGAGTTGGCAGCTAGTGCAGCAGGAACGCTTACTCAGTCCGCCGTTTAGTTCGATGCCGCAGCGTCGGCAGCAATCACCAAGTTTTGGTAGCTCGTATCCACAGTCATTGCAGATACTGTGGTCTCTATCCGCAGCCTGGCCGCAAACGATACAGGTGGATGGCAGGGCACAGCGGATCGACTGTATTAGCTTACAAAACATTTGACGAGTCTCTTATCGATACTCTGAGTTGTTAGTCAAAGTATAGCTGGCGTTACGCGATTCCCTGAATTTTCGCCTAACTGCAGAGTACCTGTTATGGCTAGCATCCCCTATAATCACGCCTCGATAGTAAATTTTGTTGGGGAACAAAGAAATGGCTACTTATAGAGCTCCGTTAAGAGATATTCGATTTCTCCTAAATAATGTTTTCGATGTAGAGCGGTTATTCGCCAGCATGCCGGACACGGCAGAGGTCACAGATGACCTGATCACTGCTATTGTCGAAGAGGCAGGAAAGATAGCAGAAGGGCTGCTCTGCCCCATCAATCAGAGTGGTGATGCTGAAGCCTGCCATTTTGATAACGGCGAAGTGACTACGCCAAAGGGTTTCAAGGAAGCGTATAAGGCATTTTCTGAAGGAGGTTGGTCAAGCCTAACTGGCGATGTGAATTACGGTGGTCAAGGCATGCCTAAGATGCTGTCTGCTGTAATTGAAGAAATGTTATTTGCCGCCAATTCCTCTTTCGCGCTCTATACGATTCTCAATACTGGTGCGACGCTAACTCTGAGCCAGCATGGCAGCGATGAATTGAAACAGCGCTACCTGCCGCAGATGTACTCCGGCAATTGGTCCGGCACGATGTGTCTAACCGAGCCTCACGCGGGAACCGATCTTGGGATGATTAAGACCAAGGCGGAATCACAACCCGATGGAAGCTACCTCCTTAGCGGCACCAAAATATTTATTACAGCCGGCGAGCATGACCTCACCGAGAACATCATCCATCTGGTGCTCGCAAAATTACCAGACGCGCCGCCGGGCCCTAGAGGGATCTCACTATTTTTGGTTCCCAAGTTCTTGGTCGACGAGTCGGGAACGTTAACTGGCGAGCGCAATACCGTAGCTTGCGGCTCAATAGAGCACAAGATGGGGATCAAGGCATCTGCAACTTGTGTAATGAATTTCGATTCGGCAGTGGGCTATCTGGTCGGGGAAGAAAATCAGGGCCTCTCTCATATGTTTACCATGATGAACTACGAGCGACTGTCGATGGGGCTTCAGGGAAACGGCCTAGCCGATAGCTCGTACCAACTAGCTTCGGAGTACGCGAAGGAAAGAATACAGGGTAGAGCCGCGACTGGGGCCTTGCAGCCGGAGCTGAGTGCAGATCCAATCATTGTGCATCCTGATGTGCGTAGAATGCTGTTGACGATGCGGGCTAATATTCTAGCAGGGCGCGCCCTATCTCTGTATGCGGCGAGTCAGTTAGATATATCTCGTTTCCACACAGATGAAGCTGCACGTAAGAAGGCTGGGCAGCTCGTAGCACTGCTTATTCCCGTACAAAAGGCCTATTGCACAGACCGCGGTTTTGAAGCCTGCGTGCTGGGTCAGCAAGTGCTGGGTGGGCACGGTTATGTGGCAGAGTGGGGACTAGAGCAGAATGTTCGTGATGCAAGAATTGCGCAAATCTACGAGGGTGCGAATGGAGTTCAGGCGCTCGACCTCATGGGGCGTAAGACTGTGCGTAGTAAGGGTGAGCTGCTCGAAATTTTATCTGGCGAGATGGATGAGTTCGTTGCTAGCCAGAAAGATGTCCAAGCGATGCAGCCCTATCTGGTGGCTTTCGAGAAATGCCGTGGGCGTTTAGAAGAGGCAACCGCAACGGTATTGGCGAGAAGCAGCGATGAACCGAACGAAGTTGGAGCCGCCTCGTACAGTTATATGGAGTTAATGGGCTTAGTGCTCTATTGCTACATGTGGCAGAGAATATTATCGGCAGCATTAGTCGATCAAAATTCAGGGTCAGCGGACGCGGATTACACGGATGCTCTAGTTAAAACTGGGGAGTTCTTTATGCAGAGATTGCTGCCGCGAACGGAATCGTTGTTGGCTGAAATCACCAGTGGTGCCGAATCTCTAATGGCAATGAGGGCAGAGCAGTTCTAAGTCTCCCTGTGAGACTTCACAGTTCGTTTAGATTACCCATTCAACGTTCTCTGAGAACATGGAAGCGTACTGATTGAGGTCTTCGTTCTTCTCGCCCACGAGGATCATATTGCCTTGCTCCATGGGTACGACGATGCCATTGAATCGATCGTCACGAAAACTGAATTTGACATCTACGGGGCTATTGTTGATAACGATCACGCTGACAGCGCCATGACTGCCTTCAAGTACTAGGTGTGCGCTCTGATAGGCTGGAAGAATCTCGCAGGGCTTGGCAGACCTCACATCGAATTCTTGCGCATCGTCGTAGCTTACCAGTCGTGTTCCCGCGACCGCCATAGAGAAATTGACCTCATCTAAATCCAATGTCTCATAGGTCTCGCCATTGGTGATGTCATCGATCTCTTCGATATCATGGTATAGATGGGCGAGGAGCTCATTACCGAAGACTATGTCGGCAGACGAAGGCCCGCTATTGACGCTAAGAGAGAATACGATTCCGACGGCCAAAACTAGGCTCGCGGCTACGGCATAGTATTGAAAGAAGCTCTGCTTCTTCGCTCGAATGGCGCTTACGTTGGAGCCAACTGATGCAGCTGTCTCGGGGATCGATAGCAATTGCGCCATCAGGCCTTCCGGTGTTTCGGCGCTCTCGATCAACGGGATTAGAGAATCTTCGAATGCTAGCGTTTCATCCACGATTTTTTGATAATCGGGGTTAGCACGAGCTGCCTCTAGGACCTCTCCATCGAGATCTCTTGGGTTCGCATAAACGCGTTTGCGAAATTCTAATTCATCCATTTTTCAAAGCCTCGTAGGCATCAATCTTCTGGTATTAAGTTCGTTTCTATTGTTGTCGCGATTCAATCCAAGCTCATGTTTCGCTTAGCTCTCTTCGTCTGTTTCCGTGCTTAGGCCGAATTCCGCTTTGAGCTTGCCGCGCGCTCTAAATAATCTGGTCATAACTGTGTTGTTGTTGAGCTCTAGTATTTCGGCTATCTCTTTGCCGCTAAAGCCGCCAATGACTTGCAGTAGTAGAGGCTCGCGATATTCGCTTTCGAGCCGATTTATCGCATTGTGTAGTAGCTCCCTATCCATCTTGCTATCCGGTTCATTGCTATCACTTTCTGCGATGCTTTGCCCGTCTATGTCAACCAGTTCTGGGCGATAACGCTCATACTGTCTCGCGTTCTCCCTCCTGAGAATGGTAAACAGCCAAGCTTTGGCGGCTCTGTCGCTCTGCAGGCTCTCAAGAGACCGCCAGGCGCGTAAAAATGTTTCCTGAACGAGGTCTTCCGCCATCGGCTTGCTTTTGCAGATCCAGAAAGCATAGCGAAACACGTCCTGATACAGCGCCGCCACTAGGGATTCATAGCGTTGCTTCTTCGTGTTTCCCTCTAAGACCGGTATTTCGCTCATTATTTTTCGCTGAATTGAGTATTTTCTAATTTTAGCCTGATTTGCCCCCAACCCTTGAAGGCCATGCAAGATAGTAGGCCATTGATGTGGCCAATCCGGCTAGTGACTTTGCTTTCACTGGCACGGGATACTTCGCGCAGAGAGTGTGCCTAAATTGGCACTCTTCCTCAAGTGTTTTACTATGCTGGTGTTCGCAGGTTGAATCAAAAAGGGGTGTGTAGCTCATGCCCTATCAAGGTTTAGCTTGTGATGGAGCCGCTGTATACTGCACGCCTTAAAAATTTTCTGGACTGAATTATGTTAAACGTCGCTATCGTTGGTGCTGCTGGCCGTATGGGTCGAACCCTGGTCGAGGCAGTCAGTCAGAACAGCAGCACAATGCGTGTTTCATTGGCCACCGTGCTTGCTGACGATCCTGCGCTGGGTGTGGATATTGGGCTATTGGCAATTGGGGCTGCGATTGGCGTAGAAACAGTTGCCGAGCTCGCGCCAGAGCAGTCGGACTTCGACGTGCTTATCGATTTCACCTCCCCCGAGGCGACTATGAGCCACCTTGCTCACTGTCAGGCGAGCAACAAGGCTATGGTAATCGGAACAACTGGCCTGTCGAGTGATCAGCTTCAAGCCATTCAAGCGGCGGCGGTAAATATCCCTATTATGTATGCGCCAAACATGAGTGTGGGAGTCAATCTTTGTCTCAAATTATTGCAACAAGCGGCACGAGTGCTTGGGGATGAAGTTGATATAGAGATCACTGAGGCGCACCATCGTTATAAGAAGGATGCGCCTTCTGGCACAGCTCTGAAGATGGGTGCGGTTATCGCCGATACTCTCGGTAGAGACCTTGAGGAGTGTGCAGTCTACGGAAGAGAAGGGGTCAGCGAAGAAAGAGATCGCAAGACCATCGGCTTCACCACAATAAGAGCCGGCGACATTGTCGGAGATCATACGGTCACGTTCGCGGGCCTGGGGGAGCGCGTCGAGATAACACACAAGGCCAGCAGTCGAATGACTTTCGCTAGTGGCGCCGTCCGCGCCGCGCAGTGGATAGGGGATAAGGAGAGTGGCCTCTACTCGATGCAGGACGTGTTGGAGCTTTAGTTGGAATTTGCGCTGCAGTTAGAGAAGTTGACGCTTCTTTCACTAAACTTTTAAGCAGTTCGGCGTAGACAAGATGGGGTATGTATCTATAGAATACTCGCTCAGTATGTCGAATGCTGAAAACAATACAAATTGACAAAAAGCGGAGTGAGGAGATTCTTCATTCCGCTTTTTTTCGCCCGAAATTAATAGAACGATGAAGGCAGTTTAGGAGAAGAAAGTGGCTGGGTCAGCGGTACTTGCATTAGAAGATGGTAGCGTATTTCATGGTGTCGCAATTGGAGCCACGGGAAGCTCCAGTGGCGAAGTGGTTTTCAATACTTCTATGGCGGGCTATCAGGAAATTCTCACTGATCCTTCATACGCCAAACAGATCGTCACTCTCACCTATCCTCACATAGGCAACACGGGTACGAATGAAGAAGACAATGAGTCCAGGCAGGTTTGGGCCTCCGGTCTCGTTATTCGTGATTTACCCTTGTTGGCAAGCAACTGGCGCAATGAGCAGTCACTTGATGAGTTCCTGAAGGCTAGAAACGTTGTGGCTATCGCCGAGATTGATACACGCCGTCTTACGCGTTTGCTTCGCGATAAAGGGGCGTTGAACGGCTGTCTCCTTACTGGTGCAGCGCTTGAAGCGGGTGGTGAAGTCGAAGCATTGCGACTCGCCAAGGCATTCCCAGGATTAAAGGGTATGGATCTCGCCAAGGAGGTCAGCGTTAAAGAAAGCTTCGATTGGCAGGGCGGAGTATGGGACCTGGAGTCCGGATACAAAGTGGACTCCGATAACCGCTTCAAGATCGTTGCCTACGACTTCGGAATTAAGAACAATATTCTGCGTATGTTGGTCGATCGCGACTGCGAAGTAACTGTTGTGCCCGCACAGACACCAGCGAGTGAGGTGCTCGCTATGAAGCCTCATGGTATTTTCCTCTCCAACGGCCCGGGTGACCCTGAGCCATGCGACTATGCCATCGCGGCAATATCGGAGTTCCTAGAACAGGGTATTCCACTATTCGGCATCTGTCTCGGTTGTCAGCTAATGGCACTGGCCTGCGGTGCAAGCACGGTGAAGATGTCTTTGGGGCACCATGGCGCGAACCATCCCGTAAAAAACCTAAAAGATGGCACGGTAATGATTACCAGCCAAAACCATGGTTTCGCCATCGACGAGAAGACTCTTCCCGATAATTTAATAGCAACACATAAGTCCTTATTCGATGGCTCCTTGCAGGGAATAGAGCGCACGGACAAGCCAGCATTCGCCTTTCAGGGGCATCCGGAAGCAAGCCCGGGTCCACATGATGTGGCGCCGCTTTTCGATCACTTCATCGAATTGATGGCCAATCAAAATTAACAATTCTCGACTAAACCGTTTTAACCAGTGACTGCAAAGCAGGACTAACCACAAGGTACAGACAACGCGACCATGCCACGAAGAAATGATCTAAAGAGTGTATTAATCCTAGGAGCCGGCCCTATCGTTATCGGGCAGGCATGTGAATTCGACTACTCAGGTGCACAGGCTTGCCAGGCGTTAAAGGAAGAGGGCCTGCGAGTCATTCTAGTCAACTCTAATCCTGCCACTATCATGACCGACCCTGTGATGGCTGATGCCACCTACATTGAGCCCATCAATTGGCGCATGGTCGAGAAGATTATCCAGAAGGAGAAGCCCGATGCCATCCTGCCTACTATGGGCGGGCAGACTGCGCTGAACTGTGCATTGGACCTAAACCGTCACGGTATTTTGGACAAGTACAATGTCGAATTAATTGGCGCGAACTGCGAGGCAATAGACAAGGCTGAAGACCGGGAACTTTTCGATCAAGCGATGCAGAAAATCGGATTGGAAACACCTCAGCACGGCATTGCTCGCAACATGGAACAGGCGCACGAAGCACTCGAAAAAGTTGGCTTTCCCTGCATCATCAGGCCGTCGTTCACTATGGGTGGTACTGGTGGTGGAATCGCCTATAACAAGGAAGAGTTCGATGAGATCTGCCTGCGCGGCATGGAGCTATCACCCACCAACGAGCTGCTAATTGATGAATCGCTAATCGGCTGGAAAGAATATGAACTCGAAGTGGTGCGTGATACGAATGACAACTGCATCATCGTCTGTTCCATCGAGAACTTTGATGCTATGGGTGTGCACACGGGCGATTCGATTACCGTCGCCCCTGCGCAAACGCTGACTGATAAGGAATATCAGATTATGCGGAATGCCTCGCTCGCCGTCTTGCGAGAGATCGGGGTGGAAACTGGAGGTTCCAATGTTCAGTTCGGTGTGAATCCTGCGGATGGTCGTCTGGTTATCATTGAGATGAACCCAAGGGTGTCACGTTCTTCGGCACTCGCCTCGAAGGCGACCGGATTTCCGATTGCTCGGGTCGCCGCGAAGCTTGCAATAGGCTTTACTCTCGATGAACTACGAAACGAAATTACCGGCGGCGTAACACCCGCATCTTTCGAGCCGTCTATCGACTATGTCGTTACCAAGATCCCTCGATTTACCTTTGAAAAATTTCCAGAAGCGAATGATCGTCTGACTACTCAGATGAAGTCGGTCGGTGAAGTCATGGCGATTGGGCGGACCTTCCAAGAATCCTTGCACAAGGCGCTACGCGGGCTTGAGGTCGGGATGTGCGGCTTCGATCCGGTGCTCAACCTTAAGCTAAGTGATGCCAAGGCCATTCTAACGAGAGAGCTAACCGAACCGGGTGCGGAACGAATCTGGTACATCGCAGATGCCTTCCGGGCGGGTTGGCCTATCGACACAGTGCACGACCTGACCGGGGTTGATCGCTGGTTCCTCGTGCAGATCGAAGACCTAATCAATGATGAAACGATGCTCGCTGAAAAGTCTCTCGAGGAAATCGACTATGACCTCATGCGCAAGCTCAAGAGGAAAGGTTTCTCAGATATGCGCTTGAGTCAGGTTCTGGAAATACCGGAGTTGGCTGTGCAATCGAGACGGCATGACTTGGGAATTCGCCCCGTCTATAAGCGGGTAGATACCTGTGCCGCAGAATTCGTTTCTTCGACAGCCTATATGTATTCAACCTACGAAGAAGAGTGTGAGGCTGAGCCTTCCGATAGAGATAAGATAATGGTGCTCGGGGGTGGACCCAATCGTATCGGGCAAGGAATCGAGTTCGACTACTGCTGTGTGCATGCCGCGTTGGCTATGCGTGAGGACGGCTACGAAACCATCATGGTCAACTGCAATCCCGAGACTGTATCTACTGACTACAATATTTCAGATCGCCTGTTCTTTGAGCCGCTGACATTCGAAGACGTCATAGAGGTTGTACAGCTTGAGAAGCCTAAGGGCGTCATTGTTCAATTTGGTGGGCAGACGCCACTAAATCTTGTGAAACGATTAGAAGAGGCTGGTGTTCCGGTAATAGGCACCAGCCCCGACGCTATCGATCGCGCCGAGGACCGAGAAAGATTCCAGCAGTTAATCGAGAAGGTGGGCCTGAAACAACCACCGAACAGCACGGTACGAAGTGTTGAAGAAAGCATCGAAGCAGCAAAACGAATTACCTATCCATTGGTAGTGCGGCCTTCCTATGTGCTGGGCGGGCGTGCCATGGAGATCGTCTACAACGAAGAAGAGCTGGATCGTTACATGCACGATGCAGTCAAGGTATCTAACGACAGCCCCGTGTTGCTGGACTATTTTTTGAGTGCAGCGATCGAGATAGACGTCGATCTAGTTTGCGACGGCGAGCAAGTGGTCGTTGGTGCAATCATGCAACATATCGAACAGGCGGGCATTCATTCTGGTGATTCCGCCTGTTCCTTGCCGCCCTACAACCTGCCAATGGAAGTGCAGGACAAGATTCGCCAGCAGGTAAGTGCGATAGCACTAGAGTTGGGCGTTATCGGATTGATGAACACCCAGCTCGCCTATCAGGATGGTGAGATATATATTATCGAAGTAAACCCTAGGGCCTCGCGCACCGTACCGTTCGTTTCAAAATGTATTGGTCGTTCGTTAGCTAAAGTTGCCGCGCGATGCATGGTTGGCCAGTCATTGAAGGAGCAAGGATTTACTAAAGAGATAATCCCAAAGACCTTTGCTGTAAAAGAAGCGATATTCCCGTTTAATAAGTTCCCTGGTGTTGATCCAATACTCGGCCCAGAGATGAAGTCTACGGGCGAGGTGATGGGTGTTGGTAAATCATTCGCCGAAGCCTATGCAAAGGCGCAGATGGGCGCTGGCGAATTTTTCGAGAAAAAAGGCAATGCCTTCTTGAGCGTGCGCGATGCAGATAAGCCGCATATTGCGGAGGTGGCGAAGAAGCTGCTTGAGCTGGGTTATTCAATAGTCGCCACACATGGAACCGCAGCCGTTATAGAAGACGCTGGGCTCGAGGTAGCTGGTGTCAATAAAGTTGCCGAAGGTAGACCGCATATAGTCGATATGTTAAAAAATGACGAGATACAGTTGATCGTCAATACGACTGAAGGCAAGCAGGCGATATCGGATTCATCAATCATCAGGCGCACCGCCTTAAGACACAGTGTGTTCTGCACGACAACAGTAGCCGGCGCTCTCGCGGTTTGCGAAGCACTATCCTTCAGTGGCAATATGTCGGTATACACAATTCAAGACCTTCACGCTGCTCTGAATTAGACTAGGGAGTATATGGTCAGAGTAGTCATATAATTATTCAGAGACTCCCTATCCACAATGCTGCGGTAACGGCAGTTTTCACGCTTGCCGTGCTATTTATTATTGTTAGTCTTGCTACTTTAAGAGCGCAGTGAAATTAAAACGGAAAAATTATGTCCAGAGTGCCAATGACAGTCGGAGGTTCTGAGCGTTTACGCGAGGAACTGAACGAACTGAAATCAGAACAACGCCCCAAGATTATTAAGGCTATCGCCGAGGCGAGAGAGCACGGCGATCTAAAGGAAAATGCGGAGTATCACGCGGCGCGAGAGCAGCAGAGTTTTTGCGAGGGGCGTATCGGAGAAATTGAAGGTAAATTGGCTGATGCTCAAGTAATTGACGTCACTAAAATAGAGGCAACCGGCAGAGTAATCTTTGGTACAACGGTGACGCTAATTAACATCGAAACCGATGCGGCCGTAATCTATCAGATTGTAGGCGAAGACGAGGCGGATGTGCCGAAAGGAAAGATTTCAGTGAGTTCGCCAATTGCCCGAGCCATCATGGGCAAACGAGAGGGCGATGAGATTGTAGTGAACGCGCCCGCCGGTGATATCGAATACGAGATCGACAAGGTTGAGCATAAGTAAGGATTTAGCTTTAGACTGACTTTCGTTTTATGTTCGACAATCGGCCATCATGCTTCTTGGCCCTTCTGTACAGTAACGCCGTGTGGCCGATGCTCTGCACGCACTCAGATTTAAATTCCTGGCAGATAGTTGCTACAAGTTCTTTCTTGGCATCGCGGTCGGCTGCTACTAGCTTAATCTTGATGAGTTCATGGTCGGTTAGGGCGCGTTCAAGTTCCAATCTAATGTTCTCGCTCAAGCCTTTTTGGGCAATCGTAACGATCGGGTGCAAATTATGGCCGATGGCTCGATACTGTTTCTTGGCCGTGTTACTCAGTGTCATGATAGTTCCATGTTAGTCCCGTGTCGGGCTTGTAGCAGTCTTTCAATGGGGGAAGCGGATTCTAGCGGAACTCAAGTAATTAATAAACGTAGAAACGGCAATGATAGGTAATGAACGGGATTTAGTAGGTTCAGGTTAATGGGGCGATCAAAAACCAGCAAGCAATGGCTAAAAGAGCACTTCGACGATGTGTATGTGCGTCGCGCGAAGGAAGAGGGCTATCGTTCGAGGGCTAGCTTCAAGTTGCTTGAGATCCAAGAGCAAGACAAACTGATCAGACGGGGAATGACGGTAGTCGACCTCGGCGCCGCGCCAGGCGGCTGGTCTCAGGTAGCTGCCAATCTAGCAGGCGAGAAGGGGCAGGTGATAGCCAGCGATATTCTGCCTATCGACTCTCTGCCGGGAGTCGAATTCTTACAAGGTGATTTCACTGAAGACGCGGTCTTAGAGCGCCTAATAACGTTGCTCAAAGACAAGCAGGCAGACCTTGTAATATCGGACATGGCACCCAATATGAGTGGAATGAGAGACATTGATCTCCCTCGGGTAATGTATCTAGCTGAACTGGCTCTAGACCTTGCCAGGACTGTCTTGAAGCCTGATGGGAGCTTCCTTGTTAAGGTTTTCCATGGTGAAGGCTACGAAGATTTGCAAAAAGCGCTTAAAAGTAGCTTTAGCAGTGTGAAGGTTAGGAAACCTAAGGCTTCTAGGGCGAGATCGAGTGAAATCTATCTATTGGCCGCTGGTTTTCGGAACTTAGACTGAATTCACGTGCAATATTTTCTACGTTCATTAGAATTGGGCTTTAATACGAGTCCTCTTCGCAGACCGCCAACTGGCGCTCTACCAACATATTTCACTAACCACTGGGGGATAAACCCTTGAATGATATGGCAAAAAACCTGATTCTTTGGATGATTATTGCGGGAGTCCTGCTCACGGTCTTCCAGAACATTAATCAGGAACCTCGAGAGGACAGCATTAATTACTCCGAATTCATCCGGGAAGTTCGCGCGGGTCGAGTTCAGCGGGTCGAGCTCGCAGGTATAAATATTACCGGTATGCGCAGTGATAACACGCAGTTTCGTTCGGTCATGCCGCTAATTGGTGATGATCAACTACTGAATGATCTATTTGAGAATGATGTTGAGGTAACGGCTAACGAGCCGGAGCAGCGCAGCATCTGGATTGATTTGCTGCTCTCCATATTCCCAATATTGATTATCGTCGCGCTATTCCTCTTCTTCATGAGACAGATGCAAGGAGGAGGTGCCGGAGGTAAGGGTGGCCCCATGTCCTTTGGCAAGAGCAAGGCTAAGCTCTTAGGCGAAGATCAGATTAAGATAACGTTCGCGGATGTAGCCGGTGTGGACGAAGCGAAAGCGGACGTGCAAGAGCTAGTAGAGTTTCTGCGTGAGCCAGACAAATTCCAGCGACTAGGTGGCCGCATTCCCCGCGGTATCTTGATGGTGGGTCAGCCGGGTACTGGTAAAACTTTGTTGGCTAAAGCGATAGCTGGTGAAGCCAAGGTTCCTTTTTTCTCTATTTCAGGTTCCGACTTTGTTGAGATGTTTGTGGGCGTAGGTGCTTCTCGCGTGCGCGACATGTTCGAACAGGCGAAGAAGCAGGCACCTTGCATCATTTTCATAGACGAGATCGATGCGGTGGGTCGTCATCGTGGTGCTGGATTAGGCGGCGGCCATGATGAGCGTGAGCAAACGCTAAATCAGTTACTAGTTGAAATGGATGGCTTTGAAGTCAACGACGGCGTGATCGTTGTGGCTGCAACAAACAGACCTGATGTATTAGACCCGGCACTTTTGCGTCCAGGTCGATTCGATCGCCAGGTCGTGGTTGGTTTGCCAGACATTCGTGGACGAGAGCAAATTCTGAAAGTGCATATGCGTAAAGTGCCCATTAATGACAACGTTAAGGCCAGTGTAATTGCACGTGGCACACCAGGGTTTTCCGGAGCGGATCTCGCCAATTTGGTGAACGAGGCTGCACTCTTCTCTGCTAGATCAGGCAAGCGTCTCGTTACAATGGAAGAGTTCGAGAAAGCAAAAGACAAGATCATGATGGGCGCAGAGCGCAAATCGATGGTGATGTCAGATAAGGAAAGAACGAATACGGCCTATCATGAGTCGGGTCATGCGATCGTCGGTAGATTGGTGCCAGACCACGATCCTGTCTACAAGGTCAGCATCATTCCGCGTGGCCGCGCATTGGGCGTTACTATGTTCCTGCCAGAGGAAGATCGCTACAGCCTGAGTCGACAGACTATTTTAAGCCAAATTTGTAGCCTTTATGGCGGTCGCATCGCAGAAGAGATTACGCTTGGCAAGGACGGGGTGACTACCGGTGCCTCCAACGATATTCAGCGAGCGACAGAGATGGCTCGCAATATGGTCACTAAGTGGGGCTTGTCGGAGGCGCTAGGCCCGCTGCTTTACTCGGAAGATGAGGGTGAGGTATTTCTGGGTCGTTCGGCCGCTTCGCAATCGAAGACCTTCTCCAGCGCTACGGCAATAGCGATCGATGCGGAAGTGCGCAAGATCATCGATGAATGCTACGGCAGGGCTGAGAAGATTTTAGAGGACCATAGGGAGCAGTTGGACTTGATGAAAGACGCATTGATGGAATACGAGACTATCGATGCCGATATGATTGATGACATCATGAAAGGCGAGAAGCCAAGGCCTCCAGCGGATTGGTCGGACACTGATTCCAGCAATTCAGACAGTGGCGGTTCAAGTGCCACCGAAGCATCGAGCGAAGATGTCGACAAGTCTGGTACGATCGGTGGCCCGGCCAGCGAACATTAGCGTCAACAGCTACTCTAGTTTTGATTGAAAGCCTTACAGCAGGAGAACGGCAGATCGATCTGTCCTCTCCTGTTTGCATGGGCATAATAAACGCTACACCTGACTCCTTCTCCGATGGTGCCGAGTTGCAAAAACTAGGTACCAACTCTTTTCAGCTCGATATCGATAAGGCTCTATCCCGTGCCGAGGCTATGGTTGCCGATGGCGCCACATTCATCGATGTAGGCGGAGAGTCAACACGCCCAGGCGCCGTTGCGGTAACGGAGCAGGAGGAGCTGGATCGAGTCATTCCCATTATTGAAGCGATTCGCGCAAGGCTAGATGTTTGCATCTCAGCCGATACGAGCTCGCCGACTGTGATGAGGGAGGCGATAAATAATGGAGCCGAACTAATCAACGATGTTCGCGCGCTATCGACTCCAGGCGCCATAGAAGCGATGAGTGCGAGTAAGGCGGCGGTTTGCCTGATGCACATGCAGGGCAAGCCGAGCACCATGCAGGAAAATGCGTCCCAATCTAGTTATAAAAGTGTGGTGGAGGAAGTCTTCGAATTTCTCAGGATGCGAGTCGAACACTGTTTGGATCAGGGCATAGAGCGTAGTCGGCTGTTGATCGATCCGGGTTTTGGTTTTGGCAAGACGGTTCAACATAACTACCTCCTGCTGAAAAAACTCGCTCGCTTTTCAGAGTTGGAAATTCCAATACTCATCGGCGTCTCGCGCAAATCGATGATTGGCGATGTAACAGGACGAGCTATTGATCAGCGTCTAGCGGGCTCAGTTGCGGCAACGACCTTCGCGCTAGCCTCGGGCGCAAAGATAGTTCGCACTCACGATGTTGCTGCCACCATGGATGCAATTAGAGTAAACTCAGCTTATTCAAGCGCCGAGTAAGAATCGATATGACAACGAGAGAAAAACAATATTTCGGTACCGACGGTATACGCGGTGCCGTCGGTACTTCACCGATAACCCCTGATTTCATGCTTAAGCTCGGATGGGCTGCAGGAACCGTGTTTGCGAAGAAAGGTGGGGCGCGAAATAAGATACTCATCGGAAAAGACACGCGTATTTCCGGCTACATGTTTGAAGCGGCGCTAGAGGCAGGAGTGACTGCCGCAGGTGTCGACATCAATCTGCTTGGGCCCATGCCCACCCCTGCGATTGCCTATTTGACGCGGACGTTACGCGCTCAGGCAGGCATTGTCATAAGCGCCTCGCATAACTCTTTTCAGGACAATGGGATTAAATTCTTTGCAGGCGATGGCAGTAAGTTGCCCGATGATATTGAATTTGCTATCGAAGAGCAGCTCTCTAAATCCATCTCAACTGTATCCCCGCAGTCGCTAGGTAAGGCCTCTCGTGTTACTGATGCGGCAGGTAGGTATATCGAATTCTGTAAGAGCCGAATTGATACAGATCTGAAATTTACTGGGCTTAAGATCGTAGTCGATTGTGCGCATGGGTCTACCTATCACATTGCACCTAGCGTATTTGAAGAACTCGGTGCATCGGTTACGGCGATAGGTGTCAGCCCGGACGGTTTGAATATAAATGAGGACAGCGGTTCTACTTCTCCTGCTAGGTTGGTCGAGACTGTGCTGCAAGAGGAAGCGGATATCGGTATTGCATTCGATGGTGATGGTGACCGTGTAGTCATGGTTGATCATCTTGGCAATGTCGTCGATGGTGATGAGATACTGTATGTCATTGCGCGCGACAGGCGTCGTCAGAATATTGATTTCGGTGGAGTTGTTGGTACATCGATGAGTAATTTGGGGCTTGAGCAGGCGCTCGATTCCCTTGATATAGCTTTTGCCAGAAGCGCAGTAGGAGATCGCTACGTGATGCGAGAGCTACTCAAACGCGGCTGGAGCCTTGGCGGTGAATCGTCGGGGCATATTATCTGTTTGGACAAGACAACGACGGGCGATGGCATAGTCTCAGCCCTGCAAGCTCTGTCCGCAATTTCAAGCAGCCAGAGTTCGCTAGCCGAATTAGTCGGCAAATTGAACAAATACCCTCAATCCATGGTGAATGTGCGAATCACGGATTCCGCAGATATAGCAGGTAGCGACAGAGTGCAAAAGGCGGTTGCCGATGTGGAATCAAAGCTAGGTTCTAAGGGCCGGGTACTGCTACGACCTTCCGGCACAGAGCCCGTTGTGCGGGTAATGGTGGAGGGGGAGGATGCTGCCGAAGTGCTTAAGCTAGCCGAAGAGCTGGCGGAAGTCGTTGAAAAAGAAGTTGGAGCGGCAGCCTGAGACTGCGTTGTCGTGTTGCAAGACCTCTGTATCTTAGTTAGTATTGGCGCCCGTTTTGGCGGGCAGTTCTAGAATGCTCAATTGTTCGCCCTGCTGGAATTGTAAGCATGCGTCAGAAATTGGTTGTTGGAAATTGGAAGATGCATGGCTCCCGTACTCAGGTACGGCAGTTGATAGAGAGTGTAGCCGCTAGTACTGCAGATCTTAAGAAGGTCGAAATAGCAGTTGGACCGACTCTTCTGCACATAGGCTTCGCCGCTGAGCTATGCACTAGCGAAGACGCTAGCCACTTGAAGTTGGCCGCGCAGAACTTATTTACCGAACCCGAAGGTGCTTTTACCGGTGAGGTTTCAGCGCCTATGCTGGCTGAATATGGAGTTAACTACGTTATAGTAGGGCATTCCGAGCGGCGTGAATTTTTTGCAGAAACAGATCAGGTAGTTGCTGCCAAATTCAAGGCGACTCAGGCTAGCGGAATGATTCCCATCCTGTGTGTGGGTGAGTCATTGTCGCAACGAGAAGCCGGAACCAGCGCCGAGGTTGTGCTGACGCAGCTAAATGCAGTGATCCAATCAGCGGGAATAGAGGCATTACAATACGCAGTTTTAGCCTATGAGCCACTATGGGCAATCGGTACAGGAAAGACGGCAAGCAAAGAGCAGGCACAGGAAATTCATCATGTGCTGCGGGAACACATCGCGAAGTCGAATGCGACTATCGCGGAAGACATAAGAATTTTATACGGTGGCAGTGTCAAAGCCGCTAATGCAGCAGAGTTGTTTAGTCAGGCCGACATAGATGGTGGCCTGGTAGGTGGGGCCTCACTAAAGGCCGAAGAATTTGTATCCATTTGTAAAAGCGCGGATTAAGAATCATGGAAACCATAGTAGTTGTAGTTCATGTAATAGTAGCCATCGGGATAGTAGGCCTAGTTCTCTTGCAGCAAGGCAAGGGTGCTGACGCAGGTGCCTCTTTCGGCGCAGGCGCTTCCCAGACAGTGTTTGGCGCATCTGGCAGTGGCAATTTCTTAGTACGAGCCACGACCGTAGGCGCCACAATATTCTTCATAACTAGCCTATCACTGGCTGTATTTGCGAAGAATCAGTCAACCCTTGGTGGAGCGGTGAATTCGCCATTGGCAAACGAAGCATTGCTGCAGGAAGTGGCAGCTCCGATAGTCTCGGATGTGCCTCAGCTAGATGCGGCACCTGCGCTACCTTCCAACGAGGACGATGTGCCAAGCCTGCCTGGCAGCGATAATTAGGAGCATTGATAGAATTAGCCGAAGTGGTGAAATTGGTAGACACGCTACCTTGAGGGGGTAGTGACCTCTGGTCGTGCCGGTTCAAGTCCGGCCTTCGGCACCAAACCTTCAAAACCGGCTCCTCAAGTCGATTTTGACCCTTGATCGCGGGAATTGCTCAATTCCCGCGAAAGCCGCGTAAAACCTTGACCTTAGCCCCAACTAGTCCTTATAATTCGCTCCCCTTGTGAAGTAGGCCTGTGGCATTTTTGTCAGAGATTATTTCTAATAAAAACAAGGAGTTACTGAGAAGGCGGTTTATTGGTTTCTCAGGTGCCAGAGTTTAAGATTTGTTGCGGGGTGGAGCAGTCTGGCAGCTCGTCGGGCTCATAACCCGAAGGTCGTAGGTTCAAATCCTGCCCCCGCTACCAATATTTGCAGTATGGCGGTCCTGATCGGGCTACCAAACACCAAGCTTCTCGCTTGCTCAGATTGAGTCGGCGAAGAAGATTTTAGAGTGGGCCTTTGGCCCATTTTTTGTATCTAGGGGATACGTCCCAGATGCTGAGTGAAAAGTGCTGTGAACAGTAGCGTAACTCTAGTAACAGAATTGATAGACACCACGATTCAAGCGTTAGGTTTGGATCTGTGGGGAGTCGAACTGCTTCAGCAGGGTAAGTATTCCCTGCTGAGGATTTATATCGAACGTGAAGAAGGTGTCACGATCGAAGATTGCGAAAAAGTTAGTCGGCAGGTAAGTGCGCTATTAGATGTCGAAGATCCAATTGCCGGAGAGTATACCCTGGAGGTGTCGTCTCCGGGTATGGATAGACCACTGTTCTCAATTGAACACTATTTGCAATATGTTGGCAGCGAAGTGGATTTAAAGTTACGACGACCATTAGATGGTAGGCGTAAATTTAAAGGACAAATAATAAAAGTTTCAGGAGACATTGTTGGCTTGTTGGTTGAGGGTTCTGAGTATGACTTGGAATTTTCTGATATTGAGAGAGCCAGTATCGTTTTCTAGATTATTTTTACTCCATGCTCTGGACTAATATCCAGATCTAAGCTTTGAGTAAGGTGACATTATTATGATGAGTAAAGAGATTTTAATGGTTGCGGATGCCGTCTCGAATGAGAAGGGTGTTTCGCGTGAAGTGATTTTTGAAGCGATTGAGTCGGCGTTAGCGACAGCTACGAAGAAGCTTAATGATCATGATGAGATTGACTGCCGAGTTGCAGTAGATCGAGAGACTGGCGAGTACGAATCCTTCCGAGTTTGGACGGTGGTTGAAGACGAAGAGTACCTGGAAGAGGGGTCTCAATTTACTGTCGAGCAAGCACAAGAGAAGACGAAAGGCCTCGCTGTCGGAGATACTTACGAAGAAAAGATCGACAATATGGAATTTGGTCGGATCGCTGCACAAACTGCTAAGCAGGTAATCGTGCAGAAAGTACGCGAAGCTGAGAGAGAAATAATAATTGGCGATTATAAAGACCGCATTGGCGAGCTAGTTGCTGGAACGGTAAAGAAAGTAACCCGTGACAATATCATTATCGACCTGGGCAGCAATGCCGAAGCGCTGCTATCTCGCGATCAAATGATTCCGAGAGAGACCTTCCGCATGGGAGATCGAATGCGCGCCCTTCTAATTGATGTTCGTTCCGAGCAACGCGGCCCGCAGCTATTCCTAAGTCGCACCTCTCCCGACATGTTGATCGAGCTGTTTAAAATCGAAGTGCCGGAAATTTCTGAAGAAATTATCGAAATCAAAGCGGCGGCGAGAGATCCTGGTTCGAGAGCCAAGATCGTGGTGAGTACGAATGACGGTCGCATCGACCCCGTGGGCGCTTGCGTTGGTATGCGTGGTTCACGCGTGCAAGTAGTCTCAAATGAATTAGCGAATGAGCGCATCGACATCATTCTTTGGGATGACAACCCAGCGCAGTTAGTCATCAATTCAATGTCTCCTGCGGAAGTAGCTTCGATCATTGTTGATGAAGACAGCAACACGATGGACATCGCTGTTGAAGAAGATAATCTTGCCCAAGCCATTGGCAGAAACGGCCAGAACGTGCGTCTCTCCAGTGAGCTAACTGGCTGGACTATCAACGTGATGAGCGAAGAAGATGCAGCCGAGAAGCAGCAGCAGGAAGCGAGTAGCTTCATCGACATGTTCGTTGAAAAACTCGATGTCGACGAAGAGTCTGCAGAGGTTCTGGTGCAAGAAGGCTTTACCTCACTCGAAGAAATTGCCTACGTGCCTCTCGATGAGATACTGGCTATCGATGGATTCGATGAAGAAATCGCGAATGAATTGAGGAATCGAGCTAAAGATGCATTGCTTACTTTAGCTATCGCCTCTGAGGAAGATTTGTCGTCTGCGAATATCGCAGACGATCTTCTGAATATGGAAGGCATGGATGGAAAGCTGGCATTGGAACTCGCTAAGAAAGGAATTCTCAATATGGAAGAATTGGCAGAGCAGTCTATCGATGAATTGATAGACATCGAAGGCTTGGATGAAGAACGTGCAGGCAAACTAATTATGACCGCGCGCGCGCCATGGTTTGAGTAACAGAGATTCTGTTATTGTTGAATGGGAGTAGTTGAATGGCAGATGCAAAAATAAGTGAACTCGCCAAAGTTGTCGGAGTCTCGGTGGACAAGCTGCTGTCTCAGATAAAAGAGGCAGGCCTGTCGCACACTAAAGCTGACGATTCGATTTCGAACGACGACAAAAACACTTTATTGCAGTTTCTGCGCCGTAGCCACGGAGACTCTGAGGCCAGCATCTCTGCGCCTAAGAAAATTACACTTAAGCGGAAGACGCTTGGCACGCTCAAGGCGGCATCCACGCATGGCAGAGGCAAGACTGTTAACGTCGAGGTTCGCAAGAAGCGCACCTATGTTAAACGTAGTGCTGTCGCCGAAGATGTACCAGAAGAATTAGAGGATGAAGCAGTAGTAGCTGCCGCAGAGAGCACAGAAGACGCCGTAGTAGATGGTAATGTTGAAGCGACGGATACTGCCAGCGCGGAATCTGCAGAGACAGCAACAACAGAAGCACCAGACAAGGCGAGTGATGAGCCTCCTGCCAAGGATAAAGCTGTTCCAGATGTGCCAGCCGAACAAGCAGCCACAGCTAGAGACGACAAGCCAGGCGCGAAGCGCAAGGGACAGGGCAAGAAAGATTCAGATGATCCTGACGCGAAGAAAAAAGCTCATCTAAAGAATAAAGGTAAGCCCGCCAAGCGACAGGCCAAAAATATTCATGTTAATGACGACTTCGTTCTAGAAGGCGGCGATGTAGATGACATGGGCGGGCGTGGTCGAAGAGGCGGCGGCAGGAAAAGTAAGGGGCGCCTCTCTGCTACTCAGCACGCCTTCGAGAAGCCAAAAGAATTCATCAAGCGTGAAATCAAGATTGGCGAAATCAACACATTGCCGGACCTAGCACAGCAGATGTCGGTAAAGACAGCGGGGCTAGTCAAAACCTTATTCAACATGGGTGTCATGGCAACGATCAATCAGGTTCTAGATCAAGATACAGCGTCATTACTGATCGAAGAGTTGGGCCATACTCCAAAATTCGTATCGGAAGATGCGATCGAAGAGCAGTTGGCAGAATCGATTACGGCGGATACGGGAAAAGTAGAGATCACTCGTGCGCCGGTAGTTACAGTAATGGGCCACGTTGATCACGGTAAGACTTCACTCTTGGACTATATACGGAAGTCTACAGTCGCCTCACATGAGGCCGGTGGCATCACGCAGCACATTGGTGCTTATCACGTGAATACCGATCACGGCATGGTTAGTTTTCTAGATACACCGGGTCACGCGGCGTTTACCGCAATGCGTTCTCGCGGAGCGAAGGCAACGGACGTAATTGTCCTAGTGGTCGCGGCTGACGATGGTGTTAAGCCACAAACCGAAGAGGCTGTGCAGCACGCGAAGGCTGCAGGTGTGGCGTTAGTAGTAGCAGTTAACAAGATGGACAAAGAAGGCGTCGATGTAGATCGCGTTAAGAACGAATTAGCTGCGATGGAAGTTATTCCAGAGGATTGGGGTGGCGAGACTCAATTCATAGAAGTATCGGCCATTACCGGTCAGGGTGTCGAGCAGTTGCTAGAAGCCATCATTCTACAGGCCGAGCTTTTGGAGTTAACGGCCTATTCCGATGTTCCTGGTCAGGGTGTAGTAATTGAGTCCAGGTTAGACAAAGGACGCGGGCCAGTCGCCTCGGTTTTAGTACAGAACGGTACGCTAAAAACAGGCGACACTGTATTGGCCGGCCATGAATATGGCCGTGTCCGTGCTCTCATTGACGAGTCAGGCAAGAATATTAAATCTGCGGGTCCTTCCATTCCTGTTGAGATTCTTGGTCTCAATGGTGTGCCGGAAGCAGGTGATGAATTTGTTGTAGTAGCGGATGAGAAGAAGGCCCGAGAGATCGCGGAATTCAGACGTACGCGCCACAAGGATTCATTGCAGGCATCGCAGCAGTCGAACTTAGTTGAGAACATGTTCGCCGGCATTGGCAAAGAAAACCTTAGTGTCTTCAATATCATCCTCAAGACCGATGTTCGCGGCTCGCTTGAGGCGATCGCGGGTTCGTTGCAGAAGCTCAATACTGAAGAGGTTGAAGTCAACATCGTCGCATCAGGTGTCGGTGGAATTTCGGAGACCGATGCGCATCTGGCAGCCACATCGAAGGCAATGATCATTGGCTTCAATGTGCGAGCCGATAAGTCGTCGCGCGACATTATTGAAAACGAAGGCCTGCAGCTGCGTTATTACAATGTTATTTACGATGTGATCGATGACGTTAAAGCGATCATGGGTGGCATGCTCTCGCCGGAGATTCGCGAAGAGATTGTTGGCGTGGCCGAAGTTCGCGATGTCTTCAACTCGCCGAAATTTGGCCAGATCGCCGGAAGCATGGTTATCGAAGGCACTGTTTATCGCAGCAAGCCGATACGTGTCCTGCGCGACAACGTGGTGATCTATGAAGGCGAGCTTGAATCATTGAGACGATTTAAGGACGATGCCAACGAAGTTCGAAACGGCATTGAGTGTGGCATCGGCGTTCGTAACTACACTGACGTTAAAGTCGGCGACAAGATTGAAGTATACGAGACAACTGAAGTAGCTAGGAGTCTTTGAGAATAAGTGATGAGGCCTAACTAATCGTGGCAGATATGTCTCCAAGAGTGCAAAGGGTAGCTGATCAGATTCAGCGAGAACTTGCGTCGCTAATCCAAATGGAAGTAAACGATCCTCGGGTTGGCATGGTTTCGGTTACAGGCGTTGAGGTGAGCAGAGATTTGGCTCATGCCAAGGTGTTCGTGACGGTATTGAATACTCTGACCGATGATTCAGAGATAAATCAATCGACACTTTCCGAACCGGGCGATCTGGACAAGCTAGAGATAAAAGAGAATGTAGATGCATTGAATAAGGCCGCGGGGTTTTTGCGATCCTTATTGGCCAAGCGGCTGAGCACTCGTTCGGTGCCCAAACTACGGTTTTATTACGACGGAAGTATAGAACGTGGGCAGCAGCTTTCGAGCCTGATCGATAGCGCATTAGCAGCCGATCAAGATTCGCATTCTTGAGTTTATTGTCATTAGAGTTGTTGGGGATGCAGATTGGCTAAGCGCAAGAAAGGCAGAAGCATCGATGGCATCGTCATACTAGACAAAGCCATAGGCATTAGTTCAAACAGAGCTCTGCAAGAAGTAAAAAGAATTTACGATGCCCAGAAAGCAGGACATACAGGCAGCCTGGATCCATTGGCGACTGGAGTGTTGCCACTGTGTTTAGGTGAGGCGACCAAAGTATCTCAGTACTTGCTGAATTCGGACAAGAAGTACCGAGCAAAACTGAAGCTGGGCGTTAGAACTGATAGTGGCGACAGCGAAGGAAACGTACTTGAAAGTTGTGCTGATTTTCAAATTTCAGAGCAGCAGGTTGAAGAAGCGCTAACACGTTTTAAGGGCGAGATTGAACAAGTGCCGCCCATGTACTCCGCCTTGAAAGTAAACGGAGTCCCGCTGTATAAGATGGCGCGGAAAGGACAAACTATAGAGCGCGAGGCTCGGCGGATCACCGTATACAGTATCGAGGCGACTGCCTTCGAAGGCGACGAATTGGAACTGGAGATCGCCTGCAGTAAGGGTACCTATATAAGAACCATCGCCGATGACCTCGGTCAGGCCTTGGGATGTGGGGCGCACATCATTGCCTTGCGACGAACACAGGCAGGTGTATTCACAGAGGCGGACTGTGTAACAACGCAGGCGTTGATCGATGAGTGTGAAAGTGGTGGCTTGAGTGCCATTGATGAGCATCTCATTCCGATGGACAAGGCCATAGTGGACCTACCAGAAGTTGTGCTACCGAGCATCACGGCTAGCTTTATTAAGAATGGCCAGCCAGTTTTGGTTAGACACTTGCCAGAAGAGGGATTGGTAAGATTGTACGAGGAGGGGCAATTTATTGGCATCGGTTGTATCGATGACGATGGCAAGGTTGCTCCGAGAAGATTGATCGTCTCGCAATAGTTTCCAAGAATTTGCGATGATTGATAGCAATAAGTAAAGAATTCAACAGGGAAGGCATCAGGTAACTACTAATATGCGTGGTTATTCTGAAATTAAACGGAAGTTGTAGTCGCGCTATTTACAGCGACTTTATTAATTGCATATTAGGAGATAGAAAATGGCTTTATCAGCTGAACAGAAAGACACGATCATCAAAGACTACGCGCAGAGCGAAGGTGATACAGGTTCACCCGAAGTGCAGGTGGCTTTGCTGACAGCAAACATCAATGAACTGCAGTCGCACTTCAAAGAACACATTCACGATCATCACTCCCGCCGTGGACTGATCCGAATGGTGAACAGCCGCAGAAAATTGCTTGACTACTTGAAGCGCAAAAACCTAGAACGTTATGCGACTTTGATCAAGCGACTTGGCTTACGTAGATAACAATCAATCGGAAATGAATTGCGCAGGGCCTGATGAGTTGGCTCTGCGCCTAATTAAATAATTAGGAAAATATTATGTTTAACCCAGTAAGCAAGACGTTTCAATTTGGTGGCCAGACGGTTACTTTGGAAACCGGTAAGGTAGCGAGACAGGCAACTGGTTCTGTTGTCGTAAGCATTGGAAATACGCAGGTACTTGCGACCGTAGTGGGTCGAAAGAAAGCGAAGTCTGACGCAGCTTTTTTCCCATTGACGGTTAATTATCAGGAAAAAACCTACGCTGTAGGAAAAATTCCTGGAGGGTTCTTCAAGCGCGAAGGCAGACCAACTGAGAATGAGACCTTAACATCGCGTCTTATCGATCGCCCGATTCGCCCTCTGTTCCCGAAGGGCTTCATGAACGAGGTGCAGGTAATTTGTACGGTAGTTTCTGCTGAAAAAGACGTACAAGCAGATATTGCAGGTTTGATAGGCGCCTCAGCGGCCTTGTCTATTTCGGGCATTCCTTTTGCTGAGCCTATCGGTGCAGCCCGTGTCGGCTATGATGCTGAAACTGGCTACATGCTCAATCCTACCAATACCCAGCTAGAAACGTCGCAACTCGACATGGTCGTGGCAGGCACAAAGTCGGCGGTTCTAATGGTTGAGTCTGAAGCGAAAGAGCTAAGCGAAGATCAAATGCTAGGCGCGGTTCTGTATGCTCATCAAGAGATGCAGGTTGTGGTTGACGCGATCGCAGAGCTGAAGGCCGAAATTGGTAAGCCAGCATGGGATTGGCAGCCTGAAGCGGTCAATGAAGAGTTAACTGCCGCCGTTGCAGCTCAAGTTGGAGCTGGTGTTACCGAGGCTTATCAAATTTCTGACAAGATGGCTCGTCAGGATGCTCTTGGAGCCTTGAAGACGCAGGCTGTTGAGCAACTAGCCAACGAAGAGTCAGGTGTTAGTTCCGACGACGTAAAGGATGTTTTTGCGAAGCTGGAGAAAAGCACTGTTCGGAACCGAGTATTAGACGGCAATCCGCGTATCGACGGTCGAGATACTACAACCGTTCGTGCAATCGAAGTAGAAACCGGAGTTCTTCCTAAGGCTCACGGTTCTGCTTTGTTCACGCGCGGCGAAACACAGGCCTTGGTTGTAACTACACTAGGTGCGCTGCGTGATTCGCAGCTTATCGAAGACCTTCAGGGCTCGAGAAAAGATCCATTCATGTTGCACTATAACTTCCCTCCCTACTCAGTAGGTGAGACTGGTTTCATGAGCGGTCCGAAGCGACGTGAGATTGGCCACGGTCGTCTTGCTCGGCGCGGCGTTACTGCTGTTATGCCTCCTGAAGAAGAATTTCCTTACGCGATTCGAGTGGTTTCAGAAATCACCGAATCTAACGGTTCAAGCTCTATGGCGAGTGTCTGCGGAAGCAGCCTAGCGATGATGGACGCGGGTGTTCCTATCTCCGCTCCAGTTGCCGGTATCGCAATGGGCCTCATCAAGGAAGGCGATCGCTTCGCAGTCCTAACAGATATCCTTGGCGATGAAGATCACCTCGGGGACATGGACTTCAAAGTTGCTGGTACAGCCGCGGGTATTACTGCACTGCAGATGGATATTAAGATCCAGGGCATCACCGAAGAAATCATGGAGCAAGCTCTCGAGCAGGCCCATACAGCTAGAAATCATATCTTGGACGAGATGAACAAGGTTATCTCAACTGCTAGAGAATCTGTTTCAGAGAATGCTCCTGCAATGGCGATGATCAAGATCGATACAGACAAGATTCGCGACGTTATCGGTAAGGGCGGTGCAGTTATCCGCGGCATTACTGAAGAGACTGGCGCATCAGTTGATATCGATGACGATGGCAATGTTCGTATCTATGGCGAAGACGCAGACTCCCGTGATGCTGCACTCGAGATGGTAAATGCCATTACGGCAGAAGCCGAAGTAGGCAAGATATACAACGGTAAGGTTGCGAGAATCGTCGACTTCGGTGCATTCGTTACAATCTTGCCGGGTAAGGATGGCTTGGTTCACATCTCTCAAATCTCGCAAGAGCGTGTAGAGAATGTAAACGAGCATCTGGAAGAGGGTCAGGACGTTCTAGTTAAGGTTCTAGACACTGATGCTAGAGGCCGTATCAAGCTGAGCATCAAGGAAATCAGCGAAGAGGAAAGAGCTGCACACGTAGCTTAGTCTTCTCGAAGTTCTAACCAAAAGCCCGGGCATAGCTCGGGCTTTTTCGTTCTGTTCTATTAGTAATCTCCGGAGGATGGCTTCGTAGCTTGAGACTTAATTAGTCGATACTGAAAAATCATCCATGACTTTTCAGACTGTTGTGCACCAAAAGCTGGCGCATAGTGTTATTTCACTTACTCTTGGCCGTCGCATTGCCCTTAACGGGCAATGGTCGCACATCCCTGTGCAACTTAGTCGGCCAGAAAAATGCATGATACTGCAATCCTCTGGTCGAAATTTTAGCTACATATGAAGCTAAGGAGTCTCTGATTAAGTGATTGATATCCATATCGAGATGCATTTTTCAGGGTCGACTAATTAGTTGAATTCTCGCTGCTGCGAAATTCCGAAGGTGTCACTCTATAACGTTCCTTGAATGCCTTATTAAAGACAGACAATGAGGCATATCCAATGTCTAGGGCTATCGTAGATATTGGCGTACTGGTCTCACGTAATCGAGTACAAGCATCCTCGATTCGATAATTATTCAGGAATTGATTGAAGTTTCTAAACTTCAGCTCCTGATTGATTATCCGTCGTAATCTGTATTCCTGAATTGACAGACTCTCCGCTAGGTTGGCAATAGTAAGGCCGGTGCGAGCGTAGAGCTTTCCTCCTTCCATCCTCTGTTTAATCTTTTCGAGCAAAGCCGGATCGACATTAGTCTGTGTATTGCTATTTTTAGTCGTTCTGTCCTTTGCGCTGCCTGCGGTTGAGATGAGCGAGGTGGCTTCTTCGCTCAATTTAAATATGCGCTGACAGAATAGAAATGTCATCACCAATATATAGAGTGATACTAGGTAGTTTGGCACATCGGGTATTAGGTTTTGGTTCGGTTCTAGAATAAACCGACTGAACAAATTGATGAAGTCAGAACCGACGATGACGACTAACAAGATGCCCATGAGAAGTATGAAGGTAAGCCGAAGACGCCTGCGTTGTTCTAATAAATCGGCGGAGTATCCTTGATACGCTAGATATAGTGTGTGTGCCGCAAACACAAGCATGATCAACTGTGGGATTATCTGTACTACGACAAAACTCACGTCGTTAATGGTCTCTGGGTTCAGATAAAAAATGCCTATTCCGACTCCTCGTGTAAGTTCGAAGAAGACCATTGCCAGCCATGCGCCTGGGTGAACCTTCCCGTTATCGACGAAAAGCGTGAACGCAATGACCCAGAGAATGAAGGGTGCTAGCGTCGCGAGTCTAAACAGTATGAAGAATGAAAGTAGATTGTTCGAGAAGTAGGGGATTCCCGCTAGTGTGTAGGTGCAAAGACAGAAGCAATACAGAGATATTAGTCGCGCAAGCGTCCCTTGATTGTGAACAAAGAAAAAGGCGCCAATAAATATTAGCTGGAAGCAGGCGAGGATCGCTACTAGTTCAGGAAATTGATTCATTCGGAATGAAGATAGATTAGTGGGGCATGCATTGCAACTAGCTTGCAGCTCTCAAGTGCTCTAGGTAGTCCTGACAAGCGTCCTTAGTAAGAATATTGAATATCAAAGCTACGTCTACGCTAAAACTAAAAACGGCTGGGATAGAATTTCTATCCCAGCCGTTAGGTGGTCAACTTATTAGTCGGCACTTAGGCCGAAGCATAAGTCTTGGCTAGAGCTCTATGTCTAGAGAGATGGAGAACATTCTGCCGAAGTTGTCATACGACGGTTTTCGAAGCCAACTTGTACAGGCAGGCGTCTTGGTTCCCAGTCGAACAAATTGTTCACACCAATCGTTACGTTTCCTGAGCTGTCGAACAGGTCATCGAAAAAGTAAGTGTAGCTCGCGTTTGCGATATAGGACTCTGGAATCACCTGACGCGGAGTGAATGCACTTGAGAAAGTACCGTCAAAGGTAATTTCGTCAGTGTACTTAGCCAGGAAAGTTGCAGCGTGATCGCCTTTCAGCCAACCAAAACGTAATGTGGTCACAAGTTCAGGCAAGGGTGGAGAAAGCGCTGTATCAGCATTTCTACGGCCGAGAGCATCGACTACATTGCCGTCTAGGCCAGCATAGTCATACGTCAGGTAGTAGGTCGCGTTCAAAGCAGCGCTGAAATTCCCCCAGTTACCATAGTCGATGTTGTAAGTAGCGGTCAGGTCTAATACATCAACCAAGTTTGTGTTGATGTTGTCCGCTACTCGAATTACTTCCCCGAATTCCGGAATGCATCAGCATTCTTTGCGATATAATCAATATTGAGGTCGCGCGTTAGTGCGAAGTTCTGACGCATCGAGTGAGATGGGCCTCCTAACGATGCCATTGCCGTTGACCTGAGACATTGATGAGATAAAAGGCATGATCAGGAAATAGCACCGAAAAGCAACATTAAATACGCTAAAAGTGGCGAAACGTGTAAAAATAGCGAAAATATAGCTATCTTGAATAGACTTTTGTCTCGGATAGGTACCATATTCCAAAATTCGCCAAGAATAGTTCAGAATTCACAAGACAGTCCCGGCTAATTTTGGTTCAATTCCACTGTTATATTAGTAGTTCTCCAACGCTGCTTACAACAATATGAAATTTGCTCACCGCTTCAGCTACGGCAGGCAGAATAACAATTTTAATGGAGGGTCCGCTGGTGCCATATACAACCAATCGTTCGGTATTTGACGCAATAGTGAAATTATCGCAGGCTTTAGCAGTACTATCTGTCTTGTCTTTGCCAACTTTGGCAAATGCCCAATCGGATCAGGTCACATTTCATAAAGACATAGA
>NVUL01000007.1 GCA_002401885.1 SAR86 cluster bacterium
GCGGAAAAGGCCCGTTTCAGAGTAGGTGAAGTAACCCGCACCGATGTTGCCCAGTCTCAGGCCCGACGTGCGGGTTCAATCTCAACTCTCGCTCAGGCCAAGGCCAATCTGGCTTCAAGCCGCGCTGTTTATGGTCGCGTGATCGGCACGCGTGCGACATCGCTGAAATACCCCCGGTCAATCAGAAAAACCCTGCCGCGAACACTTGACCGGGCGCTGGATATCGGCTATACCTTCCTGGACACCGCCAGCCTGTACGGCCTCGGCCACAATGAGGCCCTGCTTGGCGAGGTTCTGCCTGCCCGTCGCAATGAGTTCATTCTTGCCAGTAAGTGCGGGATCAAAGATAGAGGCGGAAAGCGAGCCGTCGATTGCACCCCTGAGAACATAAAGAAGACCTGCGAGGAAAGCCTTCGCCGACTGAATACCGATGTCATCGATTTGTATTATCTGCATCGCCGCGATTTCACTGTCCCAATCGAAGAAAGTGTAGGTGCGCTCGCCGACTGTGTGAACGCCGGCAAGATTCGCTATATAGGCCTCTCTGAGTGTTCATCCACGACAATAAGGAAGGCTCACAGCGAACACCCGATCTGCGCGGTGCAATCGGAATATTCTCTCTGGAGCCGCGAACCCGAGATTAAGGTATTCGATTGCTGCAGGGA
Source organism: SAR86 cluster bacterium (assembly GCA_002401885.1). Taxonomy (GTDB): domain Bacteria; phylum Pseudomonadota; class Gammaproteobacteria; order Pseudomonadales; family Pseudohongiellaceae; genus UBA9145. The sequence continues at coordinate 666 of NVUL01000007.1, forward strand.
ATTGGGGATAGGCTTCGTGCCCTTTAGCCCGCTTGGGAGGGCGTTTCTTGCCGGCGTAATCACTGACATGACTGCCCTAGGCGATGACGATATGAGACAGACGATGCCAAGGTTCCTTGGTAATAATTTCGAGAAAAATCTTAAACAGTTAGCCGATCTGCGGGAGATCGCTGCCTCGAATTCTTGCACTATGGCACAGCTCGCCCTAGCTTGGGTGCTTGCACAAGATCCTAACTTCGTGCCGATTCCCGGCACCAAGCACGTAAAATATGTCGAGGAGAACGCGCGGGCGGCAGAGTTGTCGATTAGTAGCGAGGAGCTAGCTAGAGTGGGAGAGAGTTTTAGTGGAGATTCGGTATGCGGCGATCGCTATGCGAAAGCACATATGATCTCGCTGGATCCAGAGGTCGCTATTCGAAATCACATATGATTTCGTTGGATCCAATGGAATCGTAAAACTTAACTGAACTATTAGTACTAGTACCTGAACTATTAGAGGAAGCGAACCTAGGCTCGCTTCCTCACTCGCTGACTATTGGCCATTCTCTCTGGCACGCTGTTCTGCCATGCGCTCACCCCGAAGTATATTGACCATGCCGTAGTTACCCTCATGGCAGGCATACTCGTACATCAAACCATCAAGCTTCGACATCGGCACCACAGCCGTAATCTTGTCTTTGAATGTACTCGGATCATCGACTGTAAACTCATAGTTAACTGTGAATTCATCGACACGAGTAAACTTCTCCGTAAGAACCTTATCGATGGAACTACCGAAGACACTGAAGCTCTGGGTCAGATCGTTGAAGTTTCTAGTCTCGACAACCAAGGTATCGCCTTCCCAATAACCGCGTGAGTCACCAGACCATTGGCGAATACTGTCGTCAATATGATCGCGGCCGTCTAGTGGTACGATACGCGCATCGTGAATCATCTCGGTCATGATCACGGCAGTATCCTTACCCAGAATCAACTGTACATTATTGTTGTACAAGTTCGGTGTGAAAGGCGGTCCTGAGTTAAAGCCAACGATACATCGCTCGGACGTGCCCCTGTCTTCTGGGCCATCTTTCGCAATACCGCCCACAGCCATGCGCACTGGTCGCGTGCCAGGTTCGTCCGGCCCGAGCCCCCCGATCTGAACTGACACGCCCTCAACTGTTTCCGGTACCCGACCATTGGGAGGATAGGTAATAAGTGAGGTGCGAGTGTTATCACCCCTTCCTGCGTTCTCAACCCAGAACGTGTTATAGCCACCGACACCGATGTTGTTCAGCGCTTGCAGACCCGCCTCGGTCTGGCTGGCAATCGCGGCGATGTCTTCTGGTGTCAGAAATTCTTTGTCAGCAAATTGAGCAGGACGCTGCATGGGAACAAAGGAGCTAAAATTCCACACGCCGTTTAGATCAGGCTGGCCATATTCGGTTCGCGGTACGACATAGTCGCTATCCTGCGCCTGCACTGATGTCACGCAAAGACCCAAGACAGCAGCGGTCACTGCACTGAGAGTAAGAAGATGAGATTTCATGGCATGCCCCCTAGACAAGCAATTTACGAATCGCAGAGTGTAAACTAATTGGCCATCAGCAGCTATTGCCCGACGTCGCCAGCGCGCTGTGGCGGTGCGCAGCTGCGGGTCATGGCTGCGAAGCTATTTACGCTTCTTTCGCTTACCGCCTTTCTTTGCAGCGGCGCGCATAGCCGCACCGTAGGCGTTGGATGCCCAAGTGCTCAAGAGCTCCGCATCTTCCATTGCTTCTTCAGGTGCTTGGTAGTAACTCATCTTGAACTCCTTGCCGTTCTTCTCGAAGCTGAAGGCTTGCAAACCCAGATCCTCGTAGTCCTGCAGATTTTCCGTATCGACTTTTAGATAGAGCTCATTGTCGGCAACAAGACCGAACATTAAGCCCTCGAGGAACACGCCAAATCCACCAAACATGGACTTCGATTCCACTGGTCCAATAAATTGCAGAAGGTCAACGATGTGCGCAACATATTCGCGCTGCTCAATGCTAATAGCCAATTTAGAATTCCTCTGACGCCTACTGATCTCAACCTTACGAGGTTAGGCTTTGGTGTTATGATAGCCAGCTTTTCCGCGAACAAGTTCGCAGTTTATTTTGGATCGAAGGAGAGCCACAACATGAATGGAGCAACCGCACTAATTGAAACATTGGCAGACTGCGGAGTCGAGCTTTGCCTAGCAAATCCCGGCACCTCCGAGATGCATCTAGTTCAGGCCCTCGACAGCGTTCCACAAATGAAATCGGTACTCGCGCTTTTCGAAGGCGTGTGCACAGGCGCCGCCGATGGCTACGCGCGCATGACAGGCAAGCCCGCAGCCACACTACTGCACTTAGGGCCCGGCTTAGCGAACGGCATAGCAAACCTGCACAATGCACGCCGCGCGAATTCACCCATGATCAATATCGTCGGAAACCATCCGAACTACCATGTTGGCTTCGACGCACCACTTACTTCAGATATTGAAACACTTGCGAAGAATTATTCTTCCTGGATCAAGTCTTGTAGTACCAATGAAACTCTGGCTCGCGACGGCGCGGACGCGTACACAGCCACCCTGCGCCAGAGCACAGGTTCTAATGGCCAGATCGCCACCCTCATTATGGGTGCGGATGCCGCCTGGGGTGAGAGCTCGGGGCCGGTGATGCCGAATGCACTTCCGCAGCGCAGCAAAATAGATGAACAAGCGATCGAAAAGATAGCGCCGCTTCTAGAGAAAGGTGGTCGCAGTATGATGCTTCTAGAGCACCATGCTACCGATCCAGCCGCTCTCGCTGCCGCTAGCAAGATAGCCAGTAAGACTGGCTGTCGATTGATGACCGGCACCTTTCCTGGGCGCGTTGATGGCGGCCCTGGAGCGGTAGCTGTAGAGCGTCTACCGTACTTCCCCGAACAGGTTCTGCAGACCCTAGATGGCGTTGAAAACCTCATCATAGTTGGCGGTCAGGTTCCCGTGAGCTTCTTCGCCTATCAGGGTAAACCGGGACAACTCGTTCCGAAAGGCTGCAAGGTTAGCCGTCTGGCGTACATAGAAGAAGATGCCATCGATGCACTGCAACGTTTGACCGCGCGACTCGGTGCGGAAAATGAAGCTATTAAGAATTTCGAGAAGGTTGAAATGGGCAAGCCCAGCGGTGAGCTCGACACGAAATCTATCATTCAATCTGTAGCAGCAACGATGCCTGAGAATGTAATCGTCGCAACTGATTCCGGGGGCGGAAATGCAGCCTATCCGTACTGCCAAAACTCTGCGCCGAATACCTGGCTTAGTCTTACCGGCGGTGCCATTGGTCAGGGCGGACCCTGTGCCACCGGTGCAGCCCTAGCCTGTCCAGACCGACAAGTGCTGGCCATGCTTGGCGACGGCGGTGCAGCCTACACAAATCAGAGTTTCTGGACTCAGGCGAGAGAAGGCCTGAATGTCACAACGGTTATTTTCGCGAACCGTTCATACAATATTCTCAATGTGGAATATGCACGACTGGGTGTCACTGAAGTTGGCGACATAGCCGCGAGCCTGTTCGATATCGGCAACCCTGCGCTTAATTGGGTCGATATGGCGAGGGGCTTCGGAGTACCAGGTGCTACTGCCGATACTGCCGAGGAGCTTTGCACTTTGTTAGAGAAGAGTTATGAGACACCCGGCCCCTTCCTTATCCAGGCCAATGGCGAAATACAAAGATAGAGAACAATCTGTGACGAGAGCTAAATTCTAGCTCTCGTCATCCGAAATCCCCTGAGGTTTTCAATGCCCGTGCATAGAACTAGCTAAGCCCAGTTAAGATTGCGTTGAATCCTTCCCAAGCTCTTATAAAACGTGGCAGACATTTCTGTGTCTGCATCGCTATCCTCTGCGGGAAACATCAGCGTGATTAGAGGAATTGTGAAGACCGGCAGCAATAACGTTAGGAATGATGGGTCGCGCCATTCGCCAAGATACTGACAGAACTCATACCAAGTCTGCGCAAATCCACCTACATCGGCATTCTCCGCACCCGAGTACCAGTTGTTGAGCAGCCACATGAGCAAGCCGCTTACAAATCCTATTAACATTCCCCAGAACGCAGCCTTCTCGGTGGTCTTCTTCCAGTAAAACACATACGTCACTGCAATAGCGGGCGGTACTACCATCGCAAATCCCAGTAGTAGAAATTGCAGCACCGAGCCGAAGTTAAAATACCAGGCACAGAATGCCGCTGTAGAGCCATAGATCACTGTCACCAGCTTATACAGGCGCAACTTCTTATCGCTGGAGAAATTCTTCGAGCCCGGAATCCAATCACTAACCAACATCGTTGCACTAGCCAAGAGGATTGGTGCACCGGAAGAGATTACGGCGGCCAACACGGCAGCCAAGGCGATGCCGCCGAGTAGCGGCCCGGTATCCATCGCGAGTTGTGCAATGTTTAAATAGCCAGACAATCCAGATTCTGAGCCATAACTCACCATGGTTAAGATACCGATAAATCCTGCAACCATCGGCATCAGCGCGGCGATTACTCCCGCCAGAAAAAAGCCTGGGATAAGATATTCCTGTTTCGCCGCCGAGCTCGCATAGTTCGCATAAATCGAGGCGGCCGGTGTGTGAATCGTGGCAGAAATAAACAGCGCGATAATTGTTGCCCAACCGATCCCGGTAAAGCTCCACCATGACGGGATATCTTTGCCCGCCTCAAGTAGCCTGATTTCCGATTGCGCGACCACTGACTCCCAACCCCCTAGATTCTGCATCGCTATATAGCCGACCGCAGACAAGCCGAAGATGATGACCGTGCAGTGCACAATATTAGTTATCGCCGTGCCTTTTAAGCCACCGGTGACGGTGAACAACACAATCACTACTGCACCGATGATGATACAGAGCCCGAATGGCCATCCCGTCACGCCGCTGACGATAGTCGCTATTACGTAAGGCTCAATAATATTAATAACGAGATATTCGGCTTGCACACAGAGACTGGTCAGAGACTGACAACGGCGCGAGCCGAAGCGCCTATCGAACACCTCACCCACACTGGTGAGCTTCAACTTGCGATAAGGTATAGCGAAGAACAGACCAACCAGAAACAGCGCCGCGAAGGAATTGACTCCGTACCAGAGATGGCCGATGCCCTCAGTAATAACATCGCCCGCGACACCGTAGGTGCCCGCACCACCGATGCGAGTTCCAGCAATACCGGCTGCGAGCATGCCTACGCCCAGCGTGCCGCCGCCGATCGCCCAGTCGGTAGAGCTTCTATTACTGCTGCTAATATAAATCCCCACCGCGATGAAGAACAGCAAATACCCGAGGATCACATAAGCGGTCAAATCCATATACAACTCCAATTATTCTACAAACTGTTGATAGCTCAAAAGCGAATCTGATCCAGACCGGCCTGATATGTATCAACCTATTTTTCTTACGCTTAAGCATACTACACCATGGCAATTGTAAGGCAACACTAAGGCCGCAAACTCCTACCGCTATTCCCATAAATACAACGTGATGCTAACGTGAGTGCTTGAGCTTTGCATGAGCATCAACAGGAAAGATTATGTCTGAATTAGAACCCGGTTCCGACCCATGGCTGGCTCAAGTAGAGGAAGAAATTCTCGACCCAGACCGAGCAATCATCGACCCCCATCATCATCTCTGGAAGAAGCGCTTCAATCGCGACTACCTATTACCTGAGCTATGGAGCGACACGGGTTCGGGTCATAACATTGTGAAGACGGTCTTCATGGAATGCCGGGCGTTCTATCGCCGCGAGGGAGAACAGCACCTGAGAAGTGTAGGAGAAACGGAAACAATTGCGGCGCTAGCCTCGGAGAGCCGAGCTAACAGTTCGAATAAAGCCTACATCGCCGGCATCGTAGCACACAGCGATCTTACCCTGGCTGGAGAATCGGAAGAGAAATTGCTGGAGGCGCTAGAGCAACATCGCGCCGCGAGCAATGGCCTGCTGCGTGGCATTCGCCACTCTGCCGCACGCGACAAACGACCGGAAGACCTACTTATCGTAAGCTCTGCGCCGCCCTACCTACATGGCAAGGAGACATTCCGCAAAGGTCTTCGAATCATCGCGGAACAAGGCCTAACCTATGATACCTGGCACTATCATCATCAGAACCTGGACTTCTTAGACCTCGCGCGCGCGGTGCCAGAATGCACGATGGTCCTCGACCATTTCGGCACACCACTTGGTGTCGGCATCTACACGCATTGCAGAGATGAGATCTTTCAGGAATGGAAGCAGGAAATCCGCGAGATTGCAAAATGTCCGAATGTTTATGCGAAGCTAGGTGGGCTAGCAATGCCCGACAATGGATTCGGCTGGCATTTGCGAAGCAGGCCACCAAGCTCCGATGAATTCATTAAGGAGCAGCAGAAGTACTACATGCATGCCATCGAATGTTTCGGCCCCGAGCGCTGCATGTTTGAGAGTAACTTCCCCGTCGATCGACTATCAATTAACTATCATGTCTTGTTTAATGCCTACAAGAAAATGGTTGCCGATTTTAGCGAAGAACAGAAACAAGCCATGTTCTATGGCACAGCAGAAAAGGTTTATAGCCTGCAGGACTAGCAATGTCTTACCACAGCTTGATATTCGATTTAGACGGAACCTTAACGGACCCACTTACCGGCATCGTACGCTGCATGAACTATGCGCTCAGCAGCCACGACCATCAGCCGAGGTCCGAGCAAGAGATCAAGCCCTATATCGGCCCGCCTCTGGAGATCGCGTTGAGCGATCTATCCGGCAGCAAGGACGAGGCTCACATCAAAGAATTGATAGCCACTTACAGGGAACGCTATGGAGAGTTGGGTTACGCAGAGAACGTCGTCTATGAGGGTATCTACGACCTCTTGGATACCTTACAAGAACAGGGTTTTCGAATGGGGGTCTGCACCTCCAAGTTCGAAAAATATGCCATCAAAGTATTGGAAAAATTTGAACTCGATAAATACTTTCGGTTCGTGAGTGGTAGTGGCGCGTATGGAACCGCCAAATCGGATCAGCTGCAAGAACTATTGGATACAAAAATTGTCCTAGATAGTTCACTGATGATCGGCGATCGCTATATCGACCTGACGTCTGCCCATAAAGTGGGTCTGCGTTCTGCCGGCGTTCTTTGGGGTTATGGCAGTGAAGATGAATTGGCTGCTGAGAAACCCGAGTTTATAGCCGAATCCCCTGTACAGCTAGGCAAGGCAGTAATTGGAAATAATAAATAGCTATTAGGGCTTACTTCTTTCGGAGTCGCTTAATCACGGCACTGCTAGTTAGCACCACCGTCTCACCGACAAAGAGTTGGCAGCGAGAGAATACCATCGAGCCTCCGCGCCGAGTTAGCTCTCCCCTGCCCTCAACTAGATCTCCTCGGTGGGCTGGCGCAATGAATTCGCTGTTGCAACTTATGGTAACGACACTCTCAGTTTCACCACCGTTTGCACAGAGGCAGAGCGTGTAGTCTGCCAATGCCATCAACACACCGCCATGCAACGTATCGTGTGCGTTGCAATGATGCTCCTGCACTCGAAATGCGGTTCGGGTGTTCTCTCCATCCATAGTAAAGAAGAATGGACCGATATAATCCTCGGCCTTATCACCTTCCCAATGACGGTAGTTAGAATCGATTTCATACTCTTCGGGATTCAAACTCATTGTATCTTCTCTGCTTTCTCTACCCTACTCATCGTCGTCAGGCACCGCTAGATCGACAACAGCGCCAGCAACTTTGAATGGCACTTTTACCACCTCGATCGTCGTATCAACCGCTACACCAACAATGGCACCCACGCAGGAAAATAACACCAGACAGAGAGTAATCAGCATGAGTGATCTTAATTTTCTGAACTGAATAATAAGTGGTTTCATAATATTAACTGCCAATAGCCCACATCTACGAATTCACCAAATTTGTATCCAACCTCAGAAAACTGACCCGCTTTTGTGAATCCGAGGCCCTCATGCAATGCGATACTACTTGCATTGGGCAGGGCGATACTTGCGATTAGACTATGTATCGGCTTCTTCCGTAATTCATCAATAAGATGTTGATATAAACGCCTGCCGAGCCCATTCCCAGTAGCTTCGCTATGTAGATAGACGGTAACCTCGCGGGACCGATTGTAGGCTGCTCGAGGCTTCCAAATTGAAGCATAGGCATAACCGAGCAGTACTCCGTCTTCCTCAAGCACTATCCAAGGCCTATCGCCGCCTGCCAACGCTATTCTCTGACGCATATCCTCATCACTAAGCTGTTCCTCTTCGAAGGTGCAACAGCTGTTTGTGATATACCAGTTATAGATCACCGCTATTGCTGGCGCATCTGTAGAATTTGCTGCGCGTATCATTGTTGAATCATCATCTTCAGCCATCAATCTAGTTAGTGTCAGCGCTGCCCTGTAAAGGTTTGTATCTTATCGATTCCCGTCCCGCGCTCCGCTAACGCCGCAAAGTCGTCGGCCAAACGCTTACTTTTTTCTAGAACAGTGGACCAGTAGGCAACCCGACTCGAATGGTCGAGTGTCTCAAAATCTGTTCGATCTGGAATCTTGCCATAGGGGAGCTCGGCAACGAATTCTTTAGAGGGAACTACCAATACCACGTTCTCGAAATTCTTAGGATTCACTCGGCGCCAGGGAACTCGTTTATCAAACCAACCGGGTATGACAGCCGATGAGAAATGCGGATACAAGACCAGATCGTCGCCCGCGTGAAACGGGAAGTCAAAATGGTAGTCCGTGATACCGCCATCCCAATACAGTCCGCGCTTCGCACTGTGTATATCACGCACGCCATTTAGCACGAAGGGAATCGAACCACTCGCCATCATGGCATCCATTAAATTTTCTTCATTCATGGCAACATGAACAGTCCTGAGGTCGTTGGCACTCCTAAAGGGTGACAACTGCCCCATGTTGGAAAAAATATTTCGCTCAAAGAACAGAGAGAGAGTCTTCCTGCTCGCGACGTTTAGCACGGCACTGCTGAGCAACTGCAGCAGTCGTAGTTGTTTGACTCGCGACGAACCAATCCCCCGCGCGCGGTCCGCAACTATATGTGTCCTGAAGACCTCGTTCTCAACGATCTCTTTTACGCCATCCGGCCCAAGAGTCTCCATAAGCATCTGCCGTGCCTTATCAGTTATCTCGTCGGTGCTTGGTTGTTCGGAATACCGCTCCTCGCTATAGCATTTCGCGAGCCGCTCGATAGCCGCCACCGGATTGGCGGTAGCAAGACAACACATTCGCCAGGCGCCTGCGGAGGAGCCAAGCGTTATCAACTCGCGCTTTCGATTCGCGAAGAATTCACCGTAGATATAGCGATCGAGACCAAACAACACAAACCACTTCGGACCGCCAGAGGCGCCGAGCATGACTTTAAACTGATCGGCATTGAGTCCTTCACTACGAAGGCGCTGTAAAGCGCGAGGGCCGGCAAAAATAGTAAGAGATGACATCAGGCGCTAATGATATAATCGCCGGCGCTCTTAGGCTATAGCCATCTGTCGTAGCGAAGGAGCAATCGCCCAGCACCACTCACGACACTTTAAAGCCGGAATCATAATCAGCAAGCTACTCAACGAGCGCAAGACTCTTCTCTATCTGCTGGCAATAGGCAACACGATCGCCTTCGCCACCTGGCAGGTAATGCTCAACAATTTTGCTATCGAGCATGCCGCCTTCACCGGCGAAGAGATCGGTATACTGCAAAGTCTACGCGAAGTGCCAGGCTTCCTCGCCTTCACCGCTATTCTGGTGATGATATTCATCAGGCAACAGACCTTCGCCATACTCGCCTTACTAACTCTCGGCATAGGAACTGCCATTACCGCCTTCTACCCCACGGCTCTCTGGCTCTATTTCGCCACAGTAATCATGTCTATCGGTTTTCACTATCTCGAGACTCTGCATAACTCCCTGAGTCTGCAGTGGCTGAGCAAGGACGAGGCACCGAAAGTGCTGGGGAAAATACTGAGCGTCCGCGCACTGTGTAATTTTGCGATTCTGGGCACGCTCTACATCTACCTGATGTTCTTTGCGGCCAACTACAATCTCATCTATATGCTCGCGGGATTCACAGCCGCGGCTATCGGTATTTTCTGCTGGCTCGCATTTCCTCACTTCGAAGATGGCGTCGCGCAGAAGAAAAGCCTGTTCCTACGCAAGAAATATTGGCTTTACTACCTACTGACGTTCTTCGCCGGAGCCAGGCGTCAGATATTCGTCGTGTTCGCTGGGTTTCTCCTCGTGGAGAAGTTCAATTTCCCGATCGAGGACGTAGTGATGCTGACGCTCGTGAACGCGGCACTTACCTTCTACCTAGCACCCAAGATCGGGCGCCTGATCAGCCTTATCGGCGAGCGGCGCGCACTGACGCTTGAATACATTGGACTGATAGTCATCTTCATCAGCTACGCCTTCGTGGACACGATCGAATTCGCGATTGCGCTGTATCTGCTTGACCATATGTTCTTTGCCATGGCGATAGCCATCAAGACCTATTTCCAGAAGATCGCCGACCCGGCAGATATTGCCGCTACCTCCAGCATCAGCTTTACCATCAACCACATAGCGGCAGTCGTACTGCCAGCGCTGCTGGGGCTTGTATGGATAATCAATCACAGCGCGGTGTTCCTGATAGGAGCAGCGATTGCCTGCGCCTCCTTAGCCCTCTCACAGCTCATACCAGACCATCCGCGGCCCTCCGCAGAGACTCGATTAACAAGCACTCAGGCACTCTGAACTAATTTTCGCCTTCCTTAACGTTAGATAACGTTACTTCATTTATTCTGAGTGAATTTTATGCCGTATCGTGCGATCCCAATCTTGGGCAACTCTGAAGCATCCGAGCTTAATCGCCCTAAGAAATTACCTTCAGATCGAAGAACGACGACATCGCCTACTTCTTCGAGTCACAACTGAATGACGAGGCGACTGGAGTGGAGGGTATTCATTTCCACCCCTCGAATCCGCGCCACATTCGACCTCTCTTGAAGTACTGCTTCTACAACAGCAGCCATGAAAAAAGCCCGCCAACATTGCTGGCGGGCTTTCTTGAAAACGCTTTCGTTCTTACTAGTGCCCTTGTTCGAACACAACCGTAAAACTCACCGGAACCGCGCGGCTAATGCTAGGCAGTCCCGCTACCTCGCGCAGCTTTTCGACACCCGCACTTAGGGCGAATGAATCAGACATAACGATGAGTGGTTTTAGCGTTGATACGATAACGCCTTCGCCAGTTCGCGTAATCTGAACATCTGCCGCCAGGGTAACGCTCTGACCATGTAGGGACAATTCAAAGTCGATCTGTCTAGCGACAGATGCACCCGCATCCATATTCGTTAACGCATCTAGATTAATCGAACCACTAATAGTGGCATCTGGAAATAGATTCGTCTCGAATAGCATTTCTTGCATACGCTCGTTTCGAATTTGAATCATGGTGTTCACACTAGCTAATTCGATGCTGATTTCCACATCACCGGAGTCACCAATCGTGCCCGAGAGACTATCGAAGGTATGCACCTCAGCTACGTGCTCTGCCTTCACTGTGACGAAGCTAAGGGTGGAAGCATCGTTATCCAGCGACCAGTGGGCCTGCGCTGCACCGGCAAATAAAATTGCAGTCAACAGAGCTGCGAGCCTAGCCTGTAGTAATTTCGAGATCATTCTTACACTCCTACTGTTTTTTAACTCAAAATGTCTTGATCCAATTGCGATTTGGATAGCCCAGTTTGTTAATACGTTAAGTGAGCACCTACGCAGATCAACTTCAAAGACCGCCTAGCTTACTGCAAAATGCTGACAGGTGACTATCAAAGTTGAAGAAAAATCCAATTTCACGGTCATACTGTGATCACACTATGGGCAATACCGCTTTGAGCGCTGTACTCTAGCAGTTAGAATCGGTTTCTCGAGTTGGCTAGTGACGAATCAGACCCGCAATTCAACTACCGATTCAGCTCATTGAGGATTTACAGGCTTTTCCATTCAATCTAGGCAGCGCATAGTCAGGCATGAAATCTAACACTAACAGCCCCATCGTAAAGCAATTGGTTTTGATTGGCGGTGGCCACAGCCATCTGGCCGTATTGAAGCAGTTTGGCATGAATCCGGTTCCTGGGCTTGGCCTCACGCTGATCAGCCGAGATATAGAAACACCGTATTCCGGCTCCCTTCCCGGCCACATCAGTGGTATCTATGAGAGCGACGATATCCATATCGACCTCCGACCCTTGGCACAATTTGCAGGGGCGCGACTAATTCAAAGTGAAATCACTCGCATCGATTTCGAGCAGAAGATCATTCACTGCGAAGGCAGACCAACAATCGAGTTCGATCTCATATCACTGAATATTGGATCAAAGCCGAATGCCATAAAGATCCCAGGAGCATCGACGTTCGCGATAGGCATAAAGCCCATCGATCAGTTCCTCGTGCATTGGCAGCAGCTCTATGCCGACATACTAGCCACCATTGGTTCTGAAAAGAAGCGTTACCGGCTCCTAATCGTAGGTGGCGGACCGGCGAGTGTAGAACTCGCCTTCGCAGCGCAACAACGCATTCACCGCGAACTCTCGATAAAAAACTACAAAGATTCACCTCTGGAAATCTGCATCGTCACCGCCGATAAAGAAGTGCTCAAATTTCATAACAGCAAGGTACGCCAATTCGTTAAGGCCGAACTGGCCACCCGCGGAATCGAAGTATTGCAGGAACACGAGGTCATCGAATTTGGCGCTGGAAAAATTCATTGCAACAATGAGCGTACGATCGAAGCCGATTCGATGATCTATGCAACGGGAGCCAGCATCCCATCCTGGCCGGAAGAATGCGGGCTCGCAATAGGTGAGGATGGCTTCATCGAAGTGAACGATTTTCTGCAATCAACCAGCCATGAATTCGTCTTCGCTGCAGGCGATGCCGCCACCATCAAAGGCGAGCCCAGACCGAAGTCTGGCGTGTATGCGGTACGTCAGGGCAAGCCGCTAGCAGACAATCTGCAGCGCTTTGCCACGGCTAAAAGCCTAAAACGCTATTCCCCGCAGAAACATGCCTTGGCGCTGATCAGTCTCGGCAACAAGAAAGCCATCGCGTCGCGTAACAACCTGTTCTTTCAAGGGCGTTCGGTCTGGTCACTAAAGCACTCTATCGATACGGCCTTCATTCGGAAATATAGCCAGTTCCCAGTGATGCCCGATAACTTCGAAATCGCCAAGGGTTTAGTCGATGATGCTACGGAGCAGCAACTTCGAAAACACGCGATGCGTTGCGCCGGCTGCGGCGCCAAGATTGCCGGAGACGCACTACAAGAAGTACTGCAAGAATTGCCCCGCCATGAGAACAAAGACATTCTCTCCTCTGGGTCCGCAATCGAAGATGCGGCGTTGATTCAATTGGATGATGGCCGCGTCTTGCTGCAGAGCGTAGATCAACTAAGCGCCTTCATAAGTGATCCCTGGCTGTTCGCCAAGATCGCAAGCAACCACTGCATGAGCGACATTTATGCAATGGGGTGTATGCCTCATTCCGCTCTCGCTATTGTAGGTGTGCCCGCTGCGAGCAAGAAGATTAGCAAGGGACAGCTTCGCGAGATCATGCATGGCTGCAGCGAGGCGCTTCAGGAAAATGACTGCGCGTTAGTGGGCGGTCATTCCGCCGAATCTAAAGACCTGCAATTCGGTCTCTGTGTAAACGGCTTCGCCGAGCGCGATGCGCTGCTTAGCAAGGACGGGATGCAAACCGGAGACATCGTCATTCTCTGCAAGCCCCTCGGGACTGGCACTCTCTTAGCGGCAGACATGCGCTGCAAGGCGAGGCATCGTTGGATGGAAGAGGCCCTGACTCAGATGCTGATATCGAATAGGAAAGCGGCACAGTGTTTTATCCAATACAAGGCTACAGCCTGTACTGATATAACAGGCTTCGGACTCGCCGGTCACCTATTCGAGATGCTTACTCCAAACAACGTGGAGTTAGAACTAAGTCTGGCCGATCTACCTGTACTTAATGGCGCGTTGGAGACACTCAAGCAAGGAATTCTAAGTTCTCTCCACGCCGACAATTCACTCGTCAGTCGCGACATCTTCAATAGCGAAGCATTTCGTGACGATCCACGCTTCGATCTACTATTCGATCCGCAGACCGCAGGAGGATTGTTAGCAAGTGTGGCAGAATCGCAGGCCGAAGATTGTATCAAGCAACTTCGAGAATCTGGATACGCTCAGGCTAAGGCCATCGGCCGAGTCGCTAAAACAGGTGCGGAGTTACCTGCACTGATACTGAAATAGAGCATAAAGGCTATTCTACTCGCAGAACAGTTTAGCCATTGCTTAGTTCAACAGTATTACCCGCAATGTCCTTTATATAGATGGTTCTCCCCAATCCCTGTGCGCCATACCGATCTTGAAAGTCTCCTACTTCTACCCCGTTTTTCAACAAGTAAGCCTTCAGCGCTTCTTCTCCAACTGGCTCGATCTGCAGACAGAAATGATCGACATTGTGTCCAAACTCGCCAGGAGAAGGACCTCCCGCCTTACCCAACTCAGCATCGACATTCACGATATCGATCAATGAATTGCCGGCCCTCAATTGTGTTAACCCCACTTCATCCGAAGTCTCTCGCTCCAACACGCAACCCAACACATCGCAGTAAAAGTCGATGAGTTCTCGATAGCGATCGGTTCGCAACACGATGTGATCTATTAGCTTTGGCTTAATCATGGTAATTTCTGAACTCCATGCCATTAACCACTATTCTAAGGCATCGATTCAGTTCATATCCACCTTCTTCGAAAACGGGCTAGCTGGAAGATGAATATTAGCTGGGTTATAGTCCTCTGCAAAATTTATACTGCCTGGCAGGGTTATACAATGAAGTTATTCCGCACCGCTCATCGCACAAGCATCACGATAACATCGCTCGCCATCCTCACCCTGAGCACATCCAGTTTTGCCCAGGACGATGGTGCTGCATCGGTCTTACAACGTTACGGTAACCTCAATATAGAACGCACTGGCCCCACGATAGATGCGGAGCTTGGACGGAAGTATCTTCGGCGCGGCAACACTTACAGCAACCTAGAACGCTTCGAAGAAGCGGTCGACGAATACAGAAAGGCGGTCAGCGCCGACCCGAATCTTGCGGATGCCATTCGCAACCTAGCCAACACCTACTATCTTGAACGCTTTGATGAAGCAAAACCCTTGCTTGCACGCTTCATACGGCTGCAAACAACAACTACCGCTGCATTGATTGCCGCGGTAACCACGTTAGGCGAGCTCGAGCGTAGCGATGGCAACTATGCCGCATCGATTGCCTTTGACTTGCGTGCGATTGAACTGGATTCCGATAACGATTCACAAGTACACATTATGGCGAACACCTATAACAATGCAGGTGAGGCCGACAAGGCCATCACTGTCTATCAAAAAGCAATTGAAGTAATGCCCGGCAACGCCTTCTTCGACCGAAGCCTTGGGCGAATACTGGAACAGGAGAGTCGAATCCAGGAGGCACTTCAGGCCTATGAATCAGCTGCCGCGAAGAATCCTGATTCGGATTTCTATTCTAATCTTGTGGAATCGACGCGCAGCCGCTTATAGCGGTTACGGCAGCGAGCGCGCCTCTTATTCGATGGCAGCGACTAGTTCAATCCGCTCCCGCTCTGGCAGATCTGCTATACGGCCAACCTCTGTATAGAAAGCGGAAAAATTCTGATTCGATTGTTCGAACACTACCGCGAAGAATGGCAGTAAATCGTTGTAGGAAGCGACAGTTGAAAGCTGCGCATTGTTTAACGATTCGCTGAACCAACCATCATAACCCTCATAGCCTTGCCACTGCTGCTTCAGCGCCGCATATTCTTCACGCATCGCCTGCTGCAGTTCCAGTTTCTGGTTGCGCATCGAAAATTCGTTGAGGTCCAGCTGATAGAGCGACTCAAAACGATCTCGATAGTCAGTAACCAAGTCAACAAACTGCCGCTGCCGATCGTAGTCCAGCAAGGCCGCATCGATGTTGGATACCTCATTGCTCTGCGTGAGCCAGCGCCGGACTCCCTCTCTCTCTACCGCGGTAGCAAAACTCTCATTAAAGGTTGTATCGCCGGGCAAGTAGACGAGTTGGTGAGCGAGCTCATGAAATATCAATCCAGCGAGTTGATAGTCGGCACGCTTCAGAACCGTGCTGAGCAGCGAGTCTTCGAACCAGCCGAGCGTCGAATACGCGTCGACCCCGCCTGTGTAGACATCGAACCCGTCTTCTTCCAGTTTCGCGGCGTAACTCAGAGCAGACTGCTCTGAGAAGTAACCACGATAGGCTACGCAGCCTGCTATCGGATAGCACCAATTCACTGGATCGACGGAAAATTCAGGTGCGGCAAACACATTCCAGACCACATGTTCTCGCTCTATATCGACATAGCTTGAGTAGTTACTGCCAACTGGCAGGCCCAGCTCACTCTCGGCGAACTCGCGAATATCCAAGACTCTAGCGAACTTCTCCTGCAGCTCGTCAGGCAAGTCTTGCTGTTCTACTAGGCGCTGAATATCTTCTCGCCCAAATACGATTGTTAGCTGCCCTCGTGCTGCCTGCGAGTAATAGCCAACAGTCTCACAGGAGACCAGCGCGATCGATAACAATACGAGGAGAGCTGCCTTCACGCCATTCGATCTAAGAAGTCTGCGAACATTCTGCATCCGCTATTCTCCCGCGAGCGTCGCGATCAGGGTACGCGAACTCGCGCTATTCCGATGCTCGCCCAGATAAATACCCTGCCAGGTACCCAGCTGCAAACTTCCCCGCGCTATAGGCAGACTTATCTCACAACCGAGCAGACCGGACTTGATATGAGCGGGCATGTCGTCGGAACCCTCATAGGTGTGCTCAAAGTAGGGAGTATCTTCCGGCGCGAGTTTATTGAAATGTGATTCCATATCGCGCCGCACCGAGCCGTCGGCATTTTCATTGATGCTCAACGAGGCCGAGGTGTGCTGCAGAAACAGATGCAGCAAGCCAACATTGATAGTGATAAGTTCTGGTAGGGCCTCGAGTATTTCATCGCTAACTAGATGAAAGCCTCGCGGCTTCGCTCTAAGTTTGATCGACTTCTGCAACCACATGTAGGGAGCCTCTGACTCAGTTTATGACCACTCTGGATTACAGACGATCCCGCTATCAAGGCGCACTTTCGCAGTCATGTGCCGACCTGTCAAGAAAGTGCTTTGCTGCGAGCGGATTCGGCTGTAAGCCCCTTCGGGCGCGGCCTGGAGCGCACCGCAGCTACGTTGTAGCGCTTGCCAATGGAACAACCATTACCTGCGCACGACGCCTTGCTGCAGCACGTTCCAAACTCTGGCTTACAGGCCAACCAGTTCGATCTCAAATAAGTTTGCCCAATGTTTGCCGGTTACAAATAGGCGTTGGCCCTTGGCGTCCCATGCGATGCCATTAAGCACCGCCTCGGAGCTTCCCAACTGGGTCTGCTCGGACAAACCGGTCAAGTCTACGATGGAATTGACCTCACCGCTTTCGGGATCGATGCGCAGAATAAAATCTGTCTGCCAGACATTCGCCCAAACTTCGCCATTAATGTATTCCAGCTCATTCAATTGGTTTATTGCATTGCCTGCGAGCTTGACTTCAACCTTGCGCAGCGGCGCGAAAGTCTCCGGGTCCATGAATTGCAGAGTCGCGGTTCCGTCACTCAAAATGAGATGACTGCCATCGTAGGCGAGCCCCCAGCCCTGCGTCGCATTGTAGTGTGATTCAATCGACTCGAAAGTCGCCTTATCGTGTACGAAAACGAGATGCGACTGCCAGGTTAGCTGATATATTTTATCGTCGACTATTTCGATTCCTTCTCCGAAGTAACGCTGCGACATGCTCTTGCTCATCAGTACTTCGCCATCCTCGAGATTTATCTTGCTCAAGTGTGATTGGCCGTTCTTGCCAGTGCCCTCGAACAGAAAACCTTCGTGATAGACTAAACCTTGAGTAAAGGAATTAATGTTGTGGGGGTAGGTATTCAAGATATTGTAGCCATAACGAGCCACCTCCTCTTGTGCCTGCAACAGGATAGGCGCGCCGCACAATAGTAAGAGTAGTAAAACCCGTGATCTCTTAAGCAAAATACTCAAAATTCTCCCCTGACATCCCATGTTATAGTGTAGCCCGGACGCATTAATCACAGCTGAATGATCGGAGCACTGTATGGCGGATGACTGTCTGTTTTGCAAAATTATCGCAGGGGAAATACCCTCTAACAAGGTTTATTCCGACGATGATGTGTATGCCTTTCATGACAACAATCCAGCGGCACCTACGCATATCCTAATAATTCCCAAGAAACACCTTACCGACATAAGCTCTGCCGATGAAGGTGATGAGGCGCTGATGGGCAAATTGCTATTGAAAGCAAATCAGATAGCTGCGAACCAAGGCCTGAATGAAGATGGATTCCGTTACGTTATAAACACCGGCAGCGACGGTGGGCAGACAGTCTTCCACCTACATCTGCATATTCTCGGTGGTCGTGCGCTTGGCTGGCCTCCGGGCTAGTAGCAGAAAACTAACTACAAAAAAATTAACTACGCAGCCGCTGCAGCTGCGACTGCTCTGCATCGAATACGCCCTTCTCGGTAATGATCTTTGTGACTAGACGCGCGGGCGTTACATCGAATCCGAAATTACTCACCGCTGCGCCTTCAGGACAGAGTCTAATCTTGCTTAATAGCCCATTTTCATCGATGCCGCTGAGGTGACTAACCTCTTCGGCAGCCCGCTCTTCTATCGGAATCTCTCTGATGCCGTCCGTCAGCGTAAAATCAATGCTCGACACCGGCAGTGCAACGAAGAATGGCACGTCATTGTCGAACGCAGCCAACGCCTTCAGATAGGTGCCGACCTTATTGCAGACGTCACCGGTAATTGTGGTTCTATCGCTACCGACGACACAGCAATCCACTAAGCCCTGTTGCATGAGATGACCGCCAGCATTGTCCACGATCAGCGTATGCGCTATCTCTTGCTGGCCGAGCTCCCAACAGGTAAGCGACGCTCCCTGATTGCGAGGTCGAGTCTCATCTACCCAAACATGAAGCGGCACTCCTGCCTCGGCAGTCTTATAGATGACAGAAAGCGCCGTCCCCCAATCAACAGCCGCCAAGGCACCCGCGTTGCAGTGAGTTAGAACATTTAAAGGCCCGCTCTGATCGGATTTAGCATCCCAGATCTCTTGCAGTAGCTTCGCACCCTGCGTGCCAATGTCGGCGCAGATCGCACTGTCCTCGGCCTCCATCGCGCGGGCCTGCTGCAAAGCAACTTCGACTCGCTTATCGACTAGGGTGTTGCGCAGCGCTGCATTCATTCTATCGAGAGCCCACTGCAGATTTACGGCGGTAGGCCGCGTAGCAGCTATTCTATCCAACGCGACCGCTAGCTGATTCGGATCTTCAAGCAGTGCCAGATACACTCCATAGACGGCAGTCACCCCAATCAGAGGCGCACCACGAACCTGCATAGCTTCGATTGCATGGCAGGCATCCTGCAGGGTACTAAGTGTAACGATCTCGAAACGATGAGGCAGGCGAGTCTGATCGATGATGTTGACGCTATTGTCAGATTCATCGAACCAGATGCTTTGGAAATGCTGACCATTCACATTCAAAGTCGTATCGCCCTAGTTGTGAAATTAGAGGGGTGTGAAATTAGATAACACGCTCGTTGCCGCCATCRATTGGTAGCTGCGCTCCMGTGGTCTTGGAAAGCGCCGCTCCTGCAAATAGTGTGACCGCGATAGCCACGTCGATCGAGGCAACCTCGGTTTGCAGCACATTCGAAGTCTTATACTCCGCAACGCTGAGACCATAGTGCTTTGCTCGGCTAACCAACACTTCGTCAGTCCATATCGCCGTATCATACACGGCATTTGGGTGCAGCACGTTGACCCGTATACCCGCTTCGCCCAATTCCAGTGCAGCGACGCGCGCCATCTGCGTGAGGCCGGCCTTCGCGACCGAATAGGCGGCAGCACCTGGCCCTGGTGCAGGTACGTTCTTAGACGCAACGATAACCACCGCCGGATCGATACCATTTCTTAGAAAAGGCACACTGGATCGCAGCAGTTTCATGTGCGAGTCCAGATTCAAGCGCTGTGATGATTCCCAGTTACTATCAATCATGTCTTCCAGCGTTTGGCTCGCGGGGAAGCTACCCGCATTGCTAACTACGATATCGATACCGCCGAATTCGACGACCATCTGGCGTAGCGCTGAATCAATAGCTACAGAATCGGTGACATCGCAGTGAACTGGCAATATTGCAGCGTTTCCGAACTGAGCCGCGAAACCCTCTGCAATATCGAGCGCCAACACTACCGCGCCCTTCTCTACGAATTTTTGTACGCAGGCTCTTCCTATACCAGATGCTGCGCCGCTCACTACCACGACCTTGCCTTCGAACTCCGGCGCCTTAACCGAAGATTTCAGCTTCGCCTGCTCCAGCTCCCAGTATTCAACATCGAATAGATCCTGACGTGGCAATGTCTGCCAGCCTCCGAGTTGCTCAGCTTGCTGGATCGACTTGATCGTATGCTGCGAGATATCCTGCACTATTCCGAGGCGCTTCTGGTTAGGGGCTAGATAGACCATGCCCTTGTCGCGCCAGACGCCATAGCGTGGCATGCTATCCAGGCACTGATGGGATTCATCGCTATGCTTCTCGAAATAGTCACGGTAGTCGACTTGGAACTGCTGCAGCCCCTGCACAGGGTCATCTGCAAATAAGGCCGCGAAGGCTTTCGTGTGTATCGTGTGATCGGGCGTCAGCGGGCCGCGTGTCGCCAGGTCCTGACAATTCTCCAGGCTCGCGAATCCAGCCGCCTGTCTTGAAGTCTCCAGTCTAAGCAAAACCGGTGTACCCATAATATCCGCCGCGGATCGGCGTAGGCGGCTGAGCTGCAGACAGTCTTCCGCGTCCGCCACATAGTTAGCAGCGGCCAATCCGGCAGTACCCATCTTTTCGTCTAGGTACTGTTCCGCCTTGCTAACAAGCTCGATCATTGTGCTATAGCAAGTCTGCGCATCTTCATCGAAAGTAAATATGCCATGGTGTAATAAGACAATGCCCCGCAGTGATGACCACCGAGCATCGGCGACCGCCTCAGCCACCTGCTTAGCCAAGATAAATCCCGGCATCGTATAGGGCAGTATCAATACCTCATCGCCATAGATTTCCTGCAGCATAGCCTCACCATCCGGACTATTGCTTATCGCAACGACAGCATCGGCATGACTGTGATCTACGTACTTGTGGGGGATCAGCGCATGCAGGATAGCTTCGACCGAGGGCGTCGGCGCAGTAGGATCTAGGAGCGCGAGGCGAAGTTGACGCATCATCTCGCTATCGCTGAGGCTGTCGAGCTCGCCCAAGCGCAGGAGATATTCCATCTTCACCGCTGGAAAACCCGCGCCTTCTATCGTGCGCAAATCCCAGCCGGAACCTTTCACGAACAGAACAGACTCCGTTTCTCCGAATACGTTCTGCAACTCTCCCTTCACGGAGGTATTGCCGCCTCCATGGAGCACGAGGTCGGCGTCCGCACCTAACAGCTGCGAGGTGTAGACACGCAGGCCTAGATCATCGTCTTCGCTTGCGCGCGCTGCAGCTGCGGATTCTATCCAACGATTTTTCATGGTGTTAGCTTACTCGGTTAGCAATTAAGAGAGAGCGAGCCTAAACGAAAAACGCACCATCGTAAGCGATAGTGCGTTTCCTTTAATCTTTATCTGACCAATTGCAGTTATTAACTGCAATCGTTTGTCATCTAATCGCTATTTAGGCTCGACAATAGAGATGTTCGCCATGCCTGCTTGCCGTGCTGCATCCATGATCATTACCAAGGAAGAGACATTAGATGCACTATCCGGCTGAATAATTACCGAGGCAGCTGGATTTTCGGCCTTGAGTTGGTCGATATTGGAGCGAATGAAGTTTGGCAGAATCGGACGCGGGTTACCGTTGAGGATAATCTCGTTATTAGCGCCAATTTCGAAAAGGATGTTCTTCTTCTCATCGTCCGGTGGTGGCTGATCGCTGTTATTGTTGTCACTACTCGCGGCACTCACCGAAGTCTCGGAGAGAAATGTCGCTGTTACTACGAAGAAAATCAATAAGATAAAGACCACATCCAACATAGGTGTAAGGTCAATCTTAGTATCGTCGCTCTTCTTTCTACCGGCTATTTTTTTCATTGTTTTGTCCTAACTGCTTGTGTCCTAACTACTTAAGTTCCAATGCCTCATAACGGTGCATTAAATCTGGACTGATTCCGCAAATGAGGGAATCAAGGATCGGAGTATAGCAATCCTTTCGACTGAATTAAAAGCCGGATTTCAGGGCTTCTTGGACCCCTTTCTTGCAGGCCATAAAAAAGGGAGGCTGTAGCCTCCCTTTTCTGTCACCGCGATCTTAAATACACGGATGCCTTAATGTAACTATTTGAGTTTTAAGGTTTTTCTACAAATAGCACGCCTAGGTTATTTCTATTACTTCTTCAGCGAAGCAACACTGAACTTAATTAGCTCTTTCAGCTGCTTTGGAGTCTTACCGTCTCGGCTATTTACTCGGATGCCGTGAAGGCTGTTCATCAGTACTTCGGCGGCAAATTCTGCGCTGATGCCCTTCTTCATCTTCCGATTCTTATGGGCTTCCTTCAGTCGAGCTACTAGGGACTTGCGAATAGTGGCGAGAGAGCCCCGAACAACCTTACGCATCTCCTTGTCGTAATTGATGCTCTCACAGACTGAATTTACCAGCAGACAGCCCATGCTGCGGTGCTTGTTTGTCACATTGAGCACAGTCTCATCGAAATAGACTTCGATAGCTTCCCAGGCGCCGAGTTCAGAATTCTTCAGCGAGGCAGCAATCTGTTTATCTACCACCTTGTTATACTGATCGACACAAGATTTGAAGAAAGTGTCCTTGTCACCGAAAGAATTATAGAGGGTTCCTCGGTTGATACCCGTGCAATCTAGCAATTTTTGAACGGAGCTTGCCTCGTATCCCTCGCGCCAGAACTGTTCCATCGCGCTGGTTAAAACCTTGTTTTCATCAAATTCGACTGGTCGTGCCATATTCTTTTACTCAATCCGTGCATTAAAGCTAATGGGTTAAAAAAGTCGTCTGCGCAACAAAATGCCCTGCTTTTTGCGCTTGATCTTTCGCATATTTTCGAAGCGCGCCATTGTAGTACAGCGATTTTATTTTTACACCCAATGCGCATGATAATTTCCCGCTTTTGCCCGCGAATCAATTCAGATTATGCAGCACGATTATAAATGCGTTAATTGAGGCGTTAATGTGCTCCGCATCACGCTCTAACAGCGTAAAAAATAGGTTAATCACCCTGAATTAGGCGCTACAGCAGCTTGAGGCAGGCGGACAGAGCTTGAATGGAGGTTCAAGTAAGAGAAGGGGCCTACAAATGATCAATCGGCTAGTTGGCAGTAGCCACCGTCACTACTAGTCCGATCAAGCCGCCAAACACGCAGCCCCAAACGACCAACCAACCCAAGTGCTTGCGAATCATCTGCTGAATTATTTCTTTGACCATATTTGGCGTCATTTGATTCAGCCGATCATCGATCATGAACTCCAGTTTGCTACGTATCACCTCATCATCCATAGCAGAGCTTAAGGCGGTCTGGATCTGCTCCTGAAAGCTTCCATTAGTCAATTGCTCGCCAAAAAATTCACGCATCTTCTCCACAAACGGTGCATTCAGTGCCTTGAGCGCATCTCTACCGCCCAACATACCGACCATGCTGCCGAACGAGGAAGCCATTATCACGTCCAGCAGCGATTCAAATGCGGCATCGAGATCCAATTCATCTATAGCCTTCTTCAGCTGGACTGTCATCTTCTCCGATATATCGCCGGCACCGTGGAAAAACTCCTCCAGGTCGGCTTTTTGGAAGAACTGCTCCATGATCAGCTGCCTAATGCCGAGTTTGAATTCTTCGAACCGCAGGGGAATTACTCCTGACCCATAGATTCCAGGAACACGTTCAAACAACATATAGACAGCCAACCAATTGGTTATGCCTCCAGAAAGCGCGAATAGACCAGTGTTAAGTACATAGACCTGATAGGGCCATTCCACGAACAGGCCGACTACGACTACGGCCGCTGCAATGAGATTGCTGAGAATACTTTTATTGATGGTAGACCTCTTGGGGCATTATCGATGAGACTTGGAGACACCGGCGCATCTTAATAGATCATCGCCGGATGGAGCAAGTGAGCAAGGGTATTTGCAAGAAGGAAACGCCGGGCGGACCGAGCGTAGCAATTACTGCTATCAATCACTGACTGAGCTGAACTCGCTCCATGTCAGCCATCTGCCTATAACTAGATGTAATCACGCGATCGCCTTGCTGCAGGCCCTCGATCACCTCTACATAGCGGTTATTGCGTCGGCCGACACGAATGTCGCGACGGTTGGCGTAGATACCATCATCATCGAGCACGAAAACCCAATTGCCTCCGGTATCCTGAACGAAGCCACCGATAGGTAGTAGCAGTGTTTCCACCGGGCTGCCGAGTGTCAGCTCCATTTGCAAACTCTGTCCACGCCTAACATCACTTGGATTGGGCCCATCGAATACTAGATCCACTTCGAAGGTACCCTCGGTGATTTCTGGATAGACTTTGAGCAGGCGCGTAATATATTCACGACCCGCCAGGGAGAATGAGGCAGCCTGGTCTGCGAATACTCGGGAGACATAGAATTCATCAATCTGCGCAACAACCTTGTACTGATCAATTACATCAATTTGTCCGAGTCGCTGCCCAGCCTGCT
This sequence comes from SAR86 cluster bacterium, assembly GCA_002401885.1. Classification (GTDB taxonomy): domain Bacteria; phylum Pseudomonadota; class Gammaproteobacteria; order Pseudomonadales; family Pseudohongiellaceae; genus UBA9145. Next base: position 25,548 of record NVUL01000007.1, read on the forward strand.
TGCTCTCTCCTATCTCTACAGGTAGAGAAGTCAATTGTCCGGCTATGGGTGCTCGCACGAGAAGACTTTCGAAACTGCTCTGGGAAACCTGTAAATTCTCTTCCAACTTCTCAACCTGTGTCTCAATCTGGACCAGACGCGTCTCACGGATTCTGTTTTCAAGTTGCTGCCGTGCCTGATGGTTCGCTAAGACCTTCGACTGATACTCCAATTCATCGACAATGGCGTCATACTGTTCGATGGAAACCAAGCCATCTGCCACTAGCTGTTCATGACGAGCCTTCTGCCGCTCGAGAACAATAAGCTTATAATCAGAATCAATGATCTGACGCTCGGTGCTCAGTTTCGTGGTCTCGAATCCATCGGTGATATTATTTAGCAGATTAAGCTGTTCTGTAATGTTGGTGTCATTCTGTGCGGCGCTGAGGCGCAGATTGGTATTACTCAATTGCAGCAAGGGTTGTCCTGCCTCGACGAAGCTCCCCTCCTCTACAAACACCTCTTCAATCGCCCCGCCGTTAACCGCATCCAGAAAGACACTATTGAATGGCTGGATAGTGCCTCGTATTGGAATGATATCTTCGAAGGCGCCGAATTCGACGCTAGATACGATGAGCTGTTCAGCAGGAACGCGATAAGTGCGAATTGAAGCATCGGCCAAGACCCCGTACACAAACCAACCCGCTGTCAGCAAGGCGACAGCGATCAAACCCCACTTCCATGCAGGCATTTTCTTCTGTTCTAAAACTCGGTCCATGGCCATCGCCTGAAATTATAACCCTATATTGCCTAGGGAGACTCTTATTCGGTATTCAATTGCTCTCGCTTTCAGAAAAACCCCTGGTCAATGCGGTTACTTACAGCAATGTATTCTCTACTCATAGCGCAGCACCATGGCTGGGCGCACGTGAGCACTCTTCCAGGATTGGGAGATAACAGCGGCAACGGCAATCAATACTGAGAGGCAAAAACTTGCCAGAAAAGGCAATAAGGTCAAGTCAGACTGTGCAGCGAACAGGCTTGTGTAAACATTGCCGATAACATAACCCAAAGGCCATGCGAAGGCATTGGCGATCATAATTGGCTTGGCGAAATCCAACAGCAACATGCGTAACAGCCTGCCGCTGCTCGCGCCCATCACCTTGCGGATACCGACTTCCTTGCGGCGGATATTTGTTATAAATGTAGCATTTCCTAACAAACCTATGCTGGCTATAAGGAAACCAAAAATAGACAAGGCGCCAATAGACGCACTAATTCCCAAAAATAAGCCATAAGACTCATAGAACAAATTATCAACGAACTCTCGCTTCAGCACAATTGTCGGCATCAAGCGATTCCATGTCTCATCAATGTGGCGAAGCGAGTCATTAACATTGTCTTTAGATATCTTCACCACCATGTTGCCGGCTATATCCGGACGCAGCATGAGAGTATTTCCCTCAACACCGAAGCTCTCGAAATTAATAAATTTGAATTTTTCCTCTCCGATGCCACCCACAATTGTCATCTCTATGGCCATTTCATTCTCCACTGAAGGAGGGCTCATATGCTGATAGATTGTCTGACCCAGAGCCTCAGCTACGTTCTCAAACCCTAGAGCTTGTGCTGCAGCATCGTCGAGCACTATAGAGAAGGGTCCGCTAGTGGGAGTCAGCTCGGAACTGCTGGGAAAAATATCACTACCACGTTCGCGAGAAAAATCTCTTCCGGCAATTAGCGGAACCTCCATGGTTTCAGTGTATTCATAACCCACATTCTTATTACTCATCTCCATTGTAGGTTCGTTGAGATCCGGAGACCTCGACATGCTATTAGTAGACATGCCGATCTCCCAAGGCTGACGATCAACTTGTGTGACAGACAGAATGCCAGGGTGCTGCTTAAGCTCAGTAATCAATAACTCAGGATCAACGGTATAGGTATCAGTTGGCGTGGTAATTACTATCTTGGGGTCTGCCACATCACCATCGAGCTGCTGAGTCATCGCCAAATTTTGCGAGAACATGATGACAGCCAAGATCATGAGAGTCCCGGAAATGAAGAATTGGATACCTACCATCAGTGATCGCAGCCTGCCCGAATAACCACTCGAGCCCTTCGGCCTCATTAACGAAACTAGGGGTACGGTCGCGGTACGTAGTGCAGGATACACACCTGCTATAAGTATGATGACCAGCATTACCAACAGAAGCGATTGCCAGAGACCAATATCGAACAACATAGCTGCGCTCACGCCGGTAATTCCCGCCGACTGCATTCTTAGTAGCACAATGAAAAACAAACCGAGAGTTACTAGTAACGCCAGTGTCACAAACAGGAAACTCTCAAAGCAGTACTGCGCGATCAACATACTGCGCTTAGCACCAAGAATTTTCTGCACACCAATCTCCTGGCTGCGTAGAGAAAGCTGGGCAATCACTAAATTGGAGTAGTTAAGACAACCTATCAGTAACACCAAGGCACCTGCTACGACCAATATATCTGTAATATCGAAACCGCCAGTCACGAATGCTATCTGCGAGGTAACAAGCTGATTGATGGGTTGTAGCTCATAAGTCATGAACTCCGTGCGCTCTTCGGGTAGCGTAGATTTAACAAAATCACGCAGCCGCTCATTGAACTCGTCCACGTCAAGATTCATTTCCTCAGGAAATTCAATATAAACATAATCAGATTGGTTGCCCCATTGATCGGCGTTAGGATCAATACCGGCAGCCGCTCTACGCTCCCTCCTTCTCGCATCTGCCACTTCCATTGGCACGAACATATCGGAGTTGAAAAAAGTAATGGAGGATTGTAGATGTGAAGGGTGTTCAGGATTAGCCGCCACACCAGCAATAACCACATCGCTGTGGTTATTCAGGAGCATTCGCTCGCCCACCACATCCGTGCGCCCAAACACTCGAATAGCCGCCGACTCGGTAATTAGCGCCGAATTAGGCGGCAGCTCTTCCCCCGCCGCCAGACCATGAATAGTCTTGACTGGAAAAATATCGAAAAATTTCGGCTCCACATACCTTATGTACATAGTGAGTGCTTGCCCGTCAACGGTCACATCGTTGCTTCCGCCTGTACTGGCACGTGCGATGTTAGGTATTTCAGGGAAGGCGGTGCGCATATAGCGCGAGGCAGGCTCGTTAATAATGGGAAACTTATCAGGTCCGCCACCAACACCTGAATTTCTTTGGATAATGTTGTAGATATTCCCAGCATTAGGAAAATGTTGATCGAAGCTCTGTGTGTAGTTAGACAGCAACACGGCCGAGACAAAGCAAAGAAACCCAATGACCAAACTGAGCAAACTAATTGCCGAATGTAGCTTGAACCTGAGCAGAGCCTTTAGGGCCATTCTTAAAAAATGCGTGATCATTGAAATTCTCCCGTATTTCGGACTAGTTACGATTTAGTGCTGTAACGTTCGATACCGGCTCTTCGGAAGCGTGTTCAGCGTCCCCATCAATCACCTGACCATCGAGCATCGATATGATGCGATCAGCCTTCGCACCATGCTCTGGCGAGTGGGTTACCATCATGATAGTGGCGCCTTTGCTCTTTAGTAGCGCTAACATATTCATGACATCGTCACCGTTCTTAGTATCAAGATTTCCGGTTGGCTCATCCGCCAAGATTAGTTTGGGATCACTTACTACGGAGCGTGCCACAGCCACACGTTGCTGCTGTCCACCGGAGAGCTCTTGGGGCTTGTGCTTGGCGCGACCCTCCAAGCCAACGAGTCCGAGCGCCTCTGCAACTTTTTCGCGACGCTCCTTTTTGGAAAATCCCAGATAGAGAAGCGGTAGGTCGACATTCTCTTCAACACTTAAGTCATCGATCAAATTGAAATTCTGAAAGATAAAGCCGATGTTCTGCTTACGCAGATTGACCAAGTCATTTTCAGAACGACTAGCGATCTCTTCACCGTCGAAGAAATACTCACCGCTTGCCACGGTATCGATCATGCCGACTATATTGAGCAACGTAGACTTGCCACATCCTGAGGGACCCATTACAGCGACAAATTCACCCGCACGGATATGGATATTGATCTTATCCAAAGCCACCGTTTCCATATAGGCCGTTCTATATACCTTGCTTAAGTCCTTCAGTCGAATCATCGTTCAATCCCCAATTGCCGTCGTGGTGTTTTTAACTCTTCCTCATAAGACTCAAATGCAGTAGAAAAGTTACAATTATGTCTACTAGTGGATGACTCCACGGAGGCAATTAGATGCAGCCTAGCAGAGCTACCGACCGGGCTTTATTTATACTATGATGGTCAGATATTTCCTTGGCACAAGAATAAGTATATGAAAATACTAGTAAAACTCTGCATTCAACTGCTGCTGTGCAATCTATTTTTCGCTTCTTTTTCCCTAAACGCTCAGGAATTTAACCCCCAGCTAACTGAGTATGGGAAGCCTGATTTTCGCGGAGTCTGGAATTTTTCCAACAAGACACCCCTGGAACGACCTGAACGTTTTGGCGATCAAGAATTTCTGACCGATGAAGAACTGACGAGCATATTGCAATCCAGAGTGGAGGGAGTCGCAGCCACAGCGGCGAGAGAGGCTGCTACGTCGGAGCGTATCCTGAATACAGAGAATGCTCGCTCGGTAGAAGCTGTGAATAATTTCTGGTTCGAAGGTGATGCCCTTGGGGAGAATGGCAGGACTTCGCTAGTAATCTATCCGAGAAACGGCAGGTTTCCGGATGTAGTTCCAGGAACTCGAATTCAGCGCAGCGATGCAAACGGCGTCACTGTGATACCCGGAGACCGCCCCGTACGCTATACCCACGGAGGCATCAGTAGCGATGGACCCGAGGATCGAGGCCTATCTGAACGCTGCATCGTCTTTAATTCCGGGCCACCCATGTTCAGTGGCCCCTACAATAATAATCTGCAAATTTTTCAAAACCGCGACCATGTCGTCATCCTAACCGAGATGGGTTTCGATGCGCGCATCGTGCCGCTGGAGAAAACGGAGCATGTGGATTCTGCCATAACACTCTGGTCTGGAGACTCAAGAGGCTATTTTGAAGGCAACACCCTAGTTGTTGAATCCAGAAATTTCACCGATTCCATCGCCAGTATTGGCATGAGGCAAATTGCCTATGGCAGCGCGAAGAATCGATTGCTTATAGAGCGCTTCACAGCGACGGCGGAAGGTTCCCTAGATTACGAAGTCACCATCGACGACCCCGACACATTTCAAGATAGAATAGTAATCCTCATGCCCATGACGCGAGTAGACGAACAGCTATTCGAATACGCCTGTCATGCCGGCAACTACGCTCTTAGAAATATTCTGCGCGGAGCACGTTCGGAAGGAATTTAGTACTCGACGGGTATCAAGGGAATGGCCTTTAACTGCGCACCGCGCCTTACTGACCAACATCGGAATAGCGCTGAACCCGCCAATGAGAGGTGGATGAGGTACTAGTCTGCCCGATCGAGGCGCAGAAAATAACGCGGCGGGAAACCAGTCAGAATTCTAAACATCAAGCCCAGTGGATTATCCGCATTCACCGAATCATGCTCTGCGCCTTCAACGGGTACTGCAATATAGCTGCCCCGCTCACTTTCCAAACTAACCTGCACAGAAGAATTGGCGAGCGCCTCTCTATACCAGGCCCGCGGCCAGTGATTGGCTGCAACGTAGAGCTGCCCTGTACTTTCTAGACGCGCCAGTATGCGTTGATTGACTGCGCCATCAGCATCGACCGTTGTAATCTGCAGAGTGCTCGCGCTCTCGGGCTGGAAGTAACCGAGCGAGGATTCAAATAGCACGACAAGCAGTGCGTATGAAACCAGCAGAATAATTACACTCTTAAGTGGCTTCTTTGTCAGAATTCGTTTCATACGCTTATCTCGAATCGATTATTGTACGGTTGGTGTTGGACTGTCTGGCGACCCAAATGCCTGCTTAAACTCCGGCTCCAAGTCTTCCCAAGGGCCTTCTAGTGTATAGACTGCGCTGGTCAAACTGTTTACCTGACTGCCAAAGATTCGATCGAATAAATAAGCGCCAACCGCCAGCGGAATATTTGCGGTTAACAGGCCAATCCAGGGAATATTTTCACTAAGAGGTAACGTTAAATACATCTCGCCTACGATGCTTTCGTCTTTGAGATTTAGATCGCCTGTGATCTGATAGAGACTAGATGGCCCGGAAATTACCAGCCTATCCTCGATGTGCACTTGCCCATCGAGGATTGACATCTGCCCCGTGATTTCATCATAAGCCAGCCCGCTTCGCAGCAGGTCATCACTAAATCGCAGCCGGCGCATAATCGCATCGAAGTTTAGAATACTGATTAGCTTAAGCGCACCTGCTGCACCTGCGCGTTGCAGAAATCGCCCATCTTCTATGTTTATCGCAATGTCTCCACTAAGATTTGCCGCCGTAAAAAAAGCAGGGCTACCTGGCCAGCTCAAATCGGCAACAAACTCAGCGGAACTACTCTCCAAACTTGCCGCGAATCCGTTCTCCGTCAACACATCAGCCATATTGTCGGCTGTTAGGACGCCGGTTAACGCACTCTCGTGAGTAGTGCCGTCAAAGTGCCAACTGAAATGCGGAATTAGAAGCGGCTCACCGGCATCGATATCTAGCGGATCATTCTCAACTTGTTCAGAGGACACAGTATCCAGACCTAGCCGTAATCCACGAAAGTCGAAGGCGAGGTCGTCTATTTCTGCGCCCGCAGAATTTGGGTTGAGGGTAAAGCTCCAGCTTCCGTATGGACGATCTCCTATGAAGAACTCATTTGTTGAGAAATGCATACGCGGCAATTCACGGGGGTCGATGTCGGCAAGAACATCGACAGGATCTTCCTCTGCAACTAATAGCTTCTTCACTTCCGCTTCCTGCAATGGGCCGATTCGATCACTCTCTTCACCTGACAGGCGCAGATACTGTAAGTCGAGAGTCAGGTAATCTTCACTGTCGAAGGGGAGTCGCACCTGGCCCGCTATTGAATTACTCTGCAGTGCAATTTCCCAATTATTCTGTGCAAGCGCAGGAGTAATGCGCATATTCACATCACTTAATTCTTCGCCGTAAAACTGGAAATTCTCTATCTGTAAGTCCACGAACTCTATGCTACTGCCCAAGCCCTCAGACACAGACTCATCGCTGTTAAACTCGGCAAGGAAATCACTCCACTGCTCAAGTTGGAACCGGTCCAAATTTCCGAGAACGACCAATCCTTCCGATACATTGTCGCGCAGATTTTCGAAATTTCCCTGAGACTCACCGACAAACACCAGCCCATCGCGAATGTTCCCTTGTTCTAGTTCCAGATCGAAACTCAAGGTAGGGCCAAGCGAGCCAACAATCTTCTGTTGATCGCCGGAGAACTTCATATCTAATTTAAGCGGCAGCTCAACTTCTACCGACTTCGTAAAAGGATGAGGCAAGGCCAGCGAGGCACCCAGCAGAGTGGAGTCAATTACCAGGCGATTCGGTACCTCGCTAATACCGGTCTGATCAATGCTCAGATTAGCCTGATAAGCAAGTTGCCCCTCCATACTTCCCAATAGTTCTTGTACGAACTGACTCTGCATTGGCCAAGCAATAAGTTGCTCAGGAGTCACCAGGCCAGCAGCTCTTACACCAATTGATACGAGGTTCCCCTCCACCGAATTGGAGCTCAGCTGTATATTCGCTATCTGCTCGAACAAGCGTCCCGATAACTGGCTATCTTCGACGCCGGTTCGAGTATCGAAGACAACTGGCCCAGTTAGCTCATCGATCTGTATCGCATAGTCCGGGATTAGAAGATTGTTGTCTTCCAAACTCATTTCGAGACGAACTTTGGTCTGCAGCTGAGGACGATTCAGCGGCACTTCAACCGTGATGTTCGCACTGAAATCGCCCTCTGCCTCCCAGTTCGCGAAGGCAGCCTTTAGGCTCTCGCCGACCGCCGCGTTCTGTAAATAATGTAGCCCGTCGGTAGTCGCTCCCTCAGCCGTGCCCTGAATAGACAGCCAGTTTTCGCCTTCCGCGTTCACTCTAATCGACCCATTCACAGACGTGGCGACGACGTCGAGACTAGTTGTTCGTTGCACCTCGATGTCAATATTGTTGTCATCCTCAAGCACGAAGGCGGTCACTTCACTCAGATTTGGCCACTCGTCACTGAAGTTGAGTTCGCCGTCATTTAGCAAATAGAAACCCTGAAAAGTCTTGGCCGGCGCTGCTGCATTCGGCAGCGTAGAGCCGCGATACACCGCACCGCTATCTGTCAGAATGCCATCGAGTATCGCGCCATCGAGCCACTGCATGATATTCACTAAGCTCTCACTCACCTGCGGCGCATCGGGCAAGTAGGCAGCTCGGCCAGCGGCGTCGAAACGTAGAGCCCCGATAAGCAATTCCAAATCTGATCGCGGCTCTCCCTCATTCGGGCGATCGATTATCGACGTAAACTGCACACGCCCCTCGACAACATCGGATTCCGCGACAACGGCGTTGCTCTTTAAACGAAGATGCATGCCCTCGTTAAGGTCCAGGCTGAAGCCTAGGCTGCCGTTGACATAATTGTGATCCCAGATGCTGGTAAATACATTAGGAATATTCAGGCGAAACCGATTCGATTCTACTTCGGCAAAACCCGCAGCACGGCGGCTCGTTGCGTCGTAGTCGATCTCGGCATAGCCATCCAGACCCCACATATTTGGAGAACCACGCACCGAGCCGACATCGACGTTGTTTAGATTCGTCTTGATGATCATATGTTCAGCAGATTGCTCTTCGAGCGGCAGCAGGATACTAAAATTTTCCAACTTGCCTCTAGGTGCATACTGCTCAAGCTGCAGCCGCGCACTCTCGCTTAACAAACCACTGCTCTCTACGAACTGCGCGATCAGAGAGACATCAATACTGTCTGCCCGCACAGCTACGCTCGTCTCTGGCTTGAACGACACGTAGACATTGAAGGGTGACCAGCGTAGTTCCTGCCACGACAGCCCCATGTCTGACAACGACAATTCCCAGCTATCATCAGCAGATTGTCTAACCAGCCCAGCTCTACCCGATAGATCATGCAGTGATAGAGAATCAGACGTGTTGCTGAGCAAGGCTAAAGTATCCAACTCGAATTCGGAGATGAACTCGCTCAATTCGCCTCGCGCGAAGGTAAGCCAAAAACTCCCGCCTCCGAACAACTCATCAATACTCAGATCTTCTAAAGTCTGTCGATGGAATAGCTCACTATAATCAGCATGAGGAAGCTCAATGTGCATCTGCCCACTCATATCGGCGAGGTCATTGCCAGTAACTTCAATGGAGAGCACCATTTCTTCTGGTGAGTCAGCCAAACTGAGATTAGCGTGCAGATAATGCGTGCCATCGCGATTCGCGATGGTAGCTAAGCCATTGCGAAAGCTGAGCATCTCACCTTCGAAAGTGTGCAGATTTATGGCCACGTTGCGCACGCTAAGTTGGGAAATTTGTTGCAGGGACCGGTATAGACTATCAAAGTCAATCGAACCACCGTCACCCCCTGACAGTCCGCGTAGCAGCCATGCACCAGACTCCAGTTGATCGAGGTTTATCTCCAACGATTCGACGATGAAGTCTTCCAGAACCCAAGTGCGTTGCCAGATGCTCTGAGGAATATCAACGATTACCGTAGCGCTTTGCAGAAAAAGCGCGGCATCTCCCGCCACCACTTCGTCGTCTGCGACGAGTAGCGTCATGCCGTTCACATGGAGGATAGGGTTGAAGCCATCGAAGTCGCCGACCAAGGAATCCACGCTTATAGGAATCCCGCTGCGCTCAAAAATTTGTTCTTCGAAGAAAGAGACGTAACCGGAAACGGCCGGCATAAATTGACGACCGGCACTGACATAGGCCGCTACCAGCACCAATGCAACTGCTAGCATTAGTACGAGCTGTTGGCGAACTTTTTTAAGAATTGAACTTAGCATGCTCGGATCTTGATACGGCTCTCAGTAGATGCCCTACTGCCACCTCTCGAAATAGGCGTGCAGGCTTCAGTGCTTCCTACACGGTATAGCGCAGGTTTGCTGAACCGTAACTGAAAGTGAGCTAACGGCAACTCCACTGGCATAGGGAGCTTCTGAGCCTTTCAGCCAGAGAGAACAACGTCGAACTGCTCCTGAGTATACATGGGTTCCACCTCAAATTTGACCGTCTTCGCTACTAATTCTTGTAGCTCAGCCAAGGTATCGGACGCCTCATCGAGCAGTCGATCAACCACCACCTGAGAAGCCATAACTAGCAGCACATCGTGATCAACGGCGCGGGCCACGCGCAAGATTTCACGGAATATCTCATAGCAGACCGTCTCTGCAGACTTTTGCGTTCCGCGACCTTCACAGATTGGACAGGGGCTATTCAGAATCTGGCCCAAACTCTCCCGGGAGCGCTTGCGTGTCATCTCCACAAGGCCGAGTTCCGATATTCCAGTAATCGAGGTGCGCGCCGGATCTTTTTCCAAAGCTTTCTCTAATGTGCGATGGACCTGCCGTTGATGCTCCGCATCGAGCATATCGATGAAGTCGAGGATAATAATGCCGCCAAGATTTCTGATGCGTAGCTGCCGCGCGATCGAGGTTGCCGCCTCAAGGTTCGTCTTTAGAATGGTCTCGGCGTGATTCTTACTCCCAAGATAGCCACCCGTATTCACATCGATAGTCGTCATCGCTTCGGTCTGATCGATAATTAGATCGCCACCGGATTTCAGCATTACCTGTCTACCCAAGGCCTTGTTGATCTCATCCTCAATGCCAAACAGATCGAATAGCGGGCGGTCACCAGTATAGGCTTCCAACTTTGAGGCCGACTCAGGAATAAAGTCTTCTAAAAATTGCTGGATCTCTCCCAGCGATTGCTCATTGTCGACACGGATTCTTTCGACGTGTGCTGTAAGCAGATCTCGGGTGATTCGCATGTAGAGCGGCACTTCCCCATATACAGTGCTAATCTTGTTCGTTCTCTCTATCCGCTGCTTTACTTTTCTGGCCAGACGACGCAGGTAACGAACGTCTTCACAGAACTCCTCCGCACAACCTCCTTCAGCTGCGGTACGCACTATGAATCCACCATGCCCATCCCAAGATTCCTGCTCAAGACAATGCTCTAGCTGTTCAAGTAGTCGCTGCCGTTCTCCATCGCCCTCGATGCGCTGCGAGATACCTAAGTGTTTGCTCCGGGGCAGATAGACTAGGTTACGAGAAGGTAAAGTTAAGTGAGTAGTTAGACGTGCCCCCTTTGTACTAATCGCATCCTTTACAACTTGCACAACAATAAACTGCCCTTCCCGCAATAGCTGCTGAATTGACTTTGGATCCTCATCTCTAGTTTCGAAACCGTCGGCATCGATTTCCGCTATATCGGAGGCGTGGATGAAGGCGGCTTTCTCCAAGCCGATATCAACAAAGGCAGCTTCCATTCCAGGCATCACGCGTATGACTTTGCCGTAGAAAATATCGCCCACGTGACCGCGATGGTTGTGGCGCTCGATAAAAATCTCTTGCAGCAAGCCATTCTCGATAAGCGCCACTCGAGTCTCCATCGCTGTCACGTTGATGAGAATTTCTTCGCTCATAGGCTATTTCACACCGGCTGGCGTGGTTGACTGCCTGGGCACAGCAAACTCGGTGAGCAACTGCGCGGTCTCGAATAGCGGCAGCCCCATAACTCCGCTGTAGCTGCCAATTAGTTGCTCTACGAATACAGCGGCATAGCCCTGTATGGCATAGGCTCCTGCCTTGCCCGCTGACTCACCGCTTCTGTAATACTGCCGCGCCTCTTCAATGCTGATCTCACGGAACCTTACCCGCGACTCGGACAACACGGTGCGTTGCTTGTCCTGCGTGGCCAGCGTCACTGCTGAAAGTACTCGATGCTCGCGCCCAGATAGCTGCCGCAACATATCGATCGCATCTGCCTCGTCCAGCGGTTTACCGAGCACGTCGTCATCGCAGACAACACAAGTATCGGCCGCAAGCACGAGGGTGTCGCTGGAATCCTTACTAACATGGAGTACGCTGAGTGCGGAGTCAGCCTTCTCCTGCGCCATGCGGGTAACGTAGTCGTTGGCAAGCTCACCACTTCGAATCGATTCGTCGATGTCCTGACTTCGAACGGTGAAACGAACACCAATCTGGCTGAGCAACTCCTGCCGTCTGACAGAGGCGGAGGCAAGTATGATCGACTCCATTCTAGACCCGCCTAATGCACATCGAAGCTACGGCGAATTTGTCGAAGCAGTTGAAAAAGCGAGGGCCAAATCACGGCGCTGGTTAGCGCAGCCATTAGAAACATGAGGTTAGAAGATACGCTCTGGCCGGTCACGATTTGCAGCCAGTTGCATAACATCAGATTGAGGCCGAGCAGAGCGAGCACCAGCCCGCATTGCTGTAGAGTAGAGAACATCCTCATGCGTAGATGCAGGCTAAGCGCTACATAGGCGACAACCACGAGCGCCAGCGCGTTCACCCCTAGAGTCGAGCCTTCGAGAACATCCAAGACCAGTCCCGCCGCCCACGCTGAACCGATACCAACGCGATAGGGCAAGGCCATGGTCCAATAGATTAATACCATCGGCACCCATTCAGGGCGATAGTTCATCGCCCATTCGGGAAAGGGAACAATAGCCAAGAGATAAGCTATAAAGAAGCTTAGGAAAATTATCCAGATCGAGTGTGGTCTACCTTGCATCGCTCTGCCTATTGCACTGCGGCGTCAACCGCAGCCTGGGGTAGTTGATCGGCAGTAGTCGATGCTTCGGTACTCTCGATGATAGCTGCTTCGCCGGTTTCGACAGCGGGCAGTTCGGGTTCCAAAATGTCTGCTGCTCCGCGCACACTCGTTTGCGCCTCTTCGTTGTTAAATACCAGCATTACATGACGCGTGCTGTCGAGCTGTGCGAATGGTCTCGCCTTGATCGTAGCGAAATCCTGACCCGGGTCGGCGAAGACGCTAATAATCTCGGCGACGGGATAGTTCTTTGGATAGACCTGGCCCATGCCTGAACTGACCAATCTGTCTCCGGCCTTCATGTCTTGAGTTTGGGTTACAAACACCAATTCTAGCTCGGTTGCGGTCGTGCGACTCCCTCTAGCTAATGCACGTTCGCCATTGCGATTCACCTCGACAGGCGTCACGTGATGAGAATCGGTGATCAGCAAAACCCAGGAGGTATAGGGAAGCACTTCGTCCACCTGCCCCATCAAACCGTTCGCGTCGAGCAGAGCCTGGCCGATGAATACCCCTTCGCGAGCACCCTTGTTGAGCAATACCCTCTTCGAATAAGGGTCGGGGGATATATTAATAATCTCCGCAGCCAATACGTCGCCATTGATTCCTCGAGTGGCCTGATTCAGTGCGAGTAGCCGGTTGTTCTCGCTAACTAGGCTCTCAAGCAACTGTAGCTCGCGCTGCGCGATGAGGAGATTGGCACGAAGGCCATCATTTTCTTCTAGAAGGTCGGTGCGAGAAACAAAAACATCATCGATCCAGAAGGAGACTCGCGTAGGTATATCCGCGACCCAATAGACCGGCGAGGTGACATAGCCGAGGCCGAAACGAATTCGCTCCAGATAGCCGAAGCGAGCATCTGCGAACATGACGCAAACAGAAAAGAATATAAAGGTGAGCGCCCGATACTCGAGAGCGACACCTTTTATAAACAGAGTCTTATCGATGGCTGCTGGACCTCTTCACTGGAACCTAAGACCTCAGACCTAGATGCGGTCTGATTCGAAGGCTCGACTCAGACCCTCTCGATTCAGACCCAAGAGGGAAAACCCAGAGTATATCAGCCCCGCAAGGCGTACACGAGGCTGTGACTGACGGCCTATTCCAGAGTTAGCAGGTCGATATCGTGGGTATCCATCAATTCCATTGCCTTACCACCGCCGCGTGCCACGCAAGATAGCGGGTCATCCGCGACGATAACCGGCAGCCCGGTCTCTTCGGAAAGCAACTTATCCAGATCCCTAAGCAGAGCGCCACCGCCCGTCAGGACGAGGCCGCTTTCGGCAATATCCGAGGCCAGCTCTGGCGGAGACTGTTCCAGCGCACTCTTCACCGCCTGGACAATCGCCGATAATGGCTCCTGCAGGGCTTCGAGTATCTCATCGCTGTTTAGCGTAAAACTTCGCGGCACACCTTCGGCCAGATTACGACCGCGAACGTCGATCTCACGTATCTCTGTAGAGGTTCCGACATAGGCACAGCCTATCTCTTTCTTGATGCGTTCAGCTGTGGCTTCACCGATAAGACTGCCGTAGTTGCGACGCACATGGGTAGTGATAGCCTCGTCGAAGCGATCGCCACCAACGCGAACCGATTCCGAGTAAACCACACCATTCAAAGAAATAATCGCAATCTCGGTAGTGCCACCACCGATGTCCACGACCATAGAGCCACTCGCTTGTTCTACCGGCAGACCGGCGCCGATAGCAGCCGCCATGGGCTCCTCGATCAGGCGCACGTCACGCGCGCCGGCGCTTGCTACCGATTCACGGATGGCACGGCGCTCCACTTGAGTAGATTTACAAGGAACACAGACCAGAACTCTCGGGCTGGGCGGGAAGAAGCTATTCTCATGCACCTTATTAATAAAGTGCTGCAGCATCTTCTCAGTTACCTGGAAATCTGCGATAACGCCGTCCTTCAAGGGCCGGATGGCGGTGATATTACCGGGCGTTCGCCCCAACATGCGCTTGGCGTCGGATCCCACGGCTGTAACGGTCTTCTGACCATTGTGAGTGCGGATAGCGACCACAGAAGGCTCGTTCAAAACGATGCCCTCTTCGCGCACATAAATCAGTGTATTGGCCGTGCCTAAATCAATAGACAGGTCATTGGAGAACATTCCCCTAATTTTTTTGAACATGGTTTGTCGTAGACCTCAATTTAAAGATTCCATTTCTGGCATGCATTCTTATTTAAGCGGCATTTCTGCCCAATGATTTAGCGATTGATCGCATTTATTTCATGCTCGGAACGAATTAGTGTGAAGCAGCGACCCTTCTCACCCTGTTTAGGACTGAGATGTGACACTGCTGGGAATCTCCTAGAGTGATTGACCGATTTCTCTTTTTGGGAACATCGGCAAAATTCAAGTATAATCTCGCCCTTGCGCGAATAGCAGGCACTCTAGCAACGGCTAGAGCTTTGAGCAAGCGGCAGGATGCAAATATTTGAGCCACCGCAAATACTGCAAGTAATTCACCCCCGACACGAAAAACCCCGGAGAATCTCGATGGCTTTGGACAAGGCAGAAGTAGAAAAAATTGCCCATTTGGCGCGATTACACATTAGCGAATCTGAAACCGAGGAGGTGACGACCCGAATTACCGATATTCTGACACTTATCGATCAGATGCAATCAGTAGACACTGAGGGGGTCGAGCCTCTGGCCCACCCTTTGGATGTAGTGCAGCGTCTGCGTGTCGACGAGATCACCGAAGAGGATCAGCGCGACAGACTCCAACAACTCGCTCCCGCGAGCGAAGACGGCTTGTATCTGGTACCAAAAGTACTCGAGTGACCTCGCGAACCGACCCTCAGAACAAACAAACTACACAGCGCACTTACGCCACACTTTATTAAACGGAATTCACAAATGATTAATAGTACTGTCGCCGAAATTTCCGCCGCTCTCGCTGCGGGCGACATCTCCAGTGTTGAAATTACGCAGGCTTATTTGAATCGTATCGCCACTCTCAACGGCGAGCTCAATGCCTTTATTACTGTGTGTGAAGATTCTGCTCTGCTGCAGGCAAAAGCTGCGGACGACGCGCGCGCGAAAGGTAACAATAGCCCGCTACTCGGAATTCCGTTGGCGCATAAAGATATATTCTGTACCAAGGATATTCTAACCACCTGCGGCTCGCGCATGTTGCACAACTTCGTCTCGCCCTATAATGCAACCGTCGTAGAACGTTTCATTGATGCCGGCACTGTATTATTAGGCAAAACCAACATGGATGAGTTCGCTATGGGCTCCTCCAATGAGACCAGCTATTTTGGTGACGTGAAGAACCCCTGGAACACAGAGTTTGTGCCGGGAGGCTCCTCTGGCGGATCGGCGACGGCGGTCGCCGCCGACCTTTGCGCCATGGCGACCGGCACTGACACTGGCGGATCTATCCGCCAGCCCGCAGCATTCTGCGGCGTAACGGGATTCAAACCTAGCTACGGCCGTGTGTCTCGCTGGGGAATGATCGCCTTCGCCTCGAGCCTCGATCAGGCCGGCCCGATAACGAAGAGCGCCGAAGACGCCGCCCTGATGCTGAACGTGATGTCGGGATTGGACAAGAAAGACTCCACTAGCATCGACAGACCAGTCGAAGATTTCACCGCCTCTCTCGATCAGCCCTTAAAGGGACTACGCATCGGCGTTCCGAAACAGCATTTTGCAGAGGGATTGAGCCGCGAAGTTGAACAAGCCGTTCGCGATGCACTCGCCGAATACGAGAAGCTTGGCGCAATTATCAAGGAGGTGGATCTAACCAACAGCCATCTCTCTGTTTCTGCCTACTACGTTGTCGCCCCAGCAGAAGCATCGGCCAACCTCTCACGATTCGATGGCGTGCGTTATGGCTATCGCTGCGAAGACCCTGTCGATCTTGAAGACATGTACAAGAGAACGCGCAGTGAAGGCTTTGGCGAAGAGGTGAAGCGGCGCATCATGATTGGCACCTATGCCCTATCTGCTGGTTTTTACGATGCCTACTACCGGAAGGCGCAGAAGATTCGTCGACTGATCAAGGACGATTTCGATAGAGCTTTTGAGGAGGTCGACGTCATCATTGGACCAACTTCGCCGCATACCGCATTCAAGCTAGGGTCGAAGAGCGATCCGGTGTCGATGTACCTCGAAGACATCTATACCATCGCCGTTAATCTCGCCGGACTGCCTGCCGCATCTATTCCGGTCGGCATGGCCAATGGCCTGCCTATGGGCATGCAGATAATCGGCAAATACTTTGATGAAGCGAAGATCCTCAACGTAGCTCATCAGTTCCAGCAACACACCGATTGGCACAAGCAGAAATCGACAGCACTAGTAACTGCTAGCGGGGAGGCCTAATCATGGAATGGGAAACTGTCATAGGCTTAGAAGTTCACGTCTCTCTGTCCACGAAGTCGAAGTTATTCTCGGGCAGCTCAACCGAATTCGGCGCACCGCCTAACACTCAGGCAAGTATTTTCGATTGCGCCCTACCCGGCACGCTACCGGTATTCAACGAAGAAGCACTAAGAATGGCGGTTCGTTTTGGCGTTGCGATAGGTGCCGAGATCGGCAAGCGGTCCGTCTTTGATCGCAAGAACTACTTCTATCCGGACTTACCGAAAGGATACCAAGTGACCCAGCTTGATTTCCCTACCGTTGGCAAGGGGTCACTGACCGTCACTCTTGCCGACGGCAGCGAGAAGGTTATCGGTGTTACTCGCGCACATATCGAGGAAAACGCAGGCAAATCGCTGCATGAAGAATTCAGCGGCATGTCTGGAATCGATCTGAACCGCGCCGGAGAACCTCTGTTAGAAATAGTCTCCGAACCAGAGATTACTTGTGCGGAGGAAGCGGTCGCCTACTTGAAGAAGTTACACACCATCATTCGTTATCTGGATATCTCTGATGCAATCATGGCACAGGGTTCCATGCGCTGTGATGTTAACGTCTCGATACGTCCCAAGGGAGCCACTGAGCTTGGGACGCGCACCGAGATCAAGAACATCAATTCGTTCCGTTTCGTAGAGAAGGCAATCTACTCAGAAGTAGCGCGTCAGCAGGAAATTCTTGAAGACGGCGGAAGAATCATTCAGGAAACCCGACGCTATAACGCCGACAAAGACGAGACAACGTCGATGCGCAGTAAGGAAGTGGCAAATGACTACCGCTACTTTCCCGAACCGGACCTGTTACCTATTGTGATCGATGACGAATACATCGCTGCCGTCAGGGCGCAGCTTCCAGAACTCCCGGATGCAAGAGAGGCACGCTTCGTCGAAGATTACTCACTCAGCAATTACGATGCCGGCGTCCTAGTGAGCAGCCGAGAGTTGGCGGAATACTATGAAATTGTTGCGAGATCGAGCGGTGATTCGAAACTCGCCGCGAATTGGGTAAGCCAAGATCTCTTAGGATTGCTCAACAAGAACAACTGGAGTATTGCAGATTCACCCATTCAAGCTGAGCGCCTAGCGACTCTAATCACACGAATCAAGGACAACACAATCTCAGGCAAGATCGCCAAGACCGTGTTCGAGGCCATGATCATCGATGAATCCGGTGTCGATGCGATCATCGAATCTAAGGGCTTGAAGCAAGTTACCGACTCCGGTGAGATTGAAAAATTGGTGCTGGAGGTTATCGAAAACAATCCAGAACAGGTACAGCAATACAAGGACGGCAAGGCGCAGGTAATTGGCTTTCTTGTCGGCCAGTGTATGCAGCTATCGAAAGGCAAAGCCAACCCGGGGCAGGTTAACGAATTACTTAGAGAGAAGATGCAATGAGGGAAGATAAAAAGTCGGGAGCACAGAGGACACAGCAGGCAACTCGAGATGAAGAGTGGTCCGACGAGCGCCTGAAGGCTGGTCTCGATGTCCTTCCACCAGAAGGCCTGCCCCACGACTACAATATTCTGCTACGCGCGTATCGCGGCATGACTGCCGAACTGTTCGCCCGCTTCATTGTGTTCTATTCGGATGCAGGTCACGACATCAACGTCAGCCTGAAAGATGGCAGCACCTTTCTCGACTTGGTGTCACGCCACAGGAAGTCGGGCGAATACGGGGAGATACTGAGGCAGGCCGGAGCTAGCGGGAAGGATAGCTAGCGCGAGCGCTGTGGACGTCTACCGGAACCTGGTTTCCCAGAAGTCCTGCTAGTGGGTTTTGCTTTAAACTTAGAAGCTCTCTCGAAAGCTGGCGCCTTCGCCAACATCGGATCCTCTGGATGAATGCAATCCAATTTCGCACCGAGTTTCTCTTCGATATCTGGCAGTAGAAACGAATCATCTTCGCAGGCAAAGCTGATCGAAGTGCCAATCGCTCCAGCCCTACCCGTTCGTCCTATGCGATGCACATAGTCTTCCGGCTCTTCGGGCAGCGTGTAATTAATCACATGTGTAACGTCATCGATGTGCAATCCGCGGCCCGCCACATCAGTTGCGACTAACACTTTTATCTTGCCACTCTTAAAGGCATCCAGTGTACGCACTCTTTGGTTCTGTGCGACCTCACCGGAAAGCATGCCGCATTCGACTCCATTTCTAAACAGATTGTCGGCGAGTCTTCTAACCTGATCGCGGCGATTGCTGAACACCATGATCTTCTCAGCCTGTGGCTCAGCAATGAGATTAAACAGTAAATTGTATTTATCGGCTGTAGTTACCAGATAGACGACTTGGTCGACCGCATCCGCCGCCACTTGCTCAGGCTCGATCTCGACCATGATGGGATCGACCGCCCAGCGCTGTGCGAGCTCTATGATGGCCGGAGTAAACGTAGCACTGAACAATAATGTTTGTCTGCATTCCTTCTTCGGCGTGCGCGAAACAACGGATCGCACCTGCGGGATGAAACCCATATCCAACATGCGATCGGCTTCGTCCAATACGAGAACTTCGATTGCCCCGAGATGCAGATTACCGTTCTGCACGAAATCCAATAAACGACCGGGCGTCGCTACCACGATATCTACCGGCATCGCATCTAGCGCACGATTCTGTTTCGCATAGTCTTCGCCACCGACCAGGGTTACGACACTCATGCCGCAACCATCCGTTAGCAGCTGCGCATCGCTAGCGATCTGCTGCGCTAATTCCCGTGTAGGCGCTACAACCAGAGCACGTGGCTCGGCAATAAAGCGCTCCTCTTCAATCGGGTTCAAGAGAAGGTCGTTAATAATAGTGATAAGAAAGGCGGCTGTTTTACCGGTGCCGGTCTGCGCCTTGCCAGTCACATCATGGCCTTGCAACGTATGCACCAGCGACTCAGCCTGAATCGGCGTACAGAACTCGAAACCTATTTTCTTGATGGCGTCAGCGAGCGGCTTCTGTAGATCGAAGTGGTCGAAGGCGAGCTTTGGCTGTTCTATTTCTGAATCCATAGTTTTTACTAGTTAAGGTATATCGAGTTTACGGCATACGAAGACTGGGAGTACTCAGGGCACCCTAAGCGCCAGCATCATAGCCCTATGCGCTAGACACTTCAAACTTTGTGCTGGCTAATTTAACGGAGAACGGGGGATTGCCACCCTCAGGAATTAGATCGAAATGTGAGCCGCTAGCCGCCGCAGGCCCCGCAGCTGGTATCGCGAGGGAGTCGCATCTCGCGCCACTGCAAGGTGCTGGCGTCGAGCAGGAGTAGTCGGCCCGCGAGAGACTCGCCGATACCTGTAAGCAGCTTTATCGCCTCCATCGCCTGTACCGCACCGATTATGCCTACTAGTGGCGCCATCACACCGTTCTCGGAACAGCTAGCATCCTCGTCATCCCCTTGCGCATACAGGCATTGATAGCAGGGGCTAGTTGGGCTCCTACTGTCGAACACGGCTATTTGCCCCTCCATCCGAATCGCGGCACCAGAGACGAGGGGCTTGCCGTGCTCGATGCACGCGGAATTGATCGCGAATCGGGTGGTGAAATTGTCGCAGGCATCGACGACGAGATCGGCCTGACTGACCACTTCGCTTAAAATCGCTCCCTCGAGACGCTTCTGCAGCGCCGTTATTTTTAAATCCGGATTGAGACCCAACAAGGCTTGTTGAGCCGATACCACCTTGGGCTCACCGATCATAGATTGACTGTGAGCGATCTGTCTCTGCAGATTCGTCAGCTCGACCACGTCATCATCGGCGACGATAAGATGACCGACGCCGGCAGCGGCTAGATACATAGCTGCAGGACAGCCCAATCCGCCCATACCGACGATGAGCACGGTCGCATCGATTAACTTCTGCTGTCCGGCAATATCCATCTCCGGCAGCATAATCTGGCGACTGTATCTAAGCAGCTGTTCGTCTTTCATTGCTTCGCGCTTCTACATTTTTGATAAGAAATTAGTTTAACCACTGCGCCTTCGTCAATCTATCTAACTTAGCGAGGTCTTTTACGCATTCGATATTCACATAGCCGGTATCGACTAATATTTTTTCAACAGCCTGCTTCTGCTGAAACCCGTGCTCGATCAGTAGCCATGAATTCTTCTTCAGACAGTGCCGACTCTGTTCGGCGATGGCGCGAATATCCGCCAGGCCATTTTCTCTAGCGACTAGGGCGGCGATGGGCTCGAAAGGCAGACTGCCTTCACTTAAGTGCTTATCGCCCAGCTCCACATAGGGAGGATTCGCCGCAATGAGATCGAAATGATCAGCCGGCAGGCCATCACACCACGATGTCTCTCTAAACTCAATATTCGAAAGCTGCAGCAACTTTGCGTTTTCCTGAGCAACTTCTAGAGCTGACTCACTGCTATCAACAGCGGTGATGGCCCAGCGACTATTGTTGGCAGCCAATGCCAAGGCGATAGCGCCACTGCCGGTGCCGAGATCGAGCACTGCAGCGGCAGTAAAATTATCGAGTAGCTCTAGCGCTGTTTCCACCAGCAACTCAGTCTCGGGACGCGGAATAAGAACCGAGGGGGTTACCTTTAGCTCGAAATCCCAGAACGCCTGCCTGCCGAGAATATAGGCTATTGGTTCACCCGTGCGACGTCTGCAGCAATAGTCGTCAAACTTCTTGAGCTGAGACTGCGTTAACTCTTGGCTTGGCCAAGTAAATAGATATTCTCTGGTTTGCGCGATGGAATCAGCGAGAAGCAGTTCGGCGTCGAGCTTCCAGCTTTCGCTAATCTGTTGAAGTGTGTTCGCCTGCACTAGCGCTTGCTTAATCGTTACCATTTGCAGGCCTGCGCCTATTCGTCTTCAGCCAAGCCCGCAAGCAAGTCTGCCTGATACTCATTGATCAGCGGTTGAATCACGGCGGCGAGCTCCCCGGACATTACCTCGGCTAAGTTGTAGAGCGTCAGCTTGATGCGGTGATCGGTAACACGACCCTGAGGGTAATTGTAGGTTCGGATTTTTTCGGAGCGGTCGCCGCTGCCCACTAGCTTGCGCCTGTTATCGGACTCTTCCTGCTGCTGTGCTTGCTGTGCCTCGTCCATCAATTTCGCCTGCAACAGCGACATCGCTCGCGCCTTGTTCTTGTGCTGCGAGCGCTCGTCCTGACACTCGACAACTATGCCTGACGGTAAATGAGTCAATCGAATCGCAGAGTCAGTCTTATTCACGTGCTGCCCACCGGCACCACTGGCGCGAAATGTATCGACACGTAGGTCGCCCTTATTGATCTCGATATCGTCTATCTCATCCATCTCCGGCATGATGGCAACAGTACAGGCCGAGGTGTGAATGCGGCCCTGAGTCTCGGTCTCGGGAACACGCTGCACGCGGTGCGCTCCGGATTCGAACTTAAGTTTCTCGAAGACGTTCTTACCCTCGATACGGGTAACGACTTCTTTGTAACCACCATGCTCACCGTGCCGCTCGCTGATGATTTCCAACTTCCAGCCCTGCAGTTCCGCGTAGCGGGAATACATGCGCAGCAGGTCTCCGGAGAAAATTGCCGCCTCGTCGCCGCCGGTACCCGCACGAATCTCCACGAATACGTTGAGCTTATCTTTGCTATCTTTCGGCAGCAGCAGGGTCTGCAGATTCAGCTCTAACTCTTCTATCTCTTCAATGTTACTGCGAAATTCTTCGTCCGCCATCTCGCGAATATCCGGATCGGCATCCTTCTGCATCTCCTTCGTCTGTTCGAGCTCTTCCGCTACCTGAGTGAAGCGGTCATAGTTCTTCACCACCTCTTCGATCTCTGCGTACTCCTTAGACAAGTCACGAAAGCGATTCTGATTGGAGATTATCTCCGCATCGCTTAGCAAGGCCTCCAGCTCATCGAAGCGATCCTTTAGGTTGTCTAATTTATTCCGTATAGAGTCTTTCATGGCTTACTTCTTTTTGTCCGTCTCTTCACCAGCATTGGGTTTAGATTCTGAGCTTAGCTCAAAGAGCTCCGCAGTTAATTCCAACAGCTCATCGCGCCCTTCCGCACTAGCCTTCTTCATCTGCACGCTAGGGGAATGCACGAGTTTCTGCGTAAGCGATCTAGCTAGGCTACTGACCACAGCGTCTGCTGACTCACCCTTCTCTAGCGCCTTCAGCGCACGCTCTAATTCCCGTTCGCGAATCGCATCGGCCTTATCGCGAAATGCGCGCAGCGTGCTTACCGCATTCAAAGAGCGCAGCTGCTTGCGATAATCTTCCACACCGCGCTCGATAATCGATTCGGCCTGTGCCGCGGCATCGGACCGACTCTTCACGCCGTCTTCGATTACTTCACTGATGTCATCGATACTATATAGATAGGCATCAGCTATCTCTGAGACCTCCGCTTCAATATCGCGTGGCACGGCGAGATCTACTAATAGCATAGGTTTGTGCTTGCGCTGTTTCAGTGCGCGCTCGACTGCGCCCTTACCTAGCAATGGTAATTGGCTGTTCGTCGATGAGACGACGATGTCTGCATTGATCAACTGCTCGGGTATATCTGAGAGCAATACTCCGTGCGCATCGAAGCGGTTAGCAATCTCCAAGGCATTGTCTAGAGTTCTGTTCGCAACCACTATCTCACTTACGCCCTTGTCCACGAGATGCTTAACAACTAACTCGATAGTGCGACCCGCACCGATGAGAAGAACGCTGAGGCTAGGCAAATCGGAGAAGATGCGCTCCGCGAGTGTCACCGCCGCATAGGCAACCGAAACCGGATTCTCACCGATGGCGGTATCGGTGCGCACCTGCTTCGCGATCGAGAATGCCTCCTCAAATGCGCGACCCAAGGACTGCCCGACAACCTTCTGATCCTTCGATACGGCGTAAGCCGATTTAATCTGACCTAATATCTGCGGCTCACCCAACACCATGGAATCCAATCCACAGGAGACCTTCATTAGGTGGCGAACTACATCTTCGCTGGCATAGGAGTAGCTGCACTGCTCTAACTCACTCGTTTCTAGATCATGAAACTTCGACAACCACGCCACGACTTCTGCTTGTCGATCTACTAACTGGCGATTCTGCGCAAGCTCACCGCCAGGCGATGCCTCAGCATCATCTCCGGCAAAATCCAGATAGATCTCTGTACGATTGCAGGTAGAGACGATCACCACTTCCCGAATCGGCGGCAAGGCATGAATCTCGGCCAGGGCAGACTCCACGATCTCCGGAGGGAAAGCTACCTTCTCGCGCATCTCGATATTCGCCGTGTTGTGGTTTATACCTACTAGTACCAATGCCATGGATTAACCGTTCAAGCGGATCGTGGTGAAATCGCGACAATCGCCGCGGATTAATTTGCCAATATAAAGGGGCCGCTATGTTACTAAATATCCACTCCAGTTCCCATTAGAGACTGATCACTCGATCTGGACAAAAATTAGGGCATCTCTGGGCAATTCTGAGGAACCTTTGGCCATCAACAACGAACTGCGCCTCGCGGCTGAACGCTTCAGAACTCGCAGAGGGTCCTTAGAATTGATCAGAGGTACCCTCGAAGTAAATCTGCTCGAAAGCCAGCTAGAGTAGCTGCTACAATGCCTGCCTAAGCAAACACGCCGCCCTCGTGGGCCCTAACTGTAAAATATGATATATATCAACAACTTAATACTTACGCTAGCCTGCGCCAGCCTCGTCGGATGTGCTGCCTCCGTGGCACCAACCGAGACCGATGAACCCCCTGCTAGAGCCACGCCCACACTAGTACTCGACGAACCCACACCCGAAATCGAGTACGGCAGCTTTACCGAAGATCAGCTCTATGAGGCTATCGTCAGCGAACTAAGCGCCCAACGCGGTCGGGTCGTCGAGGCTGGCAACAGCTATTTCGATCTGGCCATGTCCACCCGGGATATCACCATAATCCAGCGTGCCATTCAGTTCGCCTCGGTCAATAGCGACACCAATGCCCTACTGCAGCTCGGTATGCTGTGGGCTCAGCTAGAGCCGACAAATCCACAACCACAGCTATTACTCAGCATTCAGTTTCTCGAGAGCGGCGCCTTCGAGCAAGCTATCTCGCATATGTCGAGAGTGCTCGAGCTGGGTGGCGATATGGATTTCGCAGTCCTGTCCTCACGCACCGGCCGTCTCGACCCTACGCTCAGATCGCTGCTGATTGAAAACCTGCGCCGTCTAAAAGGCGAATTCAGCAATCAGAATTCCATCCATCTAACGCTAGTGCAGTTGCTGGCACAGAATGGAAATTTCGAAGATGCGCTGACTGAGTTGGAATTATTAGAAGACGACACAGACCTCACTGCAAACATGGTTATGCTTGAGTCGCAGATCCTTCAGAGCATGGAAAGACCCGAGCGGTCATTGCGCGCCATGCGAATCGGTGTCGCGAGATTCGAATCGGACAAGACACTTCGTCTCAGCTACGCACGCATGCTCATTCAGAATGAAGAGTATGAACAGGCTCAGGATCAGTTTCAGATTCTAGTTGAACAAGACCCGCAGGATTGGGAAACGCTCTACTCCATCGCGCTGCTAGATACACAGCTAGAAAATTTCGATCGCGCCATAGCTGCCTATACCAAGTTGATTGGCGTTGATCAGCGTGCCGATGAGAGTCAGTACAACTTAGGGATCATCTTTCAAGAACAGGATAATTTTGCGAAGTCGATTGAGCACTTTCGACAAGTGCGTATCGGCACCAATAATTTTCTTAGCGCGCAGCAACAGGCAACGCGACTCTCGATCCAAAGCGGGCGCCTAGATGATGCCCACGACTGGCTAAGCCAGCTCTCTCGCGGACAGCCTAGACTCGAGGTGCTCTTTACGACGATTGAGTCTTCGCTGCTAATTCAGGAAGAGCATCCCGATGCGGCAGAGCAGCTTCTTAACACTGCACTGAATAAATTCCCGAACGAGACCGACCTGCTGTTCGCGCGCGTCTTATATTACGATTCGCAAAGCGATAGAGCGGGATCCGAGCTCGATCTAATGCAGATTATTCGCATGCTGCCCGAAGATTCCCGCGCGTTGAATCACCTTGGCTATATGCTCGCCGATCAGACGACACGCCATGAAGAGGCACTCGAGTTAATAGAACGCGCCATCGCAATTTCTCCTGACGACCCCGCCATCATCGACAGTCTCGGCTGGGTTCTGTATAAGGTTGGCCGCCATGAAGAAGCCTTGGTGCAGATGCGTCGCGCCTTCGCCGCCTTCCCCGACGACGAGGTGGCCTCCCACCTTGGCGAGGTACTTTGGGCGCTGGGACGTTTTGATGAAGCCATGCGCGTCTGGCAAGATGCACTCGAGATCGACCCGGAAAGCCCGCTCATAGCCGAGGCAATGGAAAGACTGCAAGTAGCAGAATGAACAGCATACTCAAGCAGGACAATTCATTTATAGCCATGGCTCGAACAGCGGCGGGCCTACTTCTCGCGACAGCGCTTCTATCGGCCTGCAGTGCTATCGCACCTCCCGCCGAGAAGAACAGCGACTGGGCGAGCCAGCGTGACCAGCTGCAGGATCTCGACTCCTGGGAACTACGCGGTCGCGTCAATGTTCGCTACGACAATGAATCTCATACGCCAAGCATCAATTGGCTGCAACAGAACGTCGAGTACCATATACGTCTGTGGGGCACACTTAATGCGGGCAGCACTCTAATCGTCGGCAGCCCCGACTACGTGACTCTAGAAAGCGGTGGTGAGACAAGAAGCGCAGAGAGCCCGGAAGAGCTGATCCTTCAGCAGCTGGGCTATGAACTTCCCGTCTCGCAACTGAAATATTGGATCAAGGGCCTTCCCTCTCCCGATTCCGAGTTTCAGCTAAGCTTCAACGAACTAAACCAGCTCACCACAATTGAACAGGCAGACTGGACCATCATTTTGAGTGACATGCGCCAATACGGACCGATTAGCCTTCCCCGCCGCGTAGACTTAACTCGGCCGCGCAACGATATTCGGCTGCGCTTTTTCAGGCTTAACTGGACTGCCGATGAATTGGCTGAAGGTTAGATAGACTGATGACTATGCATCCCACCCAATTCTTGGCACCCGCCAAGCTGAACCTGTTCCTGCATATCACCGGCCGCCGGCAAGATGGCTATCACGAGCTGCAGACGGTGTTCCAGCTACTGGATTTCGGCGATCGGATGGCATTTGAGGTGAGTAACGACGGCATACTCAGCCTGCACCTGAATTTTAGCGAGGGCGTAGAGACTGACACCCCTCTGGATAACAACCTAGTGACTAGCGCCGCAGCGCTACTCAGGCTAGAGGCGGGCAATCCGCTTCTTGGAGCCAGCATCAGCCTGAATAAGCGGCTACCAAGCGGGGCTGGTCTCGGCGGAGGAAGCTCGAACGCTGCCACCTGTCTGGCGGCATTAAACCGACTCTGGGAGCTAAATCTAAGCACGGACCAGCTCTGCGAGATCGGCATCAAACTAGGTGCCGATCTGCCCGTATTCCTGCGCGGAAAATCGGCCTGGGCCGAGGGAATCGGAGAGCGGCTCAGCCCTGTAGAATTGGGGGATAGCTGGTATCTGGTGGTATCTCCGAAATGTTCAGTCTCTACCGCAGAGGTTTTTTGTCATGAACATTTGACACGGAACTCCCCAGCCATCAAAATGGCCGACTTTCTGGCAGGCAGCGCCCGAAATGACTGCGAATCAGTCACTCGAAAACTGCATCCAGAGGTGGATCAGGCATTCGAAATATTGGCTCGATTTGCCGATTTCAGGATGACCGGGACAGGCTCAAGTCTTTTTGCCAGCTTCGAAAGTGAAGCAGCTGCCAAGAAAGTGCTGAATGCGCTACCGGACGATCTACCGGGATTTGTTGCCAAGGGCATCGATTCCCTGGAACAGGATTACAGTTAGAAGACAAATTATTGGGGTGTCGCCAAGTGGTAAGGCACAAGGTTTTGATCCTTGCATGCGTTGGTTCGAATCCAGCCACCCCAGCCATTTTCAAAGACAGTTACACAGTTAGGTAAAAGCTAAATAGAAGTAGCTGTCTTTTTAAAAGTATTCATACCAAATAGAACGATTCATCCTGAACTGCTTGTACCGACACTTATAGGAACTCACCGTGCCAAATAATTTGATGGTCTTTACTGGCAATGCCAACCCAGAATTAGCAGACAATATTGCCAAGCATATTGGCATTCCTCTGGGCTATGCGAGTATTAGCAAATTCAGCGACGGTGAGATTTCTGTAGAACTCAATGAGAACGTGCGCGGCAAGGACGTATTCCTCATTCAGCCTACCTGCGCACCAACCAACGACAGTATCATGGAGTTGTTGTTGATGGCCGACGCACTACACAGAGCATCAGCCAATAGAATTACAGCGGTAATCCCCTACTTCGGTTATGCGCGGCAAGACCGCCGCGTTCGATCGGCGCGTGTTGCCATTAGCGCGAAGGTCATTGCCGACATGATCGGCACAGTTGGCGTGAATCGCGTACTCACCGTCGATCTGCACGCGGAACAAATACAGGGCTTTTTCAATATCCCAGTGGACAACGTCTACGGCTCACCGGTATTGACTGACGATATCGAGCGGCAGAAGTACGAGAATCTAATAGTCGTCTCGCCCGACATCGGTGGCGTAGTTAGAGCACGAGCCGTTGCGAAGCAACTGAACGCGGACCTCGCTATTATCGATAAGCGGAGACCGGCGGCCAATGTCGCACAGGTCATGCACATCATCGGTGATGTAGAGGGACGCAGCTGCCTTATCGTCGACGACATGGTCGACACAGCTGGCACGCTCTGCAAGGCGGCGGACGCACTAAAAGAGCACGGCGCCGCGAAAGTAATGGCCTATTGTACGCACCCGGTATTATCCGGCCCTGCGATTGAAAACATTGAGAATTCCAGCCTCGACTCCTTGGTAGTAACCGATACTATCCCACTGAGCGACGCAGCAAAAAATTGTAAGCGCATACGACAGCTGTCCATGGCTAAATTACTAGCCGAGTCTATTCGTCGTGTGAGCAATGAAGAATCCATAAGCGCGATGTTCGATAATACTTAGGACTGCGTCCTGAGTTCTATCGAGATTGAGCGGATAACCGATGATCAATGAGACTTTTAATATCGTCTCATGATCTTTTTAAACACTGTAACTAGCCGGTCGCAAGCTAGCTACAGCACTTCTTAGGAGAGACATATGTCTACTGAAGAATTTGAGTTGAACTGCACAGTTCGAACGGACCTAGGGAAAGGTGCGAGCCGCCGCCTACGCCATTTGAATAACGACATCCCCGCCGTACTTTATGGTGGTGGTGAAGACCCCGTTTCCTTAACGATCGCCCACAAGGACATCGCTAAGGCCACTGAAAATGAGGCATTCTTTTCACACATTATTACGCTGAATGTAGGAAAGAAGAAGCAAAAGGCCGTTATCAAGGCATTGCAGCGTCATCCTGCCAAGGCCATTCTCATGCATGCTGACTTCCAGCGCGTGAGCGATAAGGTAGAGATTACAGTTAACGTACCGCTTCATTTCCTCAACGAAGATAAGTGTGCGGGCGTTAAAACTGGCGGCGGAAGCATCATCAAGACATTGAATGAGATTGAGATCCATTGTTTCCCGAAAGACCTACCAGAGTTTATCGAAGTCGATATGTTACTGCTGGAAATTGGCGACGCTGTTCACATTGCAGACATCACATTGCCTGAAGGCGTAGCGAGTATTGCTCTTGCTGCAGGTAACGATCTTAGCGTAGCCACAGTGCAAGCGCCTAGAGCGGAAGTCGAAGAGGCTGCGGATGCACCTGAAACACCAGATGCGCCTGAATCCGAAGCTGGTAGCGATGAGTCCGAAGAGAAGGAAGACTAGTCCTGTTTTTAGGCTGACCCTAAAATCTTATGACAGGCAATTCCTTAAAACTTATTGTGGGTCTGGGTAATCCAGGCCCTCAATATGACTCCAACCGGCACAATGCCGGTGTCATCTTTCTCCACCATCTTGCCAAGAGCTATTCGGCCAATCTGCGTGGAGAGAGTAAGTTTTTCGGCGAATTCGGCAGCATCAATATTGCTGGCGACGACATCAAACTCCTATTCCCGACTACGTTCATGAATCACAGCGGCAAGTCTGTAGCGGCCGTGTGCAAATTCTTTAAGATCGAGCCGGAGAATATGTTGGTCGCCTACGACGAGATCGATTTCGAAGTCGGCGTCACACGTTTCAAAAACGGCGGTGGCCACGGTGGTCACAATGGCATCCGCGACATCATCAGCGCACTCGGAAATCAGCGAGATTTCTATCGGCTGCGCATAGGTGTAGGACATCCGGGCGACAAGTCCATGGTCGCGAACTATGTACTTGGCAACCCTTCCAGATCGGAAGCCGATGTCATCATGTCGAATATAGAAGACGCGATTCGGGTAACTCCGAAGGCGGTTAAAGGCGAGTGGGAAGAAGCCATGCGCCTCTTGCATACCTAATGCTAAATACTTAACAGATCAAATAGAGACAAGTAATGGCCGTAAAATGTGGAATCGTCGGGCTACCCAACGTGGGCAAGTCTACGCTGTTTAATGCGCTTACCAAGGCAGGCATAGCCGCGGAGAATTTTCCGTTCTGCACTATCGAGCCCAACTCCGGCATCGTCTCCATTC
This sequence comes from SAR86 cluster bacterium, assembly GCA_002401885.1. Taxonomy (GTDB): domain Bacteria; phylum Pseudomonadota; class Gammaproteobacteria; order Pseudomonadales; family Pseudohongiellaceae; genus UBA9145. Next base: position 56,251 of record NVUL01000007.1, read on the forward strand.
CCGACACGCGGCTGGACAAGTTGAGCGCGATCGTTGATCCGCAGAAAACCATACCAACCACGATGGAATTTACCGACATCGCCGGTTTAGTCGCTGGCGCATCCAAGGGCGAAGGCCTAGGCAATCAGTTCCTCGCAAATATCCGCGAGTGCGACGCGATCTCCCACGTAGTGCGCTGCTTCGAAGACAGTAACGTAACCCACGTGTCGGACAAGATTGACCCAGCCTCAGACATAGAGACCATCAATACCGAACTCGCGCTGTCTGATCTGGAGAGCGTCGATAAGTCTCTCGACAAGACATCCAGAGTAGCCAGAAGCGGCGACAAAGACGCGCAGCGTCAGCTTCTTGTACTCGAGAAGGTGAAGGCACATCTCGATGAGGCGAAGCAGGTTCGCTCGCTAAGTCTGACTGAAGAAGAACTCGCCGACCTGTATAGCCTGCACCTGTTAACCGTTAAGCCGGTCATGTACATCGCCAATGTCGATGAGGACGGCTTTGAGAACAATCCCCATCTGGACACGGTAAGAGCAATCGCTGAGAAAGAAGGCGCAGTCGTAGTCGCGATCTGCAACAAGCTAGAAGCAGAGATCGCCGAGCTGGAAGACGATGAACGCCTGGAGTTCCTGCAAGACCTAGGCATGGATGAGCCCGGCCTAGACCGCGTAATCCGCGCCGGCTACACCCTGCTCGGCCTACAGACCTATTTCACCGCCGGCGTAAAGGAAGTGAGGGCCTGGACAGTAAAGCAAGGCGCCACGGCCCCACAGGCCGCCGCAGTCATCCACACCGACTTCGAGAAGGGCTTCATAAGAGCAGAAGTAACGGGCTTCCAGGACTTCGTAGACAATAACGGCGAGAACGGAGCTAAAGACGCCGGCAAATGGCGCTTAGAAGGCAAGGAGTATATCGTCCAAGACGGCGATGTAGTCCATTTCCGATTTAACGTCTAGCTTGACAAACACCCCCGAAATGCCGAAAATTCGCGGCCTTTCGGGTTCGAGGATTTTGTAGTTACGAAGAATGTATTGTTTTTTCGTAGCGAGGGTTTCTAGTGTGCTGTAGCTGGGAATTTGAATTGGCATTTCACGCGCAGGTGTATAAGTCATACATCGAGCATGAAATGGCAATTCAAATTTTCAGATCCAGTACAATAGGAAGCCGCAGTAGAAAAAATGGCTATGTAGCTCAGCTGGTTAGAGCACAGCATTCATAATGCTGGGGTCGGTGGTTCAAGTCCACCCATAGCTACCATACAAAAAAGGGGACAGATTTTAAATAAATCTGTCCCCTTTTTTGTATGGTATGCATTGAATTTCTTCCGTTGATCGAAAGATACATTTTTATTAAGCTCAACTGTAAGCATCACTTACATAGACATACAATTCCTCTAATATAAGACTTCGAAAAAGAACTCAGTGTGTCGCCTAAGTTCCTGTTAGCTGAAGCCGGGATCTAAGCAAATGAGTCGTCCCGTTTTCGGATCAACGCCCCAACGCTTACAGCCTTCAGTTGGTATTTCTTCACGATTATCCGTTGGAGCTCTAGTAATGCGCTCATATAACTCCACACTAATTTCTCGCAACTTAGATATGTGCTCAATTAGTAACTGGTCTTGTTCTTCCTCGGTCATTCGAATTTTCCTCAGTTAAGTGTCAATTTGGTACTCGATATATACTTCACCATGTTGTACGTTTATGTTGGTATTGTTTGGTTCATAGCTATTCACAGTGCTCCCAGCTTCCCTAGTAAAACTATGAGGCTTAAGAATAAGAGTCTTACTACCCTCGTATGTAAATGTGAATTTCTTGCCATTCCCCATGCTAAGAAAACTCTCAACTGTGTTTCCTGCATTATTTTGAGTTGTTTCGTAGATACCGTAAAACGCCTCATCAAACAATGTATTTATAACGAGACTATTGGTCTGATTGGTTACTAACCCTAACCAACTGGGTCCAGCAAGAGACCAAAGCGCCACACTAGGTATTTTGCGTACAACAACATGCTCATAGACATCATCATTTTCGACTTCCGGTACTTTCGCAAAATAACCAGTAAGACCTCTGTCATACACATGGCGGGCAACACCCACCAAATAAATATCGACTAAGACATCATCATCACATGGGACAGACGCTACATATGTCAGTGTTTTTCCAGAGTTAAGGATCATATTGTCACAAGAATTAGCATCCACTTCGCTGCTATTGTCGGCATAAAAAAGCTCCGCCTTCGATTCGATCTCTAGCATTAGGTCGAAAGTGTAGGTGCCCGAAATCCGCTTATCTCTTGCAGATCTATACGAAGCAAAGAATACATTGCCATCATCAAGAATACCTGTGGTTCGCCTCTCCAATGCATCAACTAATGCATTCGTATAAGACTCTGATGCGGTAAATCCGGTTTCTAACCCCCGCGTCAATTGCGTGGTATCTGTTTCGCTATCGCTAGTTACCGGAGCCGTTGTCGAACTCGAAGACGCAATAGCTTGTTTTACCGTATCTTCAACTGAGGGACTAACGGTCAATTTGTTATCTTGTTTCAGCGTGCCTCGCGAAAATGCGACAACATCAGCTTCTTTAGGGGTGTAGTCTATAAATTTGGTATTAGAAAATTTGTCCTGGATCTCTATTACAATACCAAGATGTTTGAACGTATCCAATTCACTTACACTACGAAGCTTCGCTGAGAAATCTACCTCTATTCTTGGAAAGTAGTTGTACATGTCAACGCCTTCATAGAGATAGGACCTTGTCGTTAAAGAGTCTGACCTTGGAGTATTGAGCAGACGAGCCCTAATTCCCCTTATCAATTCGCCCTTTTTGGAGCTGGTCAATTTTTCATTAAGTGCGACCGTGGCTATAGCGTTGTTGATCGCCTTATATTCTTCATCATAAAGAAATGAGGGGGTCGTATCCTTCCGCCGAATCACGGAATTCAATTCAATGATCTCATTCGCTCCGGATTGTGTGGCTACTCCATATCGGCCTTGCAAGAAAGATTGGAAATTGGCGACGGTTTCATTCGCGTCTGGCGTTAAATTTAGGACAGAAAACTCTGTGCATCCAATTTCAGTAAATTCAGGAAAAACGTTATTTATGTCATTCCCAACGGCGTTTCCAGCCAAGGTGTCAGGTACACAAGATTTAACTAATGTTCGATTACCATCTCCAACAGTAGAACAACCCATCACCAAAATAAGTATAAGCAACACGGAGCAAGTACGAATCCTCATAGCATTTCCATCCATCAATTGATCGATTCATTAGTGTTAGTTTTCAGTCGATGCCGAAAACCTACCATCGAATGTTGCTTCAATAATTATTGTTTCATCCCAAGAAGTTAATCAAAGGGGGCAGAGTACTTCGATGTTGAGCGGCCTAATCAAAATCAAAGTGCTCTGAGCTTCCCCCTTTAAAACCTTGAATCGAAAGTTTGATATTCCCATTTGCTTTTCTTTTCATTGAGAACAGCACAAAGAATTTTGTTTCCATTGGTGCGAACATTGACCAGTCCATATACGATGCCATCTACAATCTTTCTTCTGGAAAGTGTACTTGAACGTTTTGTAGGATTGAGGTCGCCTGCCTTGACCACGCTGTAATCCACTTTTGCTTTGCTCAGGTCATTCAGTTCAAGCTCATCCCCATTTTCGTCAACCCAGTCTGTCAAAGTCAATTTGTTCGGAGTGCCGATATTGATGCTGCGGGAAATTTCAGTGGAGTACACCAAGGGTGTCTGCAGTTCATCATTGTGAATCTGCATATGTCCGCTGATAGCACTAGCAGACACTATATTTGGGCGAGGATGGGCATGACCTTCGTTGTCTCCTGAAGAAATTACGGTGGCAGCGGCTCCCATGGCTTGCAGAAACTCGAATGAAACATCGTCACTGCCATGGTGGCAGCCTTTAGCAACATCGCACTGGAATTCGTTGCGTTCCCCTGTGTACTCATCAAGCAATAATCTCTGACTCTTTTTGTTGAGATCGCCGGTCAGCAGAATCCTTGAGTTCCCATAGTCTAGACGTAATAAAATGCTGTGCCCGTTGGTATTTTGCGAATTGCCGCCGAGTGAGCGATAGACAGCCTTGCCCTCACTGCTGTATTCAACTGGTGCCAGAACCTTTATAGA
>NVUL01000008.1 GCA_002401885.1 SAR86 cluster bacterium
GGCGGGTGTCGGATCTACGATAGTACTGCTTAAGAGCCAACCGCGAGGGTGATATGTCATATTGGTAACAACGTTATTGCTATCAATCGTAGTAAGCGGCAATCCTCTGGAGTTATAACTCGTTACCTGCGTTACGTGCCCTAAGGGGTTAGTGACTGAGGCAATATATCCTTCGACTGTGTACGTGAAGCTGGCAATATCACTAACATCGGTACGTGGGCCATCAACTGTCGCTACTTGAAATTCCCCAGCAGCCCCTTCAGGATGATAGGTAAATGTTGTTGCTCTGGTTCGCCCTGTCGTTGTATAGGGTATGGACTGTGTAGTAGTGTCAGATTCCGCTCTCGTTAGAACATGACCTAGAGTGTCGTAGGTAAAGGATGTTGTTTTCCCAGGTTCTACGATTTGAATGGGCTTACGGAAAATCGGATGCCAAGTTGTTGTTATAGTCCTTTCAGCTGGCGTTCCAAACGCTTCCGTTCTACTCGTCTCTAACTCACGCGCATCATGAATATAGTTAGTGACATTTCCATTCCAGTCAGTCTTCGACGCCATGAAGCCATTTGCATCATAGGTGAATGTTTGTGTGGCCGCAGGACTTGAAGGTGATGCCAATCGATGATTCTGCGTAGTGTGCGGCTGACCTAGAATTTCAGCATAGGAAGTAATTGTTTGTTTCCCGAATACATTGGTATCTGTTACTTCTTGAAGGCCTTGCCCTAGCTGAGAGAAATCCAAAGTGACTTTTTCAACACCAACCCCATGCTCACTAGATGACGCATATCCGAGAGCGTGATAAGTCCAGGTTGCAAATCGATCCCCGTTCTCATCTGTAATTCCCGTCAGCGCTTCTTTATAATCTGCGAATTCGTAGTGATATTCACGGTAAGGGTTGTCTTCGCCAAAGGGATTGGTGCCGGCCATACCTGTTGTTAAATCTGGATAGGAAACATACTGAAGCCTTAAATTGTTTTCGTATTGAAATTGGTACTCATTACCATCTGTATCAATGGCACTAACCACACGAAAAGCGAGATCTCGAACGTAGGTAATAGAATTTCCAAATTGATCAACAATTTCTACGTTATAGTCGCCATAGGTTAAAAAATGAGAAAGACCATCTCTGTTAGTAACTTGTTGCAGTAAGCCAAAATTGTCGTACCTCTCAACTGTGTCGTCAGGCGTTGTTACGAGGAATCCGCCAACAATGTCATTACCTTCGAAATCTTCGATGATAATGTCTTCAACTGTGTAGAGAACATCTTCATCCGCGCTCCAAGGACCCTGATCACTTGGACTGTCGAACCGAAACCTAGAAGTATCATCTCGAACGAGCTGAATAACCCGCCTATCGTTTAAAACAAGAACAGTTAAGCTTTGAAAGTTAGACCACTCCCAAATCCCATCCACAAGTACATCGCCATTCGTCTCGCGAATAGGTCGAGTAGAGTAGTAGGCGCTTATCGTTAGAGGAAAACTACCAGCTGAACTAAAAAACACTTCTTGCTGGTATTTGTTTCCCGTTAAACCGTGGATTGGATTACCCCTCTCATCGCAGCACTTAGGAGGTTCATCTTTCTTATCACAAATCGAATCAGCTAGCTCGCCGCCGCAGCCCCCCCGACTGGATCTACGGATAGCACGGCTATTACCAGTCGAACCAATTACTCCATTAGGTTGTATGCGGGTTCCCGTATAGTTGCATGTCGCATTGGTTTCATTCAGATCGACAGTAAAGCTATCTAACGTAATAATGTGATTTTGAGGAAAACCTGCCTGCAGAGTTGAAAGTGCTCCCGGCATAAGCTTAGTACACAATTCCCCTGATGACGGGGCGTTGAAAGGCGCAAGATTATTGGGGAAAAACCAAAAGTACTCATGAGTTTGAGCAACGGCTGAATTTGAAACAAACAAGCAAACCAACAATTGAAATAGTAACCGCATTTTCTAACTCTCCATTCCTTACTGCCTTACAAAAAGTAACTTCCTAGACCTGGTGCGTAGAACATCTGCGTTGCAGATTTAGTACCCCACGGAATTCCTAGTATCAATATAGTCGTGATACCATTAATTCGGTGGGAAGTAAATCACATGAGATTCGTGGGCTCTAGAAATTGACGTATAATTTCTATCGTACTGAGGATCTAGCGTCGAGATAGTTTGCATACGAGTACCAACATGCTTATGGCTGCAACCCGATCGGGTTGATCTACACATCGGTTTTCAACTTCGGAATTCGTTTGGTGTTCTGTGAGAAAAATGGCTCGAAAATCTGTCACTTACCCGGCTCGGTCGGTCATCCGACCCCAGGCAGGTGAAGCCACTTTCACATGTTCTTACATAGGCGCAAGAAGCTAATGTGTAGTAAGAAAAAATTGCGACAGAAACACGAGGAAAACACAGCTCGCAGGAAACGAAAAAGGGAAATCTCCAAGTACGCTCAGAGATTTCCCTCGATGTGCATTACAACTACCTAGTCAGCCGATCGACTATCGTATTTCTGCAGTTGCTCTACACTGGCTTCCGATTGGTATTTAGACTTCCAATCGGAGTAAGGCATGCCGTAGACGATCTCGCGCGCGGATTCGTAATCAATGTCCGTGCCGCGAGACTCTGCCTCAGCCACATACCATTTCGACAAGCAATTTCTACAAAAGCTTGCAAGGTTCATCAGATCAATATTTTGAACATCCTTGTTGTCATCTAAATGTTGCAGCAGCCTTCGAAAAGTTGCCGCCTCAATTTCCTGTCTTGTTGCATCGTCCATGTACTTTCTACCGCCTTACGCAGCAGCCTCGCTATTGATCTCTTCCATAACCTCTTCCTCATCCAAAACTTCTTTCGCAGCCGGATCGACATCTGGCGTCATTCCCTCGATTTCTTGATGCAGCGGTGTTGCCCTATGCTTTTTGTCGATGGACTTGAACTGCCGCTCCGCCACGTTGAAGGCATCCCGAATGGCGATATATAAATCTTCATGTGCGTGGTTGTCGTGTTGATCTTGATTTACTCGAACCTCTAATTCTGGTGTGTGAATCTCTAATGTGACCGAGTAGACCCTCCCCTTGTGGTGATTGTTGTGCGGGGAATCCAATACTACTCGACCGTTTATAATATGGTCACAATATCGCTCCAGCTTGTCTATCCGCTTTTGTACGGCTTCGCTGATCGCTTCGGTTTGATCTATATTGTGATACACAACTTGGAATTCATTAGTCATAAATTACACTCTCCTGATTTCATTCAAAATGACGAATTACAAACACTCTTAGTTTAGATAATACCCTCCTACGTAGTAGTGAATTTGTTCTCGATCAATTTTCAAGTGCCAGAAAATAGCTACAGCTGTGCAAAAAACAACAGTCGCCGCTAGCGAATATGAATTAGTAATTGCTCGAGAGAGTTGAGTAGAAAATTGAGTTTGAGTGAGGGAGCTAAATACAGACGTATTCAGATAATGCGTTAGGTAGTGCACCAGATGGTGGTTCTCGAACATCCCCTCTCCTTCGTAGTTCGACTTCTAGATTACCCCTTTCATTTACGTTTGTCTAAGAAAGTTATTCTTCTCTATAGCACCAGTGCCAGGGCTCGAAATCTAAGCCGTAGGCGTTATTAGGCGGATAACTCAAGTAGAACCCATAGCCAACTGCATTTTCCGCAAGCCACTGATACGCCTTAGTTTTTCCAAAATCTTCGCTCAATGCATCGCAGCCCAGCGTTCCTACATCGACAGCGCGTCCGCTGTGATGCTCACTGTAGCCGGGAGCAGCATTCACTCGCAAAACCGCCTCTATCGCCTGCCCCTTTTCCAGTTTGCGTGCAATGAGATCGTGTTGATACTGATAGTCACGGAAGGCAGAAATTAGAAACAATGAGACTTCCTCACGCGTTGCAGCCTCGCGCAGTGTTGACCATGCTGAAAATGCGGCGGGAGTTAATCTCTGCTTACGTTGATAGAAGTCGAGTTCTGTATCTACCAGTGCAACGGGCTCCAGGCACAATGGGAGCGCGCAACTTGCAACGTAGTTCGCGGGTATGCCCAAGGCTTGATGCAGTTGCTTCAAGCTTGATTGCATTTCGTCGTTATTGCTCATGAGAGGCGAGGCCTCACCGAAAAAATCGGCGAGGCTAGCTCCATAGTACTAAAGTGCATCAGTTCGCTGCATTCCAACTATCGGGGATAGCTTGCATAGACAGTTTCTATCCAACGCTGCTCGTTGATAAATCCCTGCCCCCAAGATTCGTATTCGTCACTCAAGCCTTCAACCACCGCCTCTTCTACGCTTACCCCTTGCGACTTCATGACGCGAATAGTGGTCGATGTGTCTTTCACTACGTTGTAGAAGGCGAGTAGGTCGGCTTTGGTACCGAGTGGTCCGTGACCTGGGATAACCGACGTGTCGTCGTCGATCCACGAGAGAGCCTTTTCTAAATTACTAAGATAGCCTTGAACTGTCCCGCCGCTTGCGAGGTCGACGAAGGGGAAACCGCCGTTGAAAAAGTGATCGCCCATGTGGACAACGTTGCTGTCTTCAAACATCACAACACTATCGGTATCGGTGTGGCCTCTTGGCATATGAATAAGGGTAATGTTCTCGCCATTGAAGTGAACGGTGACATCGTCATCGAAAGTGATTACGGGCAAAGCCGAACTCGCCGAATCTCCAGCTACTAACCTACCGCGCACGTTTTCATGAGCGATGATAATACTCGCTGTGCCGAAGTCTGCATTGCCACCTGTGTGGTCGCCATGAAAGTGCGTATTGAGGAGAAACTTTGGAGTATCGGAGCCTAATTGCGAAAGGGCGGCGCGAATTTTTGTCGCCAAAGGCGCGTACTGATCATCAATAATCAATAGCCCATCATCACCTGCTGATACACCAATGTTGCCGCCTGATCCAATTAGCATCGAGATATTGCCAGTAACCGACACAGTTTCGATGGTTACATTTGCGAATCGGTCATCCTGAGCCAGAACGGTAGCTGCGACGCTAATTCCGCTCAGTAATAGACATGTGGTGGCTAGCTTTTTGAGTTTCATGATTCCTCCGGGGAATACTGATGGATTTGTTTTTATGGCTTCATGCTATGTGTGGCGCAGGCTTTATGCAAGCTGTTCAACTGGCAGAGTCCACAAACACCATTTCTCTACGGCCTCTGGAATGTGCGCGGGCCAGAGAAAGCAATCTGGCCACTATGCCCTATCTACTGACCAATATAACCTAAAGTTTTCACGGAATATCCCACTATAGTCTTATAGGCGCATTTGTCACGATGCATCCAGCGCAAGACCCACTACAAGGAAAGAACAATGGCGAGATTACCTGTAATCACAGGATTCGGCGGAATCAATGCTGCCGGTCGCAGTTCAGGCCATCACGGCTACAGGCGCATGGTCATCGATGCCCTGCCTTCCAGCCAAGTGCAGGCCACTTACAATAGTCTCGCGGCACTTACCGGACAGCTTAAAAAAAGCGCAGGCAAGTGGACAGACGGCAACGGAATTGAGGTCAATCTCAATGAATATCTTTCTCAGCTAGGCCCCGCTCTCCGACAAGGCTCGTTAATTCGGGGACTGGAAAACAATCTATTCGACCCAGATCTATTACCCTACCTAAGAAACGCCGCCTTAGGTTCGGCATCGGATCAACCTCTAGAATTTACGTTACGCAAAAAAGACTTGCCAACACCATTGCCTACAGGATGGAGCGTCTCCGACCCGGACCTTGAGGGCCGAGTTCAAGTAAGCACAGTCGAAAATTTCGAGGTGGCGTTGAAGTGCAGCCGCGAAACTGCCGTGCATAGTGCTGGGCAATTGCCATCTGGCTTTGATCCTGCCGCCTTGTATCCTGCGAGGAACCATCCGCGGGGACTGCAGCTAACGGTATTCGCCGCATCCGATGCGATCAATTCCATGGGTATCGACTGGGAGATCGTGAAGCAGAATGTCGCGGCCGATCAGATAGCCGTTTACGCCGGCAGCGGAATGGGCCAACTCGATTACAACGGCTACGGCGGCATGATGCAGGCACGCCTACTCGGCAAGAAAGTCACCTCGAAACAACTCCCATTAGGTTATGCCGAAATGCCAGCCGACTTCATCAATGCCTACCTACTAGGAAATTTAGGGACAACTGGCACCAATGTGGCTGCCTGCGCAACATTCCTGTACAACCTTCGCCAGGGTATTCGCGATATACAATCGGGAAGCCACAGAGTTGTTCTAGTCGGCACCAGCGAGGCGCCTTTGGTGCCGGAAGTCTTCGACGGATTTGCCACGATGGGCGCACTGGCCGATGACGCTAGTTTGCGGCAGCTCGATAAATTATCATCGAGTGAGTCGCCCGACTTCCGTCGCGCTTGCAGGCCTTTTGGATACAACGCCGGATTTACGCTCGCAGAATCGGCGCAGTGTATTGTGCTTTTCGACGATGAATTAGCGATGGAACTAGGCGCCAATATCTATGGTGGCGTGAACGATGTGTTCATCAACGCCGACGGCTTTAAGAAATCCATAGCCAGCCCCGGCTTGGGCAATTACATCTCAATGGCGAAGGCCGCCGCCGCCACGAAGAACATCATTGGGCAGGAGGGCTTAGCGACTCGCAGCTATGTGCAGGCCCACGGCACTGGCACCCTGCAGAACCGAAAGACCGAATCGCATATTATCAACCGAATAGCCGAGACCTTTGGCATTCAAGGCTGGCCGATAGCAGCCGTGAAATCCTATATTGGCCACTCGCTAGCCTCCTCATCAGGCGATCAAATCGCTGCCAGTCTTGGCGTTTGGGCGGAGGGAATTATTCCAGGCATTCTTACTGTAGATGAGATCGCTGACGACGTGGATCACCGTAGCATCGAATTTCTGCTACAGCACAGAGACGTAGGAAAGCAGGCCATGGATGCGGTCATAATTAATTCGAAGGGATTCGGTGGCAATAATGCGAGCGCCTCTATACTCGCGCCACATATAGTAGAGAAGATGCTGACAAAGCGACATGGACAGAAAGCGATCAGCAAGTACAAGTCGCTCAACGAGACCGTGGTGCAGGCCTCACATGAGTATGACACCTCCGCGATGGAAGCTGAGAATCGCACGATCTACAGGTTCGACCACAATGTGTTAGGCAGTGAGTCTATCGAACTGAGCAATGGCAATATTTCCGTAACAGGACTGACTCAGGAGATATCCTTATCTCTCGAGAACCCCTACGAAGATATGTGCGACTGATTCTCGATGTCGATACACTTTGCTTCCATAGCTCGTACCAGAGGCTTCATGAAATATGAGGAGGCGGGCATTGCACTCACCTCACAACCATATGTATCAAGCAATTCGGCTACTACAGGACCTACTGCCGCAATTTTTGTTTTCGCTAAGCCTGCCATAAGCTTTGGTCGCAAACCTGCTTTGTCGGCCACACTAAATAATCTCCTCACTTGGGGCATGCTGGTAAAGGCAATGAAGTCGATTTCATCTGCAAACATTTTCAGTATCAGTTCCTCTACTTTTTCTGCATCACTATTTGATCGATAAATATAGGGAGATACAGACGAGCAACCCTGTGGATGCCGACTAGTGAGGTAATCCATGAGCTGTTGGTTTGGGTCTTCTCCATACAGCTGCACCCCAACGCGAGCGCCTTCGAGCTGAAGAGACTCAAGCGCCTCTATTATTCCCGTGGTGGTTGGCTCAGTGCCAAAGTGCTCTACGCTAACATCGATCTCTTTTAGAACTCTTGCAGGTTTGGGTCCTCGACAAATCTTACAAACCTTGGCAAGTGTATCGACAAACTTTGACTCCAAATTATGACGTTTTGCTGCGCTGAGCAATCGGCGCAAACCTTCGCCAGTTAGGATAATCAGATAATCTGGAGGATCCGTAACGAAAGCTTCCACCCATTCAAGCACTGCCACCTGATCAGGTGAATCTTCAATTGATATTAATGGGATTCGAATGACTGTTGCCTGACGACGCTCACAAAGTGATGCTAAGACATCAAGCTGGCGACTTTCCGACAAAGCAACGACCTTGGAGGCTAGTGGTGAAGACAATTTAGGCTTTGAGGACATTTTCCAATTCTAGCGAATTTGCTGACCCCTGACTAAGAGCCTTTTGACTTATTTGTTCTTAAGATACATCGATAGGAGCATCAATTTTCCCTTTAGCGACAATCACCGCCGGGCCACCCACACGAACTCTATTTTCTTTGTCTCTTTGGCTTACTAATTCCACTGCTAGCACGCTCTTACGTGTGGCCAAGGTTCCCCGGTCTATCGTATAGGAGTAAGTTCCCAGCTTTACATGCTCGTGAGCGCTCAAGTAGCCTGCGAAGCCAGGCATTGCTGAAGCAATCGGGGGATCTTCCTCGATTCCTATCTGCGGGCCAACTATCCGGCCATGGAAATTTGATTGTGGGATATCCGACTTACTGGAAAAAAGCAGAATTTCATTGGCTGGAGAAATAGGGGCAACCGATGTACTCCAATCCTTGAGACTAAAAACCGCACTTCGTACCGCTTCAAATGATTTTAGCGGAACGATCAGATAATTTTTCTCACATGAAACTAACAGAGTGTTGTAACGCAAATTACCTATTTCGCTCGCTTCCAGCGACAACATCTCTGCGAGCTGGGAGTTATCTGGAACATAATGATCTACTACGGCCTCGGCGCTACGGCTAAATTGAACAAAGAACTGCGATTGTTCATCTCTACTTATTACTAGCTCAATCACACCCGTGTTTTGTTCTAGTGAGAGTTCCAGATATTTACTTTCAAAACTAACATAGGACTCAAATGCCAGCACATAGCCTGCAGCTATAGCAGCGTGACCGCTGAACTCTCGCTCGGCGGATGGAGAAAAATTTCTCAGTTTACAGCCATTAGGTTCTCTGCTGCCGGTCATGAATACGGTTTCAGTCAGATTAAGCTCTCTGGCGATCAACTGCATTTGCCTTTCATTTAAGCCTTCCGACTCAGGGAAAATCGCTAACTGCGCGCCACTAAAAGTGGTAGTAGTAAATACATCGACAATACAATATGAATATTTCACAAGTAACTCTATTTAGTTTAGTTTCATTAATACAATTTAGTGACTGAGTTCCACCACACCGACCTGAGGCATTTTCGCCAAACCGGTTTCTCTCGCATGCTCTTCGAATCCTTTGTTCTTCCAGAAAAATGCCCCTGGCATGGTAGTAGGAATAACCAGCACATAGAACAAAGCCCGACTGACGATTGATGAAAACAGACAAGCCATCGCCAGACCTCCCGCAAACGCATACAGTAAACCGCTAGTGTTAAAAAGCTGTTGAGAAAACATTAGAATCAACAAGGCCGCGAGAAGCGAAAGAAGAATCACCCCATTGCGCAGTACATAGGTTTTTCCAAACTGTGTTTGCAGAAGCATGAGTGAGGCTGCGCCTTCTTTCCCACCCTCCTTCAGATCGCGCGCATGGAAGAAATGTCCTAGCGCCTCAATCGCCAACCCAATCGCGACAAAAGGTAGAAGCTCAACTATCAAGCTAGTAAGGCTAACGCTTGAAAACCAAATCAGGGGCAATACCAGTAGCCCGAGCAATACCGCACCAAGGCTGAACATTGTGCCAAAAAACGAGGACAATACCTGCCAATGATCCCAGAATGGCCGCGCCTTTATTCGGTAAATCATGTGCATGTAATACAAGCCAAGCAAACCAATGAGCACTGCCAGCGAAATCAGAACAGTGGCAGATAGTTTCAACATGCTGTCGCTCGCCCAAGGTAGGAAATTAGCCTGAATAGCGCCTGCCTCGAGGATATTCAAGAAGCCGAACTGCATTGCGTGCAAGACCGCAAGCACTGGCAAGAAGCCAAAAAATATCGAGACCGCCAATGCCTCCCTACTCAGCGGAGAATAGCGCAAGTTATTGAAGCCTCGATAAAACCGTAGAGGCTTACCTAGGTGAAGCGTAGACAGAACTAAGACAAAAGCCTGCAAAGCGGCTAGCAAGAGTAGAATCGGAGAGGCAACAGCAGAACTAGCTATCATCCCCATGTTTTCCATGCCGCTCAATCCACCGAAGAAAGCTATTACGAATGCGCCAATGACCGCCTGTGTCACCAGAGTGAAAATAACCAAAGGGTTTTCTCTCGAGCTTAGTTTGCCTAAATTCCAATGTTTTTCCTCGCTCGACTTTAAATCGACGACTGGCTCATAAACATCGGATTGCTCGCTCTGGCGATACTTAATGTGTTCGGAGTCAGTCCGTTTAAACTCCTTCGGGTTCTCACTGGATTGCTGGAAACGGATATTCGGTTTTGAAATCTCTGGATCGGGAAATCCAGGTATCGACGTTTTGGCCTGATGACGATTCTCAGGAATACTTTCGATTACACCAAAATCCAATGCGTTACCCACGCAGGCAGAAACACAGGCTGGCTTCAACCCAACCTCCAAACGATCGACGCACATATTGCATTTCTGCACATGTCCCTCAAGCGGATCCAATTGCGGTGCGTTATACGGACACACCCAGGTACAGTAGCCGCAACCAAAGCAGGTTTCAGGATCCTGCAGCACAGCGCCGTATTCTGCATGCTTGGTATAGGCATTAGTAGGACAGCCTTTCAAGCAAACCGGGTCATCGCAGTGATTGCAGGCCATCGAAATGTTCATTCGCTTGAGATCAGGATAGCTACCACCTTCCACATACCCCACGGACCGAAAGCTTAGATGAGGTGGTAGATCATTTTTCTCGCTGCAAGCGGCTTCGCAGGCATGGCAACCGATACAATTGTCAGCAGTAAAATGAAAACCATGTTGCTTATTTCTATTAGGAGTTTCACCAACACTCGGATCCGCGTTGATGTACATGCTGGTTCCTACTTCTACAGTGCTTGAGGCAATCAGATCTATAGGATTGCCATAGACATTTGTATCCGCAACACAGGGGGAATCCAGGCTGGCGTATTCTGGCTCATGGTCTCTATTTATTGACATAGCAGTTTCTCAATAATCTCTCATCTCAAGATTGATTTTGGCAGCCAATTTTTGGTCAATCGTCTCTATTCGTACCGAGTTTTGTTTATAGGCAGGTTGCCTCGAGTAAGGATCCAGCAATCCCAGGGTGAGTCGATTAACACAGTCGTGAAAATGGAAAGGAATGAATAGCGCGTTCTTTGCCACACGGTGCGTAAGCTGTGCCATCACCACAGCATCTCCACGTCGCGAAACCAGCCTTACATAGTCAGATTGTTTAATTCCCTGCTCCTGCGCAGCTTCTGGATTAACTTCCATGTAAGGTGTTGGGCTGTACTTGTTCATATTGCCGATTTTTCCGGTCTTGGTACGCGTATGAAAATGTTCCACTACCCTGCCGCTATTGAGCCAGAATGGGAATTCCTCACAGGGCACCTCATTGTTATCCACGAAAGGCAGGGCATGTAATTTAGCTCGGCCGTCGGCGTACTGGAATTGACCATTGGTATACAGCCTTGAGCTTCCAATACGATCGAGATACCTATCCTCAGTTTCCGCAGCCTTAATTACCTGACTTGCGCTACAGGGCCATTGAATCCCTTTCTCTTGCTCGAGAAGATCATGAGATAAACCGCTGATATCCACCATTGTGCCCACGGACAATTCTCGCATTTCATCGAATATTTCTGCCGTGGTTTCCGGGAATTTCATCCTTTTGCTATGCTCGAATCGCTTGGCAAGGTTTGAAAAAATCCAGTGATCCGGCTTTGAATTCAAATGCGGTTCACACACCTTACGTACAAGATTCACCCGCCTTTCGGTATTGGTAAAACACCCTTCTTTTTCGGCCCAGAGCGCCGCAGGGAGATACATGTGTGCATATTGATTGGTTTCCACATCACGATACGCGTCCTGCACCACTAAAAAATCCAATTTTTCCAAACATTTCCGGATGCGAGCAGAGTCAGGCATAGATGTCATTGGATTAGTTGCAACCAACCACAACCCTTTTACTTCCCCGGCTTCAATCGCAGGAAAAATATCAGTCATGGTCATACCACGTTGCTTGGGGAAAAAATCCTCATCAACTCCCCAGTATTTCCCGATTTCTCTTCGGTGCTCAGGATTTTCCAATTGCCGATACCCAGGAAGCCCAGAACAAGAAGACCATTCTCTGGTGCCCATTGCATTGCATTGTCCGGTTATCGACAGACTAGTGCCGCCGCGCTTTCCTATATTCCCAGTAATCAGGCTTAAATTGTTTATGGCTACTACGCCATCACTACCATGGGTGCTTTGATTAATACCCATGGTCCAAATGCTCATAGCCGCCCCGGCTTTAGCAAATATTCTCGCTACTTTCCGAATCATCTCGGCATCGATTCCGCAGATTTTTGAGGCAGTTAGCGGGTCATACTTACCAACTAATTCTGCAAATTTTTCATAACCGTTAGTATGGGTTTGAATATAGGCTCGGTCATCCAAGCCTTCATCGAGAATTACATGGGCAAGACTATTCAGTAAAACCAAATCGGTGCCGGGTGTGACAGGCAGATGTATGTCTGCAAACTGAGCAAACATAGTGACTCTGGGATCAACTACGATAACCGGAAATTTTCGCTTCTCCAACGCTTCCTTCAGGCGCCAAAATATTATCGGGTGTTGTTCCGGCAGATTTGAGCCGAAGGCAAGAAGACATTCTGTGTGTTCGAAATCGTCATAGCAGCCCGGCGGCCCGTCTGAACCGAAGGAACGTTTGTAACCGGAAACTGCTGAAGCCATGCATAGGGTAGTGTTTCCGTCGTAATTATTGGTGCCGATCAGGCCTCGGGTCAGCTTGCCCA
The DNA here is from genome assembly GCA_002401885.1 of SAR86 cluster bacterium. Lineage (GTDB taxonomy): Bacteria > Pseudomonadota > Gammaproteobacteria > Pseudomonadales > Pseudohongiellaceae > UBA9145. The sequence continues at coordinate 12,808 of NVUL01000008.1, forward strand.
AGGTGTAAAATTCTTCAGTCATTATTTGGCCAGTAGAGACAACCGCGAAAGAGTCTCGACCATACTCATTCTGAATTCCTTGAATCTTAGCCGCCATCGAATCCATCGCGGCATCCCAACTCACAGCCTGAAATTCTTCGTCAGCCGCTAATCGAGATAAAGGTTCGGCTCCCCTGCCCGCTGAATCGAACAGCTCATGTTCAAAAATACCCTTGACACAAAGTTTCCCCCGATTCACTTTCGCATCAGCGGTACCACGAGTTGCCACGGGCCTCCCTTCTTCGTTGAGGCCAATATCCAGAGAGCAGCCGGTTGAACAATACCCACAGGTAGTGTATTTCCAGTCGACCACCTTCTTGTCGGCTATCTTAATTGGGTTTCTTTTTTTACGACCAAATAGCATAGCGTGCTTTTCTCTAGTTCGTCTGCGTATTCACTTTGTTGAAAGCTGAACCACACCATCCAAAACTCGCACAGGATAAGTGGCAAGCTTCACAGTTTCATCTTCCAAACACTGACCTGTAAGCAAATCAAAATGCTGCTTATAAACCGGAGACGCCACCACAGGCACCCCCTTGATATCACCTACAATGCCACGAGAAAGTACGTTGGCCCCGCTGAACGGATCGAAGTTATCTATGGCACAAATTTTCTCAATGCCGGACACGCGAAAGATGGCGACCTGCTCTTGATTGAGCTGTACACACTGGCCATAATTTTCCATCAGTTGATCAAGCTGGCAAACGCTGGTCCAATCACTTTGTTCTTTACAATTTTTAACCACTTTCATATCCAACTTTTTACTCAAGACTGCCATTTACGCTGCACGTTTGTGCCAATTTCAAATAGGGTGCGAGCCTGTTCACAGCACGAAAACATCTAAGATTCCACAACTAGCTCTCTTTCTTCCTGTTTCGCAGGTCTAATCTGATCACGCTCACGCACAAACACGACATTACTGTCCTTCTCGTCGCTGTTTATGAAATGACTAAAGCTCTGCAGCCGAACTGGGTCCTCAACCGTGGTCTTCCATTCACATTGGTAACTGTCGATAACATCATTCATTTCCTGCTCAAGCTCTGCAGCAAGACCCAGGCGATCATTGATGATCACGTCTTGAAGGTATTCGACACCTCCTTCCATGTTGCTCATCCAGGTAGAAGTACGTTGCAGACGGTCTGCCGTGCGCACATAAAACATCAACAGGCGATCTATAGTTTTCAGCAAGGCGGCATCGTCAAGGTCGGATGCAAACAGGTCGGCATGCCGAGGCTTCATGCCGCCGTTGCCGCATACATAGAGATTCCAGCCACGTTCGGTGGCAATTACCCCAACGTCTTTACTCTGAGCCTCAGCACACTCTCTGGTACAGCCGGATACAGCCATCTTTATCTTGTGTGGCGCGCGCAAGCCCTTGTAACGATTCTCCAGAGTGATCGCCATAGAGACACTGTCCTGCATCCCAAATCGGCACCAGCTGTTACCTACGCAAGATTTCACCGTTCGCAGTGATTTGGCATAGGCATGGCCAGATTCAAAACCGGCCGCAATCAATTCTTCCCAAATTAATGGTAACTGATCGACTCGCGCGCCAAACAAGTCGACGCGTTGGCCTCCCGTAATTTTGGTATAGAGCTCATAGCGTTTCGCCACTTTGCCCAAAGTAATCAGTTTGTCGGGAGTAATTTCTCCTCCCGCTATTCTTGGCACGATAGAATAAGTACCGTCTTTTTGCATATTCGCCAAAAATCGATCATTGGTGTCTTGCAAGGGCGCATGGGCCTTTTTCAAAACATGTTCGTTCCAGCAAGAAGCCAATATAGAAGCCACTGCGGGTTTGCAGATTTCACAACCACGGCCGGAACCGTGACGTGAGACTAATTCATCAAAGCTGAGAATTTTCTCACTACGAACGAGCATATAGAGGTCTTGCCGAGTGAATGGGAAATGTTCACAGATGTCGTTACTTACCGTGACTCCGCGTTTCTCTAATTCGCTATTCAAAATTTGGCCGACTAGGGCAGAACAACCACCACAGCTAGTACCCGCAGTGGTGCAGGATTTTAGATCAGCCAATGTGTTCGCACCGTCATCTACTGCCGCAAGCAATTGTGCCTTGCTGACATTATTGCAAGAACAGATTTGGGCAGAATCGGGGAGTGCGTCTATGCCAAGAGCAAAAGACGCTCCACTTCTTTGAGGAAGAATCAGATCGTCTGGATATTCAGGTAGCGCGATTGCGTTAAGCTTGTACTGTAGCAGAGTGCCATAGTCACTCGCATCGCCAATTAGCACACTCCCCAGAAGTTGAGACCCGTCTTCGCTGACTACAAGCTTTTTATAAACACCATTGGGCTCATCGATTATTGAGTAAGACTTGGCCCCTTCCGTTTTACCATGAGCATCACCAATACTTGCCACATCAACGCCCATCAATTTGAGCTTGGTGCTCATATCAGCACCTTCAAATTCAGCACTATCTCCCTCTAGGGAGGCCGCCACAACTTCAGCCATCTGGTATCCCGGCGCGACCAAACCAAAAATTTGGTTATTCCAAAGAGCACACTCGCCAATGGCATAAATTGAATTATCTGAAGTGAGGCACTGGTTATTGATAACAATGCCGCCTCGTTGACCAATTTCCAATCCGCAGTCTCGCGCCAATTGATCTTGTGGACGAATGCCAGCCGAAAACAAGACGATATCGGTTTCCAAACAATCTCCGTCTGCAAAAACCATTTTGTGCTGACAAACATCACCATCAACTATTTCGCTAGTATTTTTTGAGGTGTGAACTGTAACTCCCAGCTCTTCAATCTTCTGTTGAAGCAGGGAGCCGCCGAGCTCATCAATCTGCATCGCCATCAAGCGCGGAGAAAACTCAACGATATGAGTTTTCAGACCCAATTGTTTCAGGGCATTGGCCGCTTCTAGCCCGAGCAGGCCGCCGCCGACCACAGCACCAATTCGCGCGTGTTCTGCGGCTTGCGTCAAGGCCTGGAGATCTTCGATAGTACGATAGACGAAGCACCCTTCTCTCTCGTGACCCGGCATTGGAGGCACGAATGGATAAGAACCAGTCGCCATGACTAACTTGTCATATTGCACACGCTCGCCCGACAGGGACAGAACAACTTTAGTTTCGCGATCTATCGCAACTACTTTGTCGCCGATATGAGTTTTAATACCTGCGCTCTCGAAGAAATTTTCTTCAACCAGGGATAAATCCTCGGCGCTCTTGCCGTTGAAATATTCCGATAAGTGCACTCGGTCGTAGGCAGGACGGCTCTCTTCACAGAATGTAATGACCTCAAAATTTTCTGTCAGTTTCCTCTGAAAAAGACTCTGTAAAAATCTTTGGCCAACCATGCCATTTCCTACCACGACTAAAGTAGGTTTCTTCGTAAGTTTTGTCACTGAGTTACCGTGCGTTGGGTGGAAAGTCTTATTAGATTTAAGCGAAGAGAGTTGCAGGTACCGTGCCAATCTCAAAAAATCGACATACCTTGTTGTTCTAATTCGTTTTTATTTGAAAGGACTGAGTATGCTTACATTCTCATAGCACCAAAACAGGGCACTCCTGACCAAACTGCACCATCGTGGCAGAAACATGCGATACAGCAATATCAAGTAGACGAAACAAACAGCAGCGTAAAAATAACTATCGCGAGGAACGCACTAACACCTTGCCAGAACTTGACTGGATGTCTTTCTATCAAGGGACGCTGATCAATAAAGTTAAGTGAGCTATTGGGGTTACGTAGGTCGTATAGAAATTCGGATAGCTCATGGTATCTGTTTTCTGGCCCTGGACTCACTGACTTCTTTAGCGCGCCATCCAGCCAGGCAGGAATGTCTTCATTATGATCGCGGCATGGAATATAGCGCAGCTTCTTAAAATTTATCTTACTCTTGTTAGAGGTAATTTCTCCGTACGGCAGCTTTCCTCCGCTCAACATTTCATAGGTAATGACGCCCAATGAGTAGATGTCCGACGCATTGCTACCAGGCTGATCCGCCAGGTTCTCCGGCGACGAGTAATTCTTGGTACCCAGCAGGTTACTACGGTAAATTGGCGTGTCGATCTCTGCAATACCGGCAACTTTCACCGAACCAAAGTCGACGATTTTCAGCGAACCCTGATTTCCAATAATAATATTTTCCGGCTTCAAATCCTGATGCAACATTTCCAATCTATGGAACGACTGCAAGCCTGAAGCGACCTGCTCTATTATGCCTCGTACTTCTTCCAACTCAGGAGCTGGATTGTCATGCATCCACTGCCTCAAAGTGGGCCCTTGCAGATATTCGGCCACATGGTATAAGAAACGGCGACGTCTCGTAGGCTCATAGACTTTAAGTACATGGGCGTTGTCGATACGTCGTCCAACCCATTCTTCCATGGTAAAGCGCTCGATATACGCAGGATCATCTTCGTAGTTTACCGACGGTGTTTTCAATGCAATATGCAATCCGGTGTCACTGTCGATTGCCAGATACAACTGTGACCGATTGCTCGCGTGTAGTTCACGAACGATTTTATAACCATCAAGAATATGCCCTTCACTTAAATCCGGTGGGAAAGGTAGTTCTGTCAACTGGCTATATACCTCATCGACATCTTGAGATGGCAATTCATCGATTCGTAATAATTGGCAGCTGACATTATCCAGACTACCGTGATCTAGAGCTTGGCGGCCGAGCAACTCAGTCGCTTTGTTCAAATCTTTTTGACTGGATAACACAATGGCAAGCACTTCATCCTCGGTTAAGAAATCATGCACCCCATCCGTGCTAAGCAGATAGACATCTCCGATTTCTAAAGCGGATCGCGAATAGTCAATTTGCAGGTGGGTGTCGACGCCCATAGCACGACTCAAATAGCTCTTCTCACTGCTAATCCACGTGCGATGATCGACGGTGAGCTGTTCAATCATTCCCTGTCGTATTCGATAAATACGGCTATCTCCAACATGAAACAGGTGTGCTGTAGTTGATTTGAAGACCAGTGCACTGAACGTGGTAACCCTGCCACGATGCGCGGCTGTTAATGCATCACCCTGACGATAAAGCCAACCATTCAAAGCCGTGCAGACTTGTTCCACCGACTTTTTAACCGACCAGCTCTCTGGCGTACTAAAGTAATCAGAGAGGAAGCCCAATACACAGGCGGAACTGGCCTCTGCCCCGTGTTCACTACTACTGACCCCATCGGCTATTGCGGCCGCGACTCCTTTTGTCTGCAATAGTGAACCACTGCCCAGCCGAACACCCAGACTGTCCTGATTCTCTTGCTTCTTACCTTTGTCGGAAAAAATTCCGCTACTTATTTGCAAAACCTAGCCCCTACTTCAAAGTCTTATTTAAGTTCTATCACTTGGACTGTCCCGTCTGGCAATACTTCAACCATTTCTCCTTCGGGCTCGTCAAGAAAATAGACTGCTATAAAAGTAACAATCGCCGAGAAAGCAATTACAGTAAAGAATATTTTCGGCGTAGCAAACGACAACACGGCGAGGAAAGTGATTGCACCTACGTTGCCATAGGCTCCAACCATACCGGCTATCTGACCAGTTAAACGACGGCGAACCAATGGCACCATGGCGAAAACAGCGCCCTCTCCTGCCTGCACAAAAAACGAACAGAACATGGTGACCATAACGGCGAATGGAATTGCCCAACTCGAATCTATCTGGCTCATCGCAATATAGCCAACGCAAAGCCCGCATAGAGCTATGAGCAGAGAGTTTCTTCGGCCAAACTTATCACTAAACCAACCCCCAAACGGGCGCGATACCAAATTCATGAAGGCAAATCCTGCCGCCAACATCCCCGCCAAAACGGGCGAGACATCAAAAGTGTCCAGAAAAAACAATGGCAACATCGACACAACCGCCAACTCAGACCCAAAGGTTGTTAGATAGGCTAAATTCAATATCGCTACTTGCTTAAATTTATAACGATGAATTTTTGCCACACGGGTTTTGAATATTTCCTTATTTACCTGATATAAGTGCCAGCTCTGATAGGCGTACACTGCGAACAATACTAGATAGATCAACGATGACAGGTTCTGATTCAGCAAGCCAAGCGTGGTCAATCGCCAAGTCAGAATGCACAGCGCGCCAACTAGAGGAATATTCATCAACATGCAAAACCAGAAATCGAATTTGCTGGTAACTTCCAATCCACCTGCTTTATTTGGTTTGAAATAAGTGGAGCCTTCAGGTGTGTCTTGAGCGCTTAGATAATAGATAACGGCATAAACCAATATCAGCGCCCCCGTGGTGGCAACTGCATAGCGCCAACCGTCATCACCACCGAATAATAAGGCCAAACTAGGTAATAGCAGGGCGGCCGCGGCGGAGCCAAAGTTTCCCCAACCTCCATAAATTCCTTCGGCAAGACCAACCTGCCGAGCAGGAAACCATTCACCAATCATGCGGATACCGATGACGAAACCTGCCCCTACGAAACCCAATAAAAAGCGATAGATGATCAGTTCTTGAAAATTATCCGCAAACGCAAAAAGAAAACAGACAAGGCTGGAGAGAAACAACAGAATTGAAAACACCAGCTTCGGCCCGAATTGATCGACCAACATACCAATCACAATTCTAGCTGGAATAGTCAATGCCACATTTATCATCAATAGCGCACTGACCTGCGAGTCGGTGAGACCAAACGAGCTACGAATAGCTGCCATCAAGGGCGCATGATTAAACCAAACTGCAAAAGATAGGAAAAAGGCAAACCAGGTTAAATGAAGAGTCCGAATTTTCCCATGGAAGGAAAACAAATCAATTTTGGAACTACTTGTGGACATGAGGACACCATCGCTAATTAATAGAGGATGCGTGTCACTAGTGCAAAACCCTTGCCAACTTGGAATAATTGAAGAATTTAGCGAAAACTCAGGTTTAAAGCGCTTACAAAGTGTAAGGCCGGCATTCCGAAATTACGCTTAGCAACTGAATTGGTGCTTCTCCAGAACAAATGCGCCATTTAGGTGCGGCGAAATTGGTCATCTCGAAAGGCTGTGTCTAGCAGTTTTCAACGAGCGCAGTAGCGCTAACTCCGCGGGAGGGGGCAAACAGTCCATGAGCTATTGGGGTTGTTCCGCCCTTGGGCACCTGTCTGAATTTCGAACAAGTTCTACCAACATATTCTCGTGCCGGGTTGTCGCCGTGGCAAGTCCACTACGGCTTGTGGGTTCAACCGGTTAGGCCATACAGGCATTAGCCTAGCAGCCACACGTCAAAAGCTGGAAGCGGTAGCGACTGACTAACAGCACACTACTTCACTTCGATAGCATGCTGTTCCGCAATTTTCTTTTTCCATATTGCGGGGCCGGTTTGGTGAACCGAGGTACCGTTTACGTCTACGGCTACAGTAACCGGCATTTCCTCGACTTCGAATTCATGGATAGCCTCCATGCCAAGATCTTCAAAGGCAACGACTCGAGCTTTACGAATTGCTTTAGAAACTAAATAGGCAGCGCCTCCTACCGCCATCAAGTACACAGCCTTATGTTTCTTAATGGCATCGATGCCCTCCTTGCCTCGCTCAGCTTTGCCGATCATACCGATCAAGCCCGTCTTTTCGAGTAGCTCATCGGTAAATTTATCCATCCGCGTAGCAGTCGTCGGCCCAGCCGGCCCTATAACTTCATCTCTTACAGGATCGACAGGACCTACGTAGTAGATAAATTTATTGTTGAAATCGACACCTTCAGGCAAGCCCTCACCCTTCGCCAGCATCGCGAGTAGGCGCTTATGTGCGGCATCTCTACCGGTTAACATAGTGCCCGATAGTAGCAGGGTTTCACCGGGCTCCCAGCTCGCTATAGCTTCGGGAGTGAGTGTATCCAGATTTACCTTGCGAGCTCGCGGACCGACATCCCAGACGATCTCTGGCCATTGATCCAGACTGGGCACTTCAAATTCGGCAATTCCGTTTCCGTCTAGAGTGAAGTGTGCGTGACGAGTCGCCGCACAGTTTGGAATCATGGCAACGGGAAGCGATGCTGCATGCGTCGGATAGTCTAGAATCTTCACATCCAGCACTGTAGTTAAGCCACCCAAGCCCTGTGCGCCGATGCCAAGCGAATTAGCTCTGTCCATAATCTCGAGACGCAATTCTTCGACACGATTGCTAGGTCCTCTAGCGCGAAGCTCGTGAATATCAATAGGCTCCATCAGCGATTCTTTCGCAAGTAGCGCAGCCTTCTCTGCCGTGCCACCGATACCGATTCCCAACATGCCAGGTGGGCACCAACCAGCCCCCATAGTAGGCAAAGTTCGCTCAACCCAGTCCACGATGCTGTCACTCGGATTCAACATGACCAACTTCGCCTTGTTTTCAGAGCCACCGCCCTTGGCCGCAACTTTAACTTCGATCTCACTGCCAGGAACAAGCTGCGTGTGGATGACGGCGGGCGTATTATCTTTGGTATTTTTTCTTGCACCAGCCGGGTCGCTTACGATCGAAGCTCGCAACACATTATCAGGGTGTAGATACGCACGGCGCACTCCCTCGTTGACCATTTCTTCGAGGGCCATATCGCCCTCCCACAGCACGCTCATCCCAACTTTTAGAAATACTACTACTATGCCCGTGTCCTGACATATGGGCCGCTTTCCCTCGGCACACAAGCGAGAATTAATGAGTATCTGTGCCATCGCGTCTTTAGCTGCTGACGACTCTTCTCTTTCATAAGCCTCATTGACCGCAGTGATAAAGTCGATTGGATGGTAGTAGGAAATATACTGCAGTGCATCTGCAACACTTTGAATAACATCTTCATTGCGAATTAGCGTCATACCAAATCAACCTCAAATTATGGAATACCTGCGCATTCTAACACTGAATGCTGAGATTTTTATCACGGCACTGACAGTTAGTAAGTACGTCTCCAGCAAATTTTAGCGCAACTAAGCGCTCTACTTCGAATGCAATATCCACTAAAATGGGCTGGAATCAAGATATTGACCCAGAAGGAAACAGGATGAACGAGTCGGCGGATAAGAACATTAAATACAGCATTGATGGCCAGGTGTTTGTCATCGAGATTCATAGACCGGAGAAAAAGAACGCTCTTCTACCCGGCATGTATGTCGCACTCGCCGCAGGGCTACGACAGGCAAACGAGGATGCTAGCGTCAATGTGACTCTGATTCGCGGCGCTGATGATTGCTTTACCAGCGGCAATGATTTAAGCAGTTTCCTTGCTAGCAATACGCCCTCGGCCGACCGTCCCTCGGTTGCATTTATGCATGCACTGAATGAGTCGAAGAAACCTATCGTCGCGGCCATTAGCGGACTCGCCATTGGTATAGGTACCACACTACTGTTTCATTGCGACTTGATCTACGCGTCTGAAAATTGCTTCTTGCAGCTGCCATTCACCCGCCTCGGTCTATGCCCAGAAGCCGGATCTAGCTATTTGCTTCCTAAACAGATCGGCCACGTGCGCGCATCGGAATTACTGTTGTTAGGTGACAGGTTCTCAGCTAGCAAGGCGAAGGAATACGGGATCATCAACGAAGTGCTGCCACAGGATCAATATTTAGAGTATGCGATGACTAAGGCTAGAGAACTAGCCGCCCTGCCCCCCGACTCCGTTCAATCGAGCAAAAAGCTTATTAAGCGCGGCCAACAAAGCACAGTTTCTGACACAATCGGCGTTGAACTAGCAGAATTCGCCAGACTGCTGCAGACACCCGATGCACAGGCAATCGTAGAAGCATTCCTCAACAAAAAGAAAAGCGCATAGTTAGTGAATTAAGAATAGAGGCTGGATATCGAGAGATGCCCCTAGAGCTTCTGCATTAAGAAGTCTTTCGCCGCATTAATCTTCTGCGCAAGGTAATCACTGCCACCCCGGTCGGGGTGCATCTTCTGCATTAGGCCTCTGTGGGCCTTAGTTACCTGCTCCTTGTCAGCAGTCTCATCCAACCCCAGTATTTCCAATGCCAGCGTTTCTGTCATCAGTGACTCGTGGGCAACCGCTGCAGCACCCTCGTGCTGAGCCTGAGCGTGCTCTCTCCAATCGGGAAATACTCGATCGATGTAAGCCTCGAGCACTTGCGACGAGTCAGCATCTTTTCTACATTCTTGATATAGCTCCAGTAAGTCCGGCAACTGCAGTGTTGAAAGTCTCCTCTTGGAAAAATTCCCTCTGAGCACCACTCCATCCATGCTGCCATCGTCGTGCTGTAATTCCATATCAAAGAATTCTGTGCGGATGGTTGAGACCTGATCTCTATTCGGTGGCTTCGCTGCCGCAGCTCGCCCTTTGAAGAGATGCCACATAGGAAGCAAGCGCAAGAGTGTGGGCAACATTCTAAGCAGAAATGTCGCAGCAACACCGATAGGAGCAAGGATGAACTGAAAGGGCAGTCTACCTATCGCGATCATCACTCCAACCACCAAGAGGCTCGCAACGAGGAAAAACAAGAACGTGTTCTGACGAGAAGTAAGTGCGAAGCGCTGACTTATGGATCTAACAAAGTAATAGGCCATCACGGGTAGCAATAGGAGTAGCAGTAACCGAAGAATCATACGAGTCTATCTACCTGTTTTGCTAGAAACACGACTATTTCCTAAGCTGTTGCTCTATCAACTTTACACCACTGGACGAAGCGGCACTGAAATCTTGTAGCGCTTTTAGCCCACCCGCAGCATAAATAGCGACTGCCTTTAGTAAATCCTTTAACTGGTCAGCACTCGCACTATCAAACTGGGAATAGGCTCCTCCAGACAAGCGACTAAGCTCTTGGAAAGCTGCCTTTGCTACGGGGTCGCGCCGCTCTTGAAACATGAACAGTGGCACGTTCAGCAGACCTAACTTTCCGGCAAGTTGTGCCAACAAGTCGATGTTCTCTTCCATAGCATCGCCAATATAGATAAGGCCTTTGATTGTCTTATGCTGATTCTCATTGATAGCATGCTGCAGCAAGCGATGGAGCTGTGTGGCGCCTGCCTGACATTGAATTGATGACATGATACGCAAAATATCATCGGGATTACTCTGCCAATCGCTACTAAAAAATTCGCCGAAGCCACGGAAGTAACACAGCTGAACATTGAGGCCTCCGAGTGACTGGGCACTGAGAAACATCTCATTCTGAAGTTGGCTTGCTACATCCCAAGTTCCCTGTCGGCTCGCAGTGGCGTCCAGAGAAAAGATTAGTCGCGCATCTCCGCTGGTCTTTGGCAGTGCAGCCACCTTCGACAAAAACTGCTGCACAGCGTTCTTGCTGGAAACGGGATGCTTAGACTTTTTATCACCTACAGCTTGGGATTTCGGTCTTTCGAACAAATTTTTCATAATATTCAACAACTTATGGCGCAGTAAAATTGCAACATTGAACATTCTGGCACTGCACAAAAAATTATTCTAAAGCTTCCACGAAGTGAGAGCTAGGACCAGATGGGAATTATAGTAGCGAGTAAACAGAGGCATATATAGTCTGACTCTGACTAGCCGCCGAAATTATGGAGCACTAGACAATTCACCGACAGGAAAGTGCCGCAAGCTGCCTTCTGCCACTGGTAAACTCCTCATTGCAGAGATAGCTCTGAACGGCGACGGACCTCAGGTAAACTACGCTCTCAAAAGGTATTTTGACTCTAGAGTTTAATCACATATTGAAGCAGGATATGCTCGTTACCTCAAATACTTGCTGAAAGGACTTTTTTTGAAATATCGCCCGGAAATCGACGGATTAAGAGCACTCGCTGTTGTCCCGGTAATATTATTCCATGCGGGTTTTGAACTATTCAATGGAGGATTCGTTGGCGTAGATGTTTTTTTTGTAATTAGCGGCTATCTGATTACGACAATCCTCGTTGAAGACATCGAGAACAATCGCTTTAGTATCGTTAACTTCTACGAACGACGTGCACGACGAATATTGCCTGCGTTGTTCTTTGTCATGTTTGTCTGCATCCCATTTGCCTGGATGTGGATGTTACCGGGCCAACTGCAAGACTTTTCGCAAAGTCTCGTAGCTGTCAGCCTGTTTTCCTCCAATATTTTATTTTGGCTTGAAAGTGGATATTTTGAGACGGCCGCTGATGTAAAGCCTTTGCTGCACACATGGAGCTTGGCTGTAGAGGAACAGTATTACGTACTGTTTCCAATTTTCCTTTTCTTTGCTTGGCGCTTTGGCAAGAATCGTGTGTTTTCGATGATTGTTGTATTCGCTGTCATTAGCTTGGGGTTAAGTGAGTGGGGTTGGCGTAATCAAGCGACGGCTAATTTCTACCTTGCACCAACACGCGCGTGGGAGTTGTTTGCGGGCTCTATAGCAGCATTCGTTGTACTGAAACGCGGAGTGCAATCAAACAATACATTGTCGATGATTGGCTTAACCGCAATTATCTTTGCGATCTTTGCATATGATGAAAGTACTCCGTTCCCAAGTGTGTACGCGTTAGTGCCGGTCATTGGCGTTGTCCTATTAGTGCTCTTTGCAGGTGAAGCAACGCTTGCGGCAAAACTTCTAAGCACTCGATTTTTCGTTGGTGTTGGCCTAATTAGCTACAGCGCATACTTGTGGCATCAACCGTTGTTTGCATTCGCGAAAATTCGCCTATTAGACAATCCTTCTTCAGAATTAATGCTCTTTTTATCAATATTATCGATAGTGTTAGCAATTTTCAGTTGGAGATACGTAGAAAAACCTTTTAGAGGAAAGGGCAAACTATTCGCCTCGAAGTTTGGTCTCTTGGGCACTGCAATACCAAGTTTCATTTTTTTACTAGGCATTGGAATTTACGGGATTACGAATAACGGATTCGAAAAACGATTCGTAAGACTTTTTGACGGAGACGTCAATCATTCGGGATTTCATGAGTATGTAGATAGCCACTATGTAGATTGTGAGCCAAAACAAATTGCTGACGAAGCATTAGAGTGGGAAGGTTCTCTACGTTGCAAGCAATCGCGAGAAGGAAATCCTGACTGGGTACTACTTGGCGATTCTCATGCAGAACACCTTTTCTTAGGGCTAGCAGAATCTTTTCCCTCGAAGAATATTGCGTACTATATTTTAGGCGGAAAGCCTTACTTATCTAATGAACGCTTTAGATCAATTTTCGACGTTCTACTCTCTGCCGACACTTCCCAAAGAGTGTTTCTGACAATGCACTATGTATCACGCCTGGAGAAAGAAGATGATTTATTCGTTGGATTTGGGGAAATAATTCGAACACTACAAAGCGTGGGTCATGAAGTAATTTTAGTAGGAGATATTCCTAGGCATGAGACGCATCCACAAGACTGCCTTTTCGGAAAAAACGTATTAGCGGCGAAAAGTCAATGTAGCATAGACAGAACCGATGCAATGCGGCAGGCGTCTGTATATCACAATACATTAACTAGGCTTAGTTTAGATTTTTCCATAAACTACTACCCCATATCGGAGCCTTTCTGTACCGAAGAACGATGTCGCATGATTCTAGACACCACTATCCACTATAGAGATAAAGATCACTTGAATATTCCAGGCAGCATTCTGATTGGAAAGTATCTAGCGAATTTGATGGCGCGAGAGTAGTTGGCATCGCGGAAAAGGGAACAGCTGAATTGGTTTAGGTATGGTTATCGAGCGGCATTGCAACAGATAGAGCTGCCCTTCGTGAAACGCCCATTCGATATCAATATGCTCACCGTAGACGGCCTCCGAGCTTGATCAATTTGCTATCGAAAAGGTATTACAGAGTATGTCAGTTTGGAGTGGAAACCCTGCGAAGTAAACCCATTGGCACTAATGTCGTGAACCATCCCCACCCTTGCATCGCTATCGCTGGAATTTCCACACTGCTTAGGTCAATTGGAGTAATTATTGGGATAGGGACCGCAATGGCCTATTGCCAATCTATAGGATAATCAATTTGAGAAACGGGGTTGTCAACATCAGTTCAATCAGAGTAAGCGCAGAAGATAATTTAGCGCAGTGCGTAAACTTCTACTATCTCTAAGGGCCCCTTACCTTTTATGTCGATGATACCCACGGATCGGGCATCGCAACTATCTTGAATAGATAACCAGGATTCAATCGGCATAGCGATAGATCCTTCTTTAGCTACCGCGGCCATCCTGGCTGCTGTATTCACGGTATCTCCCCAAACATCGAACTGATATTTGTCGTGCCCCACAATACCCGCTATAACAGCGCCCTGATTTATCCCAACACGTACTTGCCAGACAGGGTCATTTTCAGCTGCTGCCCGTATCATCTCCAGCCCGCAGGCTACAGCAGACCTTAGTGGATCCTGATTAGCAAGCGTAAGACCGGCAGATGCCATAAACTCGTCACCAATGGTCTTGATTTTCTCCATTTCGTGCTGGCGAGTGATTTTTTCGAAAGCTTCAAATAAATTTTGCAGGCCGTTTACGACTTCTTCTGCATTGTGAGCATTGCAATATGAAGTAAAATCTACGATATCACAAAAGAGCATTGCTACATTTTGAAAGCTGCGTGGTGGAACGCGCCCCATTGACTTGAGCTCGTTCGCTACTGCCGCGGGGAGGATAACATTCAGCAAGGCATCTGCTTTTCTTTTCTCTTCTCTCAATTGTTTTACATAACCTAGTTGTTGATCTCGCAGCCTCTTCTTTTCAAGGCATGCCCCTAAACGGGCACGCAAGAGTACCGGATCGATCGGCTTATGCAAATAGTCTGCCGCACCTAGCTCTATGCAGCGGATAACACTTTCTGTGTCGTTAATGCCTGAAATCATAATTACAGGAATATCTCTGAGCCGCATGTCTTGTTGAAGTTGCTCCAGAACTCCATAGCCGTCTAGCTCTGGCATCTCGACATCAAGCATTATCGAGTCATAGTTATTGTTGCGAATCATATCAAGAGCAATATAGCCATTTTCAGCCATATCGAATTCCGCATAGCCTTCCTTTTTTAAGAGACGTGCGGTCATTGATCGATTAAATTCATCATCGTCAACAATAAGGAGTCTTGAGTTGTCTGCGCTCATTAGGTTTGTCACCACTTGGAAAGATAGAACGGTTCGTTCTGAATCAATTGTGAATTAGTGTGGTCCGTCCCAGCTATCTAGAAAACTTATTAGGTCTTCATTCCGCATAGGCTTGGCGCAATAAAACCCTTGTACATAGTCGCAATCCAATTCCTCAACCAAGTCCCAATCTTCACGAGATTCTGCTCCCTCGGCTACGATTTTCATTTGCATCTTTTTCGCAAGGCTTACACTGGATTCCAGGATTGCTCTTGTACTTGTGTCGTTAGTTGCGCCAGCTACAAATGCACGGTCAATCTTCATTTCTGTAAAAGGAATGGCTTTTAGTTGTGCTAATGATGAATTGCCGGTACCGAAATCATCAATGGACAAACCGAATCCCTTCAGCCTAAGACTCAATAATGTTTCAAGACAATTTACTTCAATATTCATTGTTTGAGTTTCAGTCACTTCAAGAATTACCATTCCGGAATCCACGCCATGTTGCTTAACTGTCTCTATAAGAAATTCTCCAAATTCAATATGTGCAAACGAATTAACGGAAAAATTTACAGCGAGCTTCAATGTCCTGCCATGTTGATTCCATTCTGCTAGTTGGGTTATCGCTAACTTGTATATCTCGTTCGTTAATTTATCAATCAACCCCAATTCTTCAGCAAGGGGGATAAACGCTCCGGGAGGAAGCACGCCTCGATCAATATTCCACCACCTACAAAGGGTTTCTACGCCTACAATTTCCCCGCTGCTGACACATACTTTTGGTTGATAAACCAAAAGCGGTTGGTTCTTGCCGGAACCCTTAATCCCATCTCGAAGATCTGATTCACTAATCGGTTTCTCGGGAGCATGAAGTCTTCGCTCAGTCTGAAGGGGTTCATATTTTTTTATAAGAGTAATCAACTCATCGGGTTTCAATGGTTTTTTAATCGCACCCAGCAAATTCAAATCATGAGCCTTTCCCAGACCAAATGCCGAATCAAGTAGCCGCGTATCTTCACCACTAAAAAGAATCAGCCCCCCACTAAAACCGCTCTCGTGTGCATGGCGCATGAATTCGACGCCATCCATTTCAGGCATGTTTAAATCGCAGATAATTAGTTCAATAGGTGGATCACTGGTGACTAGCCTCCCCAGAGCAATATTACCGTTGGTTGCTGTATCGATCTTCGTAAAACCCAATTTCTCGAGGATTCGCACGGCCATATTAAGGACGACTGGTTCATCGTCAACAACCATAATGGAAAGATCAGTTATATTGTCAATCACACTCTATTCGCCCCAGCATGTATTCAGAACATAAGAAAAAAGGGTTTATCCAAACAATTGAGCGCCATTCAATGGCAATGCTGCCTTGAGCTCTGAGTTTGTACATTTGGTTATAGCGAATCTAGGCTAAAACCGCAACAACCGTGCGCGGATACAGGGTTTTTGGAATGCTTTTTCTTAAACCCAGAAGCATTATCTCCCCCAACCCTTTGCCAACTGAAATGGTGTCGTGGAATTGGCAATATAACCCTTCTATTGCTATGGGATTAGCGCTGCGAATCCTTGTGCTGGCAACTCTCATGGTGTTAAACTCTGCTGGAGAACTCTGCGCATTCAAACCATCCACGCATGAATATTGTGCAATCAAAATTTGGATTTCAATAGATGAGGTCATGTCGGTGAGCGCGACTCCTGAAGCACGATCCGCCCTAAAAGTTTTGGCAGTGGACGATGATACGTTTATTTCTGACTTATTGAAGCGGCTTGCAACCAAGGTTGGTTGCGCTGTTCATTGTATCCATGACGGTGCAGAAGTTGGAAATGCACTTCTTGCCTATCGACCGGAAATTATTTTCCTCGACCTGGTCCTTCCTGGAATCGATGGTGTAGAGATTATCCGCATACTGGCGAAAGCTGAATGCAAGGCAAAGATTGTGCTAATGAGCGGGCTAGATAAGCGCACACTTTCTTCTGTGGAAGAGGTAGCCAAGAAGAGCAAGCTTGATGTAATTGGCGCAATTAGTAAGCCTTTTGAGCCCGGCCAGATCGAAGGCATTTTGCAGCCTTTGGTAGAAAGCAAGAGAACGGCATCACTGAGAGTTGATAGCACTACTCAAACCGAAACCTGCCTCGGGCCTCATCTCTCCTATGAACCAGAACAATCGCTGTCTGAATCAAGTGAAGGCAGTACAAACTGGGCTCGTGTTTCATATGTCTGGAAGTTGGACGATGAGCAGTTAATGGATATTGACAGCATTCTTGATGAAACGGTCAAGCCAAGAATTTCGAGAGGAATAATAGAGGTCATTCTAAGAACCGCGAAATCGGACAAGGAAAATGGGGTAATAGACCCTTTAAAATTTGGGCTTAAGATAGCCCTGCCGCAGAATCTGCTGAGCGATGAATCCACACCAGACTACTTGAGCGAATTGGTCCAAGCCAGCGGCCTGGGAAATCAGAATATTCTATTTGAAATTGACGAGAATGCGATTATCAATTCTTCAGATACAACATCTGATGTTCTGTCGAGATTGAAAATAAAAGGTTTTAAGCTAGCAGTTTGTGTGAAGGATCAAAGTGATCAAGTCTTGGCCGCGTTAGACAAATTGCCGGTTGATGAGATCGTGGTCAACATGGCCACCGAGCAATTTGGAGAAAGCTACATCAATAATACCGAAACCGAATTTCAGGTTGCCTCACTAGTATCCTATGCCGCAGGTGCCGGATTGGTTACTTCAGTTAAGAATGCTGCCAGTGACCAGCAACTTAATTTTGCCAAACGCTGCAATTTTCAAAAAGCCAGCGGGCTGTGCATTCAATCCCCTTCTGATGGAATATCTGCAATGGAATTTTTTAAGAGGGCTTAGCTACTTAAAGACTCAAAATGTATTGCCGTACAGCTGCTATAATATTGTCCAGCTTTGGGACACGGCTGTTTATGGTATCCCAATCTTGTTTCTTGGTTGCTTCCTCAAGATCCCGGCAAAGCTCTCCCAGCTCCATAGCGCCTACGCTAAGAGCAGCCGATTTCAATTTGTGGCTGGCAATTTGAATTTCATTTACTGATTTGCTGGAATAACCAGCCTGTATTTCCTGAATAGTTAAGCTGGAAGGTTCGAGAAAATCATTCAGGATTTCCTTAAAAGTATCTTCGTCATCTCCAAAAACACTCTTCAATACATTTTCATCTATTGGGCTAGAGCCTGAATTTTCCTGCACAGTCATTTTGTTTTCTGCCTCGCGAGCATCGTTTATGGAGTTGGATTTCTGGTCGGATAATAAATTCTTCGAAGCAGGAATGAAATTCGGCATCCAGCGGCGCAATATATTTCTAAGGGCCTTCATATCGATTGGCTTGGAAAGGTAGTCATCCATTCCTGCTTTAATGCATTTTTCGGCTTCACCGTGTAATGCATTTGCCGTGATAGCCACGATAGGAGCTCTAACGCTAGTTGTTTCCTGCTCCAGCGTTCTGACTTCTCCAGTGAGTTGGTATCCGTCCATCACTGGCATATGGCAGTCCGTCAGAAGAACTGAATATCTACCAGATTTCCAGGCATCGAGAGCAAGTTGCCCATTCTCTGCCATTTCACAAGTATAGCCGAGCATGGTTAGTTGTCGTCCGATTACATCCTGATTTGTTAAGTTATCTTCTGCTACAAGGATTAAGCAGTTGCAGTCGACGGCCTCCTGAACTGATAGAGGGTTCGCGGCGGCTGAAAAATCTTCCACCTGTTTTTCAAAATGAACTTCCGGGCTTGCTCTACCAGTTGCGATTGACACCGCATTCAGGAAGGCAATTCTTTTTAGAGGGCTGGTATCCAAATTAACTGCGATTTCATCATTTATCCTCGGTTTCCCACGCCTTCCTTGAAACAGAATTACTAGCTTTAAACCTTTCTGCGTGCTGTTTTCAATTGAGCGGCGTATTTTTTTCAACTCATCTTCATTCCACCCCGCCCCAATAATAACCAGATCATAGGCTCCATCTAAGGCTAAAGGGAGATCAGATTCTAGATCTATAATTTCACCACTATCTGGAGAATCTACGATAACACCCCAATGCTCTAGATAGCGGCTACATACAAATTTTTCTCTCTCATGGTTTCCTAAAAGCAAGACTCTAAGGCCTCTCAATGCTTCTCGGTTTTTCTCTTCTTCAACTTTTTCACTTTCACCAAAATTGAGTCTTACTGAAAAGGTTGAGCCCTTGCCCAACTGACTATTGACACTAATCGTGCCTCCCATCAGCTCTGTAAGCCTCTGACAGATCGCCAATCCCAAACCCGTCCCGCCAAACTTGCGCGTAGTAGAACTTTCTGCCTGATTAAAAGACTGAAAAAGCTTAGCCTGCGCTTCTTCGGAAATACCAACTCCTTTATCTAATACTTCTAAAAGTATATTGAAGCTTTTCTCTGACCTTTCCAGAAGACTGATTGATATTTCGACATCTCCAGACTGAGTAAATTTGACCGCATTACTCCCCAGATTGGTTAGTATCTGACGAATCCTCACCGGATCACCCAATATGAGCTGGGGAATGTCAGGGTCAATATACAGAATGAGTTTCAAGTCTTTAGCATCAGTCAGCGGTTTTAGTGTTTCTGCTACGCTTTCACTTAGCTCTCTTAGGGAGAAAGGAATCTCTTCAAGTTCCAACTTTCCTGCTTCAATTTTGGAAAAGTCCAATATATCGTTAATGATGGTAAGCAATGATTGGCTAGAGTCGCATACTGTTTGCAACATACTTTTTTGTTCTGATTCCAATTCGGATTGCCGGAGCAGATCAATCATGCCGATAATGCCATTCATCGGCGTGCGAATTTCATGGCTCATTGTGGCCAGAAAGCTGGCCTTCGCTTTAGTTGCGGCTTCTGCCTCATCACGCAACTCCTCGGCTCTTTCTTTTGCTAACAATAATTCATCTTCAGCTATTTTTTGAGCGGTTACATCAGCCACAATACCTATTATGCGAGTAGGTTTTCCTGATTGGTCTTGTTCCACGACCGTCCCCATGGAATGAATCCATTTAATACTGCCTTGTTTGGTCGTAACACCGTAGGTTTCATCAAATTCGCTTCGTTCCAGGTTGGCGTAATGATTGAAGCTCTTCAGAACGCGCTTCCTGTCCTGCTCAACAATAACCTTAGTAAGAACACTCAAATCACTTCCAATTTCGTCTACTTCATAGCCCAACATGCTGGCCCAGCGCTCGTCCACAATGCTTTTTCCTGCGGCAAGGTCAACGTCCCAAGTGCCCAGGTTGCCACCTTTAAGGGCAAATTTCAGACGCTTCTCGCTGTCTTTCAGTTGTTCTTCCGCAGCTGCACGAGCGATGGCATTCTGTTTAAAAACTTCGACAGTTTTCGCCATCTTTCCTATTTCGTCATGTCTTTCCGAATTCGCAACAGTTACACGGTGATTCCCCTCGGCAAGATCACTCATCACGCCTTGCATATCCTGAATCGGCTTAACGAATATTTTGATGCCTAGATAAATGAATAGCATAGCTGTAAAAGTGAGTAGCGATGATATTACGGTTAGAAAGGTGTCGTTGCGGCCAGAAATGCCTGCCAGTTCTTCCAGAGAATTCGTTGCTTCTAGGCGAATACCAGCACTAAAAGATTCCAATAAATTTTCCAGATTTGCATAGTAATCACGTTCAAGTTCCATCACGTTCGCAATTGCTCGCTCCTTACTCGATGAATCATAGTCTTCAAAAACAACTTCAGCCTGCGATTGTATGCCCCCAAAGAGTAGGTCAATAGACTCGGTATTCTCCAGCAGAGAAACATCCCCCAAGATAGAATGAAGGTCATCCAGGTAAGAAGCGAATTCAGCAGCGTTCGTTATAAAGTTCTCGCGAGCTCCTCGATAGCCAGCCATATACTCGGTGAGGTTATTCGCCATATCGGCCGACTCATCCAGCAGCTCCAAATAGAGATTATCCAGCTCTAGATTGCTACTGGATTCATCCACGTCTTTGGCCGCATTCAATAGAGTATCAAGCTGGTCGAATTCAGATCCTTTTAGATGCTCCACACTGTCGCGAGCCGATTGCTCGGTTTCTGGATTATAGATAGCAAATACACGAGATCTTGACTCGCTAACATAGGACTCAACTTCATCTGTTATTTCATTTATTTGCGTGGCGCGCTCCGGAGCTACGCGCAGTAGTTCATCAAGAGAAATAACAATCTCACTATAATCCTGCTCTAGTTGAGCCCGCTGCTGATATTCGCCTAGAACATAGGCCATAACGTCAGCGTTTATATCAGCAATGTCATCAATTATTCCCGCACTCAATGTTGTGGCAGGGAAAACTTCATTGCTGAATTCTTGACTAGATTCCAGAACGCGTAGATTCAGGAGGTGGCTAAAAGCGGCCCATACTAAAAAGACTAGGGTAAAACCAGTAAGTGATACGCCGGCTTTGACTCCAATTGATTCACTAAAGATTGTGCCTCGTTGAAAACACATTAAACACGCGGTAAAGCCAATAACAATAAATCCCACCGCGGTGTGAACAGCCATACGCGTAAGACTTGCCCAACCGTATGCTTCACTCAGACCAATTGAGTATCCCATCAAAGCCACAATCCCAAGCACTAACACGAGAGCGGAGAGAACAAAAACGAAAAACCAATTTCCACGCCGCAGGTTGACAGCGAGCATACCTATCGAAACAAGCGTAAAACACAGAGCAGTATTGGGTGCCATGCGCCCGGGGTTAGATGTCTGGGTTGTTATGTAATGCTCCATAAAAAGTTGATCAATCCCCAGATCAACACCACTCAGGTATTCAATCAATGTTAGCCCACCAATGATCCCAACTAGTCCCGCACAAACCTTTGCAATGGAGCTTCGTCCTACATTAAGCGCGAGGAAACCAATTCCAGCTAAGAGAAACCCTAATGCTGTGTTGTATTGCATGGGCACAAAAGAGGGCAAAACTTGAATCAGAAATTCCGTCTGAGTGTGCCATCCACCCAGTACGACAATGCCCAGAATCGCTGGAAATAGGGCACCAATGAATACAAACCGGTTAGAATTTGAGCGAGGAGAAACGTCAATCATGGTGCTCATCCACTCCTTTTTGTGGGAGCCAATTGTAGTGCCGTAGATCAACTCTTCATTGAGAGTTTGAATACAGCCAATAATAGACTTTTTAAAGGACAAATATCCAGCATGCTTATGTGAATTCTCATGTATTGAAGCAGGAAGTACTATTCGATGTTTGGATTGTCATCGAGTAATTGACTAATCCGAGGCGATGTTCTAGTGCGAATATTGTTGTTATTTGTGGTCGAAATGGCAATATGCGAAACTACTTTATGCGGCAATGAAACTGAGTAACAACCCCTTGAAAGGATTACTACCGTGACAAAGGATTCCGTCAAGCAGCTAAATATACTGGTAATAGATGATGAGCCGTTTATTCTTAAGCTGGCAGTAAGGGTGCTTAACCAGCTCGGTTACGAGAGCGTCGCGACTGCAAATAACGGAAAAGTCGCCGTAGCAAAGTTAGTTACGGTGCAGAAGCCTTTTGACATGATAATTTGCGATCTAAACATGCCTGAGATGGATGGGGTTGAGTTTATACGTCACGCAAATACTGCTCAGTATAAAGGTGGCATCATATTTTTGAGTGGAGAAGATGAGCGCATTCTTGAAACGGCTTATGAGCTCGGTGTAACACAAGATCTGAATATACTGGGCGCGATTCCGAAACCATTGAATCCAAATGCGCTACAAGAACTTCTCGCAAACTATGATCCTTCTGCTCGTAAGAAACAACCAATTTCCATCCCGACTGCAATCACAGAAGAAGAATTGAAGGAAGGTATTCGTTCGCCTTACTCCGACAAACTACTGCTCGTCTATCAGCCAAAGGTGGAAATTCAAACTGGAGAAATTACCGGCGTAGAAACCCTGTGTCGTTGGAAGCATCGAGATCGAGGCTTGCTTGGCCCAGATACTTTTATTCCAGTAGCAGAAGAAACAGGTTTGATTGATGAGCTAACCAAAAGTATTTACAGGAAAGCAGTAGATCAAGTTTCGAATTGGTTATCGGATGGGCTAGCTTTCAGGACTTCAGTCAACTTTTCGATTAATTCATTTGCCAATGAAGAACTATCAAAATTCATACTGAGCACAACCAATGAATTCGATGTCGACCCTTCGCGTCTTGTGCTTGAAGTAACTGAAACTCAGGTGATGGATAGCACGGTTAAATGCATGGAGATCCTCACGAGATTGCGTATGAAAAAATTTGGACTATCGATAGACGATTTTGGGTCCGGGAATTCATCTATGGCACAATTGAAATCGATTCCATTTTCAGAGCTAAAAGTAGATCGAGCATTTGTGCATAAAGCTGCCACCAATCCCAGAGCTCGAGCAGTCTTGGAGGCAAGTGTGAATCTGGCAAAGAGTCTCAAAATGGAAGTGGTTGCCGAAGGTGGCGAAACTCGAGAAGACTGGGATCTGGCTGAGTCGCTAGGAGTCGACTACATGCAGGGCTTTTATTGTGCCAAACCCATGCCTGACGAAGAGTTGCGGGAATTTCTGAAAACCTGGACTGGGCCGCACTAGCATTGATTCAGAAATTTCAGAAAGCACTTCGCTTTAGGGTAATAGTCCAAGGCTGTACAGACCGTTCGTTCTGACTAGCCAGAAAATTAACCTCTCCTTTTCTCAATAAGGTTTGCTCTCCTGAGTGCGGATTTTCGCTATTTGTCGCACAGCCGCGATTCCGAGGCTTGTGTGAAATACTTCTAGGATTAACGATTATGAAAGAGCGCGAACACCCAAAACGCATTGGTAATTGCCGTTGAGTCGTCCACGCAGGCGATGATCTTGACTGGGCCCAGCACTTCTCGCAGGCTTCAATATCGATATTAAGCCCACGTTTCAACCTTTGCATTCAAGTCATGGCCATATGGCGTTCAGTTGGGGTTTTCTCATCCCAGGCTTGTGGCTCTTTCTCTTTTCGGCCCCTGCCCCGTTTAGATGGTGTGACATGAATCCGATGCTTACTACAGGGCGCAAGAACACCGTGAAACCTTGTTAAGTTAACCCTCGGCTTGGGAACTAATGCCGCCAAGCGCGTAATAGAATCTACCGGCTCAAAGATCACGTGAGTAGTGCCATTGCGGTAAGGCGTCTTGAGTTCTTAGCGCACCTTGCCGGTAGAGGTAAGTGACAGACGCTTCTCGGACACCGCAGGACGGACTCAGAGACAGCCTTTCTACAGCAGACGATTTGCTTCCGCTGGCACCACACTGTTCTCTCATTCGTCGAAAACACCCCTATTAAACGCCAACTAGCTGACAAGCCAATTCCCTTGACAGCTCGCTCAAATGCATCAGCTTCCTTTACTGCCTCTAATTCATCAAAAGTTAACAGAAAGCCTGTTCGCTGACTATTTGCTCTCTAGGGAGAATGAAACTTCTCACTGGGGACGATGGACTGGCATTGATAGCCCGGCAGCCCATAAATCCCGCACATGAAGCCAGATTTAATTCAATTGTTTTCACAGTCAGAACGATCAGTTATTTTGTTTTCCCGCGGATGAGGCAATTAGGCGGAAATTGAAAGCGCTTTGGAGGCGTAAAGGACTGTTTTGGAACAATAAGTTGGTTCTGGACGGCTACAATGCTTAGGGTTTGGCATTATCTAACCAAATTAGTGGTGGCAATGTTGCAAAAGTTTGTCTATGGTTATATCCCTACATTATTCAGGGAAATCAATGAACCTCCAATCCTAGAGAGGCTTTTGGTACGCTCAGTGTAAATAGGTGTGGTAAAAGGGTTAAACTTCAGTTCGATCAAACAATTGAGGCTTAAGTTTGCTACAGTTATTTGACTCTACTTCTACGTAAACTCTACACAATACCCATATATTATGCATGGGAATAACGTTATCTGGAGTAAAAATATGAATAAGATTGTAAACACTTCAAATATCACTGGGCTTGAAGATGCCAGCTATTTATTGAGCCGATACGAAATTACAGAAAAAGACATCTCCAATATCAAAAAATACGGAAAAATTATTGTCAAAAGGTTAGACGAGTATGTAGTTCATTTCTATGAGTGGATGAAGAATCAGCCGGAGTACACTGAGTTTTTCTCAAATGACAAGATGCTAATCAGCGTGCAGAATCGGCAGATCGAATACTGGCAGGAGTTTTTTGCAGGGGAAATAAACAACGACTATTTCGAGCAAAGGCGCCTGGTGGGCGAAACGCACGCACGAATCAATTTATCGCTGGACTCCTATTTAGCGGGAGCGAATAAATCTATGACAATCCTCATGGAGGATTTGTATGACAACAGTCTCTCTGCAAAAGCCTATGCCGAAGCGGTAGCATCTGCATCAAAATTAGTCAATCTGGATTCCTCTATCATCGTTAGTACTTTTGCTGAACTGACAAACCGAACAATTGCCGAGCAAAGTGAAACCCTAATGAAAATGTCTACTCCGGTAGCGGCCATATGGCAGGGTATTCTTTTGCTTCCGGTAGTTGGCATTATAGATTCGAAACGAGCGCAGGACATTATGAATGCCATGCTAATAAAAATAGCAGAGACGCAGTCCAAAGTTATCATACTCGATATTAGTGGTGTGGGCATGGTTGATACAGCGGTAGCGAACCACTTGATCAAAATTACCAAAGCAACAAAGCTAATGGGCTGTGAGTGTACAATTTCAGGATTGTCCCCTGCGATTGCACAAACAATTGTCGAGCTTGGAATAGATGTCGATTCTATTGCTACGACTGCCAATTTAAAGGACGCTCTTGAATCAGCATTTTCCTCAACAGGCATAACTATTAAAGCATCTCCCTAGAAGCACTTATGTGTTAGCCAGAAAGACCGAGCGATGTTGACAGGATAACTTCAAGTGGCTGATAAACACACTCAGAATTACCAAAAGGTACCTTTGCAAGTAACTCACGGTTACCTTGTGGCTTCCATTCAGGTATATCTGGATGAACACATGTTGGCCGGTTTCCGAGATGATTTATTAAGTGAGATTAGGGACTCGGACATAGATGGCGTAATTCTCGACGTCTCTGGCGTTTCGATCATAGATAGAACCTCTTTTGCATCGTTAATGAAGATCAGAAGCATGATCTCGCTCATGGGCACCAGATCAGTTCTGGTTGGCATTAAAGCTGGCGTTGCAGCCTCACTGATCGATCTGGATGTAGATCTGTCGCGAGTGGACGCAGTACTACAGCTGGAAGATGCATTCGAATTATTCGATGGTGAAACAGGGCATTTGGAGACGATAGAGGAGGAAATCGATACGGAGCCGGATGAGGAGCAAGTTGCGCTAATCGATGAGGGTGCAATTGAAGACGAATGAACTGAGATTTCACATAGCGAGCGAGTTTGATGTGAAGTTAGCCGTGCTTCAAGCAGGGAAATTCGCCTCAGCTATAGATAGCAATGAAACCGTTGTGCAAAAGATTATGACAACGGTATCGGAGCTAGCCCAGAATATCGTGAAATATGCAGGTGTCGGCCATATTCATGTTCGTAAAATTTGTCGAAGCGACATTGTAGTTATAGAGATAATAGCTGAAGACACAGGACCAGGAATTAGAAATATTGAGCTTGCTATGGGAGACAATTTTAGCTCAGGTGGGACGCTAGGCCTGGGATTACCTGGAGTTAAGCGGTTAATGGATGAATTTCATATCGAATCAAACGCAAAGGATGGAACAAGTGTAACCGCAGTAAAGTGGATACATGACAAATAGCAAGATTGAATATTATTCAGTCGTGCGCCCCTGTTTTGGACAACGGGTCAGTGGTGATGCGATATTTACGAAAGAGACTGAACGCGGCCTGCTAATCGTTGTTATCGATGTATTGGGGCATGGTGAAGAAGCTCATGAGTTGGCGGCACAAATAACTGATTATCTGGAAACTAATTATGTTGATGATATTGATAAGCTGATCCGACTGATGCACATCTACTTGAAAGAATCACGAGGTGCTGCAGCGGGGCTTTGTTTTCTAAATTTTGAGACGAGGAAGGTTTCCTATGTCGGGGCTGGCAATACAGTAATTCGAAAATTTGGTAGCGCAGACGCGAGCCTGATGTCACAGGAAGGAACGTTAGGGTTAGTTGTGCGAAACCCAATAGTGAGTAATATGTCTATATCCACTGAAGATGTTCTGCTGCTCTACACAGACGGTATCACAAGCCATTTCAGAAAGGAGGATTATCCGCGCTTGGTTAACGATGATGTAAGGAAAATCTCCAACAATATTGTAAGGAATTTCGGCAAGGAATATGACGACGCGTCCTGTATCGCATTGAGGTATAGATGATCATCGACCTCGGCGGCATTCAATTATTTCACGGCATCCCTATAGGTGATATTTCTCATAAATTATTAATGCTCTCCGATTCATTGCAATTTGATTCTATAGACTCGACACGCTTTGCGACGACTTCCTCAGAAATGGCTCAGTTGCTGCGTCGAGACAGTTCTTCTTGCTCCATATCGGTGGGACTATCGACAGAAATAAATTATGTGGGAGTAGTACTTCAATTTGTTAGCGAGAGCCCAATTATCGATAATGGATTACTGGGAAAATATTTCGATGTCGTAAAGCCTGTGCAATTTATTGAAGGAAAGCACAATTACGTCGAGGTTTTTAAACGGCTGTCAAATCAGAAAATTAAATTGCCGGATGCCTTCATAAACATGTTGCGACTTGGAATAACTCAACAAAGCCGCGAAGAATTAATGATGGAGATTCAGGCCAGTAATAAGAAATTAGAAAAAACTGTTTTAGCCCGAACACAGGAGCTAAATGTTGCACTTGAATCTGCACAGACGGCGAATGAAGCTAAGTCTAATTTCCTGGCCAACATGAGCCATGAAATTAGAACGCCGATGAATGCAATCATTGGTATGTCTCATTTGGCTTTAGATACTGACCTTGATCGTAAACAACGAAATTATATTGATAAAGTTCATCGTTCTGCAGAGGCTCTGCTTGGTATTATCAATGACATTCTCGATTTTTCAAAGATAGAAGCCGGAAAAATGAATCTGGAGAGCATCGATTTTCTATTCGACGATGTTCTCGATCATCTTACCAATCTGCTGGGGCTTAAAGCGCTGGAACAAGGGTTGGAGCTGCTCTATGATCTCGATCCTGACATGCCATCGGCGTTGATTGGAGATCCTTTACGACTCGGGCAGATACTTACTAATCTCGGAAACAATGCGATTAAATTCACTGAAGGGGGCGAGATAATCATTTCAACTCGGGTTCTTGAATCTAGTCAAAATCAGGTAAAAATAGAATTTGCAGTAAAAGATACCGGTATAGGGATGACAAGTGAGCAGTCAGACAAGCTGTTCCAGTCTTTTTCCCAAGCAGATGGCTCGACTACACGCAAGTACGGTGGAACGGGCCTCGGTCTGACCATAGCCAAGAAGCTAACCGAAATGATGGGTGGTGAAATTTGGAGTGAAAGTGAAATTGACAAAGGATCTACATTCTATTTTTCTGCAGAATTCGGTGTTGGAGTGGAACAACCCATATACGAGCTGCCTGATGAAATTGATTTATTCAATGTACTTGTAGTTGACGATAACGCGAGTGCAAGAGAGATCCTTATTACCCTGCTAGGCTCATTGAAATTTAACGCGACCGGCGCAAGCAATGGCGCAGATGCAATAAGCAGTATTGTAAATGCGGATCAAAACAAGCAGGGATTTGATCTGGTACTTATGGATTGGAAAATGCCAGCCATGAATGGAGTGGAAACGATACAGCGGCTCCGAGACAATTATAGTTTGTCAAAAATGCCGGCGATGATGTTGGTGACTGCCTACAATAAATATGAGCTGTTAGATGAGCTAACGGATATAGAGTACAAAGGAATTTTAAGTAAACCGATCAGTGCTTCCAGTCTATTTGACACGATTATGACGTCATTTGGGCATAAAATTGCAGCAAGTTCCAGAAGTAATATGCGCGAAGAACATTATAGAGAGTATATTACTCATCTACGAGGTGCCAAAATTCTTCTTGTTGAAGACAATGACATCAATCAGGAATTGGCCTTGGTATTTTTATCCAAGGCTGGAGTTATAACGACAGTTGCAGAAAACGGTGCGGAAGCCGTGGAAAAAGTCCAACAGAAACCCTTCGACGGAGTTTTAATGGATATTCAAATGCCTATCATGGATGGTTACACAGCCGCGCAAGCAATTCGTAACCTGAATGGCTTTGCTGAATTGCCCATTATCGCCATGACGGCAAATGTCATGGCCTCAGATATAGAAAAGGCACAGAAAGCCGGGATGAATGACCACATTAGCAAACCTATTAATATTGTTGAGATGTTCTCAACAATGGCTAAGTGGATAACGCCGTCTGAGCCGCTGGATTCCAATGAGGAAAATCTATTGTCAGAAGAAAACGGTGAGAGCTTGCCAGAAATCACTGGCATCGATATCAATGCCGGTTTGGATAGAGTTCAGGGAGACCAGAAGCTATATCGGAAACTACTCCGGAAATTTCGCGATAGTGAGCAAAATTTTGTTGAGAAATTTAATGATGCCCGGCAGAGTGATGAGCCGAAATTTGCTACTCGTACTGCCCACACTCTGAAGGGTGTGGCCGGAACCATTGGCGCCCGAGCCCTGCAAAATGTAGCGGCCGAATTAGAAAAGGCTTGCGATGATCAGAAAGCAGATTCAATAGTTCAGATGTTACTGATAGCTGTTGAGTCCGAGCTAACGCCAATTATCGAATCGCTACGGCTTTCAGATCTTGATCTGCGAAGCACAGATACTACCGCTAAATTCAGACAGCTGAGTAAAGATGAATTGAAAGAAAAGCTCAAGATGTTACATGAACTCCTGATTGATAATAACACGGAAGCGGTACACGCTGTTGAAGACTTAGAGCAATGTTTACAGGGGCCGGCAGGCACTACGGATCTCAAACAAATATCCAGTGCTGTCGATAAGTATGACTTTGATTCTGCTATTGAATTGCTGAATAAAATGGTCGCTAAAACAGATATCAAAATTTGAAACCATCAAGTTTACATTGATAACAGTCAGCAAAAGGCAGACAGTTGATGCATGTAAACTACGTATAAAGATGAATAAGACACAACCAGTATTTGTTTCCACTTAGCTCGACGGGGAAGACTACATGGTTAATAAACCAATCAAACAAACCATCCTTGTTGTTGACGATACTCCAGAAAATATTGATGTATTGAGCAATCTCCTGCGAGATGAATATATAGTAAAGGCCGCTTTAAACGGTGAGAAAGCACTGTTAATCGCTTCTTCCAAACCCGTGCCTGACATGATACTCCTGGATATTATGATGCCGGATATGGATGGTTATGAAGTCTGTCGCCAGCTAAAAGCCATGTCTTTGACATCGAGAATTCCAATTATTTTTATCACCGCTAAAACCGAGATGGCGGATGAGGAACAGGGATTGGAACTAGGAGCCTTGGACTATATTACCAAGCCAATTAGCCCATCTATTGTTAAGGCGAGGGTAGGCACTCATCTGGATAACCATCGTTACCAATTGGAAATTGAACACAAAAACACTGAATTAAAGCAAACTCTGAGCAAGCTAAAAGAAGCGCAGGCGAAACTGGTTCAGAGCGAAAAAATGGCTTCGTTGGGTGTATTGACCGCGGGTATTGCCCATGAAATCAACAATCCTATCAATTTTTTACAGGCCAGTGCCAAAGGGCTAGGCAAGGCACTAAAGCAGGTTTTCGATGTAATCGATCAATACACGCATATTGATAGAGACAATTTCATTGCAGAGCTGGAAAGAATAGATCAGCTGAAAAAAGACTTCGATTTTGATGATTTACTTAGTGGCGTCGAGGAATTGATAGCCAATATCTCTGATGGTGCAGATCGTACGGCAGAAATCAGCCGAGGTCTGCGAGCTTTTTCTCGTCTCGATGAAGCAGACAAGAAAATTATTGATATTCACGAAGGTATCGATTCAACATTGACAATGCTCAATTATAGGTACAAAGATTCCATTATTATTAGAAAGGAATACGGTGATATTCCAGCGGTACAATGTTACCCGGGAAAGCTTAACCAGGTATTTATGAACATACTCGCAAATGCAATTGATGCGATCGAAGAGAAACGCATCGATAGTGAAGCCGGAATTATCACTATCAAAACAGATTTGATTGAAAAAACACCCAACGACGAAGTAGTTATCAGTATCTCAGATACTGGAACGGGAATAACGCCCGAAGTGTTAAAACAGTTATTTGACCCATTCTTCACTACCAAAGATGTTGGTGAAGGCACAGGCCTTGGGATGGCAATAAGCCAAGGTATCATTGAGGACCATGAGGGCCTAATTGAGGTCGAGAGCAAAGTTGGCGACGGCTCAACTATTACCGTTCACCTACCACTGAAAGTTTAGACTGTATCGAGAGTGAGAAAGAAGAATGGCCGAGAAAGCAAAAATACTCTATGTGGATGATGAGAAAGCCAATCTCACCAGCTTTAAATTTTTATTTAAAGAATATTACGACATTCAGATTGCTGACTCAGCTGATCTGGGGTTTAAGCTGATGGAACAGACTAATTTTGATCTGGTTCTCTCTGATCAGCGCATGCCTAAAATAAGCGGCACAGAATTCCTGACTAGAATACGCAAAGTATATCCCTACCCATTCAGGATGATAGTGACCGGTTTCTCGGACATTGATGCAGTCATCGCTGCTATCAATAGTGGCCACATATACTATTTCTTCAAGAAACCCTGGGATGAAAATGAAATAAGGATAGTGATCGACCGGGCCATGGACTCTATTAGAATAGAAACTCTAAACAAAAAACTGACGGTTGATTTGAAAATAGAACACGAAAAACTGGCAGAGGAAGTGAAATTACGCGCACTGGCACAAAATGACCTCAGCGAGGCAAATGATGATTTAGAGCTGCGTATAGAAGAACGAACTCGCGCACTGAATGAAAGCAAGGAGTTAGCGGAATCATCTTCACGAATCACGCAATTAACTATAGAAAATATGGGTCAGGGAATATTTATGGTTAATGCAGAAGGTAATGTTCTGGTTTGCAACGATGTGTTGCTTGGATATTTGAATATTTCAAAAGAGCAAGCCAAGTCCATACGAAAAGCCGAGGATTTACGAACTCTTGCGAGCAAAAGCTTCCTGGAAGAAAATGTTGATCAGTCGGTTAAAATTGCACGAGCAGGTAACACTGCCTCGTTTGACATAATTACATTAGGTGGGGTAGTGCTTGAGGTAAACCAGAACCCAATCCCCGGCGGTGGATTTGTCAGGACCTATACCGACGTCACTGAACGCAAGAAAGCCGAAGCGAGTTTAGTAGAGCAATCCGCGCTGCTAAAATTATTGAGAACCACTGCCACTGACGCCAACTCTGCAACTAATTTTCAAGAAGCCATAGACACTTGCCTTGCCACCGTTTGTAAATACACTAATTGGCCGATGGGGCATGCTTACTTCTTGTCGGATGACAATGAGAATCTTTTGGTTTCTTCCGGTATCTGGCACCTGGATGATCCAAAAAAATTTAGGGCATTCGTCGATATAAGCGAAAAAATGACCTACAAAGCTGGCATTGGCTTACCTGGCCGAGTGCTGGAGAGCGGAAATCCGGAATGGGTCAAGGACGTCACTGGGGAAGCCAATTTTCCCCGAGCGAAAGTCGCAGAGGACCTCAACGTTCACGGCGCCTTCGCGTTGCCAGTACTCTCCAGAAAAAAAGTAGTGGGTGTACTCGAGTTCTTCACTGAAAAGCCAGAAGAGCTGGACGAATCGTTGCTTGCCACCGCGGCTCACATTGGTGGTCAATTGGGTAGCGTATTTGATCGCGTTCAGATAGAAAATACGCTGAGAACCGAGCGCGAGAGACTGGATTCAGCCTTGCGTGGCGGAAATCTTGGTTTCTGGGAATATCATACAGATTCCAACCAATTCTATTTGAGTAATTTGTATGAAGAGATTCTTGGCTATAAATTACCAGAGGGAGAAAAGGTCTTCATAGCGCCTCTTGAAAAATGGGGAGCGATGATCCATACGGATGATGCAAGGCAGGCAACCAAATCCTTTTACATAGCCAGAGATGAAAATCATCGCGAGTATCATGAGGAATATCGAGTCAAAGCAGCAGATAGCACCTGGAAGTGGTTGCTGACCATTGGTCGAGTTGCGACGGACGATAAAGGTGATCCAACCGATCGCATGCTAGGAATAATGATCGACATCACAGGTATGAAACAGTTGCAGAACGCGCTCAATGTGGCGAAAGAGGAGGCAGAGGCAGCATCCGATGCAAAAGCCAGTTTTCTTGCAGCCATGAGCCATGAGATACGCACACCGATGAATGGCGTTGTTGGCATGGTGGACCTGCTCGCCCAAACCAAGATGGATGCCGAGCAGCAAATCATGTTACAGACCGTGAAAGATTCGGGACAGTCCTTGTTAACGATAATCAATGACATTCTGGATTTTTCAAAGATTGAGGCTGGCAAACTGGACCTGGAAGCTATCGATACTCAGGTCACCGATCTGGTTGAAACGTCGGCACAATCGCTTGGTCCAAATGCGACCAGTAAGAACATTCAAGTTGTTACCTTTATTGATACGAAAATCCCTCAATACTTACAATTAGATCCGGTACGTGTACGCCAAATTATTACAAATCTTGGAAGTAATGCCATCAAATTCTCCGATAAAGGTGAGGTGTTGATCAGAGCGGAATTAATTAGCAGCAAAAAAAAGCAAGTAATCGTGCGATTTAGTGTTGTCGATCAAGGCATTGGAATCTCTAAAGAAGCCCAAGCGGGTCTGTTCCAGGAATTTAATCAGGCAGATACTTCTACTACTCGAAAATTTGGTGGTACCGGTCTTGGGCTGGCAATTAGCAAACGCCTTACAGAAATGATGGATGGGTCTATTGGTGTTAATAGCGAATTAGGTCAGGGTTCCACGTTTTATTGTGAATTACCATTCGCTGTCCCCGACGTTGCCGCACGAGTCGGCAAAGAACTCAAGGTCAATGACCTTTCTGGCTTGCATATACTATTGGTAAGTCCAAGCAAGAACTACGAAGATGTTTGCTGTCACTATCTTGACCATTGGAATGCAGATGTTTCGACGACTACTGACATTGATAGCTGCCTGGCTATTGCTCAAGAACTAGTAGGCACAGAGAAGGCTATCGATATTATCGTCATTCCTTATCTTGATGATCACAACAAAGTCGTTGCGATTCGCGAACAATTTATAGAAGTTGGGATGATGCCCTACCCGAGATTTGTTATTGGGGAGGATCCGCGGCAGAAGAGCGAAATATTACAAAAACTGGAAGAGGTTACGCTGATTAACATTAACCCGCTGGCTCGGGCAGGATTCGTGAATGCCGTTGCGATCGCAGCGGGTCGCGCCAGTCCCGAGGTTCAGCCTGAACGCCAGGGATTTAAGATCAATGGTGGTCGCGCACCAACCCCGAAAGAGGCTCTGGAACAAGGTAAGCTCATCTTGTTGGCAGAAGATAATCTAACTAACCAGGACGTCATTCGCAGACAATTGACTCGCCTCGGATATGCCTGCGACATCGCCAGCGACGGCAAGGAAGCTTACGAGATGTGGTGCAAAAAATCCTACGCTGTACTTCTGACCGACTGCCATATGCCGGAGTGGGACGGTTTCGAACTTACCACCGCGATTCGGAAGGATGAAGAGTCCACAGGCAAACGATGTCCAATCATTGCAATCACTGCGAATGCACTACAAGGAGAGGCCGAGAGATGTATAAAAGCAGGGATGGATGACTATATGTCAAAGCCTGTGGAAATGAAGACGTTACAAGCAACTTTGCATAAGTGGATGGGAGATGGTGGCACTTCTGACGATAAAGGCGTATTAGATCAAGATGGTAAAACCCAACCCTTTCAATCTAATGATCAGGTTGGGGAAAGTACGGGTAATGAACCAATAAATGAACGCGCCCTAAAAGATGTATTTGGAGAAGACCTGGAAACGTTTAAGGAAATATTGACCGACTTTATGGAACCCTCCCAAGCGACCATCAATGATATCCATTCAGGATTTGAGAACAGGTCGGCTGACGAAGTTGGACAGGCAAGTCATAAACTAAAGTCGGCTGCCTTTAGCGTAGGAGCTGAGGAACTCGGTGAATTGTGTAAAAGCCTTGAAGCCGCAGCTAAAGAAGCAAACTGGAAAGTTATCAGCGATGGAGTTTCTAAAATAGATGGCTTGATGAAACTGGTAGCGAATTATATCTCTCAGCTTTAAAGCATCTAACTAATTTGATGGCGCGAGAGTAGTTGGCATCCGGGAAATAGAGAACA
The DNA here is from genome assembly GCA_002401885.1 of SAR86 cluster bacterium. Classification (GTDB taxonomy): domain Bacteria; phylum Pseudomonadota; class Gammaproteobacteria; order Pseudomonadales; family Pseudohongiellaceae; genus UBA9145. The sequence continues at coordinate 48,216 of NVUL01000008.1, forward strand.
GCTGAATTGGTTTGGCTATCACATGGTTATCGATCGACATTGCAACAGATAGAGTTGCCCTTCGTGAAACGCCCATTCGATATCAATATGCTCGCCGTAGACGGCCTCACAGTTTAACGCAAGATTATGTAATCTATCGAGCTGATCCTCACGAAGACAGAGAGAGTCTTGCCTGATCTGGTCAACCTCCCGCTCCCTGGTCTCACCTTCCTCTGTGGCGACTAGCTCGACATCTTTATCGCCCAACACCTGCTCGAGCACGCTTCCCTCACTAGATATTCGATAGCTGTCGGGAACAACCATGCCGGCAACCACGGCCTCGCCGAGGCCCCAGCTGGCTTCTATATACCTTTCATTCGCGTTTGTAATAGGGTTCTTGGTAAACATGACCCCAGCAACTTCGCTCAGGATTTGTTGCTGAATGACAACGGCTATAGCGGGCTCGCCCTCAACACCCATCTTAACCCGATAGGCGATCGCTTCTGCAGTAAAGGCGGAGGCGTGAACTTGCTGAATCGCCGCTATCACAGATTCGGCATCCATGACATTGAGTACGGTTAGATGCTGACCGGCAAAACTAGCGTCCACGGAGTCTTCCCCTACCGCACTTGAGCGAACGGCTACAGCTGGTGCGAATTCTGCAAACAAGGGAGCTATGCTGGCCCTAGCGGCTTCGTCTCCACTGGCAATCGCACTAACCAGATCCACCGCTAGCGCATAACCTCCTGGCGCAGGTAATTCAGCCCTAAGCGCGAAACCTAAGCTCACACACTTCCCGCCAAACCGCGCTTCCTCGATCGCGTCTTTAAGGGGTACTGCGCTGCTCACTTGAGCACTCAAAGGATATCAACCTCCCCTGTGTCTCCATTAACTCGAATCTTGTCGCCGTCCTTAATGGATTGACTCGCGTTCTTCGTACCTACGACTCCAGGAATACCAAATTCGCGACTAACGATAGCGGCATGGCTAAGAATTCCACCCCTATCGGTAACCAAGGCCCCAATGATAGGAAGGACGACATTGAAACCCGCCGAGGTATTTTTGGTGACAAGTATGTCGCCTTTCTCGAGGCGGTCAAAATCTCGTGTGCTTAGAATTACCTTGGCAGTTCCTTCATAGACTCCTGGACTCACTGCCAGGCCACTGATCTTCTCAGTAGCCTCTTTGGGCTCATCGAAGACATTGCCCATTACTAAGCCGAATGCTCTCAAAGTAGGCTGAATCTTAAGGGGTAGAAGTTCCAGCGGTGGTGGGTCGGCTGGCGGATCACCGAGAAATTCAGGCACCTCATCAATACTCTTTGTTAGTCGCCACTCGCGCCTTTCCGACAAGTCCCCATCAGTGATGGCAGACTCTCCGTTCAACAATCCTACTAGCTCCTCGTGCGAGGCGTCTAACGATAACTCTGCATTGGAGAAAACACCCTCCTCAAAAAGTCGGCGCCCTGCTTCTAAAATTGCACAGCGCGAGATGCCAGAACCCCATATATCATTATAAATGCCTCTCTCATCTCGCATTCTATTTGCCAATCTTGCATCCGCGAGACAGAGGTCAAACTCAACTCGATCTGCTTCAGGAATTTTTCCCCGTATTACCTGCTCAAGCTCTACGTCATACCCGGACTCGCTAGCTGGCTCTGACTCCATTGCCTCGAAAATTCTCGCCATGATGATATTGGGGGACTCGCGTAAAGTTTTCTCAGATATGCAATATCCACCTATTAACATATGTCCAGTAATAACAAGGTAGTCTTCTAGGGCAGCCATGATCTGCGAATTTTCACGCATCTTAGTCAACGCCGTCTCTGGCTCCTGACCCTTTAAATCTTCCTTGCTAATACCAGCATCGGCAATTGCTCCAACTACGGCGACTAGTTGCTCGCCTCCTATTCCCTTCGACACCGGCGTTGAACCTTTTAGGAGTGGAGCGACATCGACCGGCGTGAGGCCCGACGAAAACGTAGCGGCATCCAAAAAACGCCCGACAGGCATCAACGATCCTACGGAATACTTGTGGTGACGATAGACCATTTCCTCAGCATTCACGAAGCAAACCTCTAAATGCGCGATTAATTCCTGCCTGTCTAGTTTCGCCAATTCGATTGATTGCAGCGAAGTATTTCGTGCGATCGAATCTTTCTTAAGCTCGTCCCATTCCGCTAGGTCTTGCAGCCAGCGACGTGACTCCACTGACTCATGAGCGGCGTTAACACGCGCTCTAAGCTTAGGGTGGACCTTGAACATGAGTTGCAATAGCCACTTCGGAGGCGGCTTACCACCCGGCTTTCCCATTACGCCAACTTGCTGCATGAAGAAGAATCCATGTATGAAGGCTGGCTCCAGACGATCTAAGAGAATCCCATATTTTTCCAAGCATTCATGGAACCCTCTCGGCAATCCTTCGAAACACTGACTGGAGTATAGAGTCATCGCACCACTGCTATGCGTAGTATCCAAGGTCCATGTACCAGGGCCCGGCGCTTCAAATTTTCGCTCCATTTCTTTCTCCTTATCTATCGTGAGTCCACTTTGGAATCAACTTTCTTATTCGAGACCGGCAAGAGGAAAGCCGACATCAATACCATAAATAGCGCACCGGCATAGTAAGGAATCACCGACAAGTGCTGCTCTAGGGTGGTTGTTGGTTCCGACCCAAGACGTAAAGAGAGAACTGAAATTCCCAGAGCACCACCAAGATAGCGCATTGTGCTCAGGCCGCCAGCAGCCATGCCAGCCTTCTCCTTCTCGATAGCTAACATGCCTGCTGACTGCACAACAGGGCCCGCCATGCCACCCGCGAAGCCCATTAAGGCCATGGGGAGGATGATATCCATGGGCACAAGTGCCGATTCAAGATCAGAATATAAATACAGACCGAACATATTGGTACAGGCAGCCAGCACAGCGGTGTAACGGATTCCAATTAGCCTACCGGCTACTGCAGACATAGGACCGCCGAGCATCATACAGAGTGTCATTGCCGTTAAAGCGCCGGCAATTTCGATCTCTGCGACCTGACGAATATCTACGAAGAAAATAGGCAGCTGGAATAACAGCGCATACATGGTGAAATTACCAAACGCTGTCGTGCAACCCGCAGCCACATAAGCGGGGCGCTTAAAAAAGCGCGGATCGAATACGGGCTCATCAACCCTCAGCTGCACCCAAACGAATAGGCTGAGAAGTAAAATGCCCGAAACAAGTAAACGCAGGTCTACGGCATCACCGATAAATCCGAGCTGAAGCGCTCCGATAGCAAAGGCAAGCAATACCGTGCTACGTAAGTCGAGTCGACCTTTGGGTTTTTCTTCCTGCGGCTTCGATGTCATGACAATCAGGCCTAGTGCAAGCAATGCCCAAGGCACGTTCACGAGGAAAATTGCTGGCCAATCGAAGAATTGAGTTAGCGCCCCGCCTAGAAGTGGGCCCACGGCTGCGGCTGCTCCCATGGTGGCACCGAATATGCCGTACGCGAAGGGCAGCATGGATTCGGGAAGCTGCGTTCTCAACATAGCCGACGCATTCGGCACAATCATGGCGCTCGCGGCGGCCATCATCATCCTGGAAATTAATAATACCTCGATGCTGCGGACCAAATACGCCAACAACGATCCAAGCATGAACACGGCCAAGCCTATATAGAGGGCCTTCTGATAGCCAATGATGTCCCCCAGCTTCCCCGCTGGTGCCTGACCGATAACGGATATGAGCAAGTAACCACCGACCAGCAGCTGCGTTGCGGTCCCCGGGTCCATTTCCATGAACGCGGCTATTTGCGGCATGGCCACCGCAATCGAGGTGGAGCCTAGGGGAGCTAGAGCAGAAGCGAGCAAGACACCGGCTAGTAGGAGAAACGTACGTTTTTCAGGCAAAGGCGGGCATCCCGGTGAAGGCTCAATCAGAATCGATAAAAGATTCTAAAGCTTCCGCCGCCCAAGTAATAGTGTCGAGCCAAAAATGACTCAGAGCGTAGGGGATTAGAGAATTACCGTTGTGGAAGTATTCCTGACCTGAGCACTACCATCGAATGGAGGATTTGATGGTGCGCCGGAGGAGAGTATATTCAATCCAATTATTCCATATATTGGAAGATTGGGAAGCCGTTCATCAACATACAAACGCTGAATTTACCCTAGAACCATGAACACCAGAATCAACCAGTCTAAATGCTAATACCACGCACCCACCTTTTGGGGAACAACTGAGGTATTTCTAGATGGAAGGGAGTTCCTGAGTCAAGACTAATCGATAGACAGCGCCACTCAAGTCACCCCCCCCCTAATCGATGGGTTATTTCATCTAATTCCCAAAAACCCCTCATTTCAACCCTCTTGGCCCAAAGCTTAACTAGTTGTTTATACTGATAATTCCATTTCTTATTGACTTGATCGAACTTTAAGTTCAAGTTCTCCTATAGACCTCTTAAAACACCTCCTCAATTGAGGGCTGAAGATGAAAATCATTTCTTTGAAAATGATTGATTCATTCTCCCAGGCATTGTGTTTATGCCTTCTCATTTTTTGTAACTCCACAATCATAGCCGCTGAGTACGATGATTTTCATGGCTCCGAGATAGACCCAGACCTGTGGAACATTTTTGCTGATGCTAATGAGAGTGATAAAGCTAACGCCATTAGCTTATCGGATGGATTTTTACACGCCGATATTCCAGCGAGCTTAAGATTCGTCAACCTTACATCTACAAGAAAATTCACTGGGGATGTGGAATTTGTTCTCGATTTCAGAGATTTCCACTCAAACGCCACGACTTTTTCGGGAGGCCCTCCAAGTCTTGCTCTCTCTTTAATATGGGAAAATCAATGTCTTTTGGTGACTATTTATCAGCAAGATCACCAGAACTATGTGGGCAGCGCTTATTGTAACGATCCGAATGGTTCTAGCATCCCTACCGAGGCCACATCCGGGCTATTAATAATATCTCGAATTGGATCAACCATAACTTCCTACTATGATACTGGCGCGGGTCCCCTTCCTCTCGGATCGTTTAGCGGTGTTGATACTTCCGACGTAAACATAGGAATTGAATTTCAAACTGGGGCCAATGGATCTATGCAAGTTTCATCTGATTACTTGATTTATGAAGATCATGTTTTCACATCCACTGATTCCGATCATGATACCGATCCAGACCCAACTCCAGTACCCGAATCCGAACCCGAACCCGAACCCGAACCCGAACCCGAAATCAATCTATCCCCACCGGGAAATCTAACATCATTGGTTGATGGATCCAGCCTTAGTTTTTCCTGGTCAGAAGTAAATGATGCCGAGGGTTATCGCTTGTACTACGGAGTTTCTCCAAGCCTTTATATTGGTTCAGTAGATTTAAATAATGTAACTTCCATTGCCGCGGAGAACGTCACCGCTGGCAGCTATTATGTAGTGATTTCTGCATACAGTGGAAATTCTGAAAGTGATTTTTCCAATGAAGTAAATGTACTCATTGAGGAAGTTGTTCCTATTGAGATTGTCATTCCACCGCCAGAGAATTTTGCGGTTTCGATTGATGGGGATACAATTACTCTGAGCTGGTCGGCGGTTGAGTCTGCAACTGACTATGAGCTGTTCTATGGGGTCTCCTCAAACGAGTATCTGGACTCCGTACTATTGGGCAATTTATCCCTTGTAACAATTCCTGGTGTTCCGAATGGAACCTATTTTCTTGCAATTGTTACGCACTCTGAAGAGAAGGCAAGTGAACTCTCTAGTGAAATCAGCTTTAGTGTCCTTTCATTTGATCTCGATATTGTCGGGAGCAATTCCACATCTGTTGTTCCTGGAGAACTCCTGACAATTTTTATGGCGGGGTCCGATTATGATCCARATGCCGAGCTGTCGATTGTCTTTTCARATAGTGAAGGTTTTTCCATCGAGGTCCCCTCTATCGATGCCACTTCAAACTCTGTCAAAGTTTCAGTCCCGCCATTTAGTCATCCGCTAACTGGCGAAATCGGCTCGGGAACAGTGGATGTCCAAGTAGTCCAGATCGCAGGAGCTTTTACGTTCACAACAAATAGATTAGCTGGACTGCAAATCGCTGATCTGCCCTCCTTTGATGAACCCGTGGGAACCAGAACTGTGGCGTATCTTGAAGGGGCAATTCAACTTCTTCGTAGTTCTCAAGAGCATCAAACTCAACTTGAAACACTTGCAGGCGGAGAACTATCAAATTCTGTGCTCGATAATACTGTATCAGAATTGATAGGTGACTATTCTCAATTGAAATTTGAAATCGAAACTATTATTGCTGACCCTAGTAGTGTGTCAATAATTGCACAAATAGCCGGTGAGACTTTACAACTAGATATCGATTCTATTGCGGAGATAGATCGCCTAGTTGGAGCTTTAACGCAGCAAGACGACAATTTTTTTGGCATCGAGGGTCTCACTCAAACTGAAGCACTGGATCGGGCTGAACAAATTGGAGGGTTCGTAACCTCTATATCAAGCACGCTAATCCCGCTATTTAATGGCGATATCCAGTTACAAGGGTTCGAAGACAATGTCTCAATACATGCTCTAAGCGCATCTGATCTTACATGCATAGTTAGTTTTCCAAAAAAACTGGCGACCACTTTGTTTGTTGTCCAAACATTGCGCCCTACCGCCATAACCTTTTATGCGGACCTTGATAAGGTAACTGCTCTAGATGGAGTAAATACACACGAGGTATATGGTGCCTTACTCTCTCGCATGGTATTGAAATTTGCGCCAACAATTATTGATACAATTGTCCCCTGTGTAGGCACTGCGTTGGATGCAGCGGGAGTGTTTAACATTGGCCCCGACGCTTACGATGCCTATCTTCGGGAAGTCCAGCGGCAAAGCGATGTATTCGCCGCTGGTTTTCGCGCGGGAGTGCTACCTGAAACCCGTGAATCAGGATTGTGCTTGTTAAATAGCGCGTTGTGCGAAGATGCTCCGGTCACTGATCCTTCTACCACTGAGCCTCCAACAACTGAACCGCCAACTACCGAACCTCCACCAACTGAACCGCCAACTACAACTTCACCATACCAGGGTTCTTTTTCAGGGGGTTGGAGTGGATTATGTGTGAATGCCTCGCTTGGCACCTCGCAGAATGTCAGTGGAACATTATCATTGGGGATCGGTTCGGATGGAAGTTTTAGCGGTTCTTTTTCAGGCAGTGATTCGGGTGCTGTCAATGGCAATATAAGCAACACGGGTAACTTCGCCACTACGCAAGGCTCCGCTGGAGATGCCTCCTGGATCGGAACAATAGCCAGGTCAGGTGACTCTTTATCTGGGGGGGGATCATGGTCTAGTACTTTTCAGCTTGCAGGAACAGTCAATTGCAATGGAACCTGGTCTGGATCGGGAGCTATAGCTCCATAATAGAAAACGGGACACTGATAAGTTAATGATTTAACGTTAGTAAATCGCTGTTTGAGAACTTGTAGGAGGTAAGCTAGCAAAAATGAGGTTTTTAGACCCACTCTAATTCACTGAATCAAAAAGATTTTTGCGCTTGGGGAAATATGGTGCGGATGGGGAGACTTGAACTCCAAATTGACGTTGTGAGGCAACAACTCAAGACCACATCAGACCCTTCCAGACCATTGATACTAAGGCACTCCACGGTTAGTTGATTTTGGCGGTTTGTCTATGCTGGTCTAACAAGGTCTTCAATGTGTACCAAATTTGTACCAAACTGACTGGGCAATGCCCTACCCTTGATTTCGAGAAATGCTTAGCCTCCTTACACAGTCGCTCCTTCAATTTTTGACCACTGCCTATTGAAATTATTCTAGTGTCCCCATAACGCGCGGATTAGAGGCCAACAATCACTCAAATAAGCCGCATAAACAGCAAGAAACAAGCATAAAGTACCCTTGAATGTCAGGGGTTCTGGGCCTATAGTCGGGCTTCACACTAGAACCTTTCCCCAAAATAGCACTGAATAATCCCAACTTGACGCAGGAATCTTACTGAATTTCAAGATTACGAAATAACCATCTAACGGAGAAGCCTAAGATGAGTAAAGATATGCTGGTAAAAGTCGACCAAGAACTCGCAAGTAAAGTAGCTAACAAATTTATTTGGCCCTTAAAGTTTGATGCCGCGCCAAATAGATCTATCTTCGATGCATCTGACATTCCCGATTTGGTAAAGTTTGATAATGTAGATTTCACTAAAAACAATTCTCGTGCCACGAATGAAGTGTACGACTCTTTGCTAGATGCAGTATCCGAAAATCTGTTCTTTCTCCTCCTAAACGATAATCCAGCTGAGTCATTGATTAAGGAGTATGGCAAGAAAGATACCAAAGTGTTTCTAGACCTTTTGAAAAAATTGAAAAGAGAAAAGGTGACTGTGCCAGCATTTGCAGGAAACCCCGCTACTGTTAAAAAAATCGGGGAATTGTCCGAAATTGAAATTTTCGCTTTAAACGGGCCAAATAAGGGTTTTGGTAGCTGGATCAAACGGACAATTAAAAAAGCCGCAAAAGTGGTTTTAAAAGCAGCTGCCGCCGTTGTTAAGATATTCCTAGAAATAAAGTCAACGACAGTAGAAACCCTCCTAATAGAGATTTATCAGCCCAGCAAGATAATTTTGGCAAACCCCATTTCCCTTAACGGCGTAAAGTTCAAGATTAAATTCAAAATCAGAGTTGATTATCGAATTGGTTTGTTTAACAGCCATACTTATCTGAAAAACGAGGATTCGGGATTAACTTTGAACGCAGGGTCGGTGAAACTGAACCTCACAAGCAAGGAAAAGAAAGTTTTTGTTACTCCGACTTTCGAAAATTTGGATTTTACTATCAAAATATCTATCAAAAAATTCAAGGCCAATATAAAAATTGGTTTGACTAAAATTGCAAATAAATTACTTGCTAAAAAGGATCCAACGCAGCTCCTAGACTTTTCGAAACTAGAGCAAGATATACCCTTGACTGGCAAAAAACTTACTGTAGGGAATATTAATTTCGCTTCGTCCAAAGCAAATCTCAATATAGAAGTAGACCTTGAGTAACTAACCTTCTTACTCTAGGGCATGACGTTGACAGCCACACCTGATCGGCCCGTATGACGACGCCGGAAGTGGAAGTGGGGACACTAACAATTTAACAACTTAAGGGAGTCTCAGTTCAGCTTCTTGGGACTAATACTCTTACTCTATAGTTTCGTCGTTAGGAAGGAAACTTCTGTCGTTTCCCAATATACGCTTAATCATCGGCTACCATGAAGGGTTTTACATAAATCTGGTGCGGATGGGGAGACTTGAACGGAAATACTCCACATTGATAACATACTATGAATCAGCAACGGCAACGGTTTCAACAGCTTACTAAATTCAAGCATTTCAGACCCTCCCCTGTAACCCCCTCAAAACCCCCCAACTATGCTGAAAACTATGCCACAAAAATAGATATATTTTATTTGTGATACTTAGGTCTGATAAACTTTCTATACCAATTTATGGCGAGGATGGCTGCATGGGGAAAATCAAAAATTATGCAGCATATGAGGCTTATTTACTGCGTGACAGCTTCTGGGCTACTACAAACGCATTTTTTAAGCATTCGGGAATTGAATCGATTTTCATTTTTTTTGGAGCGCTCGCAGTAGGAGCTGTGGATTTTGTGGAGAACGGCGGGGATTTGACCGCAACTGGGCGCAGTGTAGAAATCACTTTGTTAACAGGCATACTAATGGGAGTGTTCATTTTTGTTGGTATCTTCCTGTTCAAACTCGCGACTGCTCCATACCGAATTTGGAGGGAAAATGATGGTCAGATTCCCTATTCAACTGTTCCTAAAAAGATATATGCACTAACTGACGAAGAAGAGTTCGAAAAAATAAGTGAGAGCGACACCTTAAAAAACCAAATCGACACTTTGCTCATCTACCACGGGCTGGATCCTTTGCAAACCGAATCAAGTGATCGGCAAATTAAAGAGTTAACCGAGAGGAAAAAGAAGCTAGACAAAGAGATCGAGACACCAAGAGAGTTAGGTGAAGCCATTCGAGTCAACTTTGGGCAAGCATCCGATTTGTCATTACAAGGAGTGGAGGAGCAGCTGCAGGAGAAAATGCAAATTTTCATAGACTTCGTTTGTAAAAAATCAACCGCTATTGTTTTCGGAATAAACTCACAAAATGAACTTTACACTATCGACAAGAAAACTCTCTCGAACAACAACATTATTGAAAACCAAAATGGTGGCTACGATCTTAAATCAAAATGGATTCGATCGATTATGTTTAAAGATTTGCACGTGCATCACAGCGATCTAGAGGAATTTCAACGGGAGGTAAAACTGAAAAATTTTTCTTAATGTTGGGAGACTCCGTCTCCCAACATTACCGTGCGATTACTGCACAACAGAGACAACTAACAAGGAATTTACACTATGCTCTTTTGTATGCCGGGCATAAAATAATATTGTTATATATCAATTAGTTATATGGTGCGGATGGGGAGACTTGAACTCCCACACCTTGCGATACTAGAACCTAAATCTAGCGCGTCTACCAATTCCGCCACATCCGCATTTATCAAAAAGCTTATTAGCCCCTGAAGGGCGCGTATTATACCTAAACCAGAGCTATTGCCAAGATCAAAATCACGGACTGTCAATCCAGTAAATTCTGACGTTATACTGACCGCCCTTTGCCAAGTTAACCCCAAAGCAAGTCTCAACTCAGGATCAGCCCATGTCTCACCTCGAAGTCTCAATTAGCGATGGCATTGTCACACTCACCATGAACCGCCCTGAGGCCAGAAACGCGCTCAGTATGGACATGCGCTCCCAGCTTTGTACCGCGCTGCACGATGTGGAGCTTGATGCTTCGGTCCGCTGCGTTGTTCTTAGCGGCGCCGGAGACCATTTCATGGCTGGTGGTGATGTAAAAGGCATGGGCGAGTCCATCAAGAAACCAGCAGATGAAATCAGAAAGGAATTCATGCTACGCATTCACGACCTCCACCCGATCATGTTCGCCATGCGCAGGATGCCTAAACCCATTATCGCGAGTTGCAGAGGAGCGGCAGCAGGTGCCGGAGTCAGTATGGCGCTCGCATGCGACCTAGTTATAGCCGCCGAGGACGCCTTCTTCACCCTCGCCTACTGCAAGATTGGCACGAGCCCGGACGGATCCTCCTCCTTTCATCTCCCGCGCGCCGTTGGCATCAAGAGGGCTATGGAGATAGCCCTGCTAGGGGATCGCTTCGATGCTCAAACTGCAAAGGATATCGGAATGATCAATTTCGTTGTTCCTGATGATGAATTGGAAGCAGAAACACAAAAATTGGCTAGCAGGCTGGCCGCCGGCCCCACACACGTCTATGGCAATACCAAGGCCTTGTTCTACCGATCTCTGGAAAGTGAATTCGAGTCACAGCTGCAAGCGGAAGCCGAATATTTTGCCGACTGCGCCTCGCGAGCTGATTTCAAAGAGGGCGTAACCGCATTTATCGAGAAACGCGAACCACGCTTTACCGGAGAGTGAGGCCTGCTACTACTGAATGCCAGATGAAATCTGTAACGCTTCGAGGTTTTCCTGAAGGCGGAACAGGCTTTCATTGATCTGCAGCCTGTGGGCATTCACAGACTCCATGGATTCTTCGATATATTCCAATCTGCCAACCAGGCCCAGTACGGTGCTGTCGCCGCTATTAAGGGACTGGCGTATCGAGGAAAGATCGCCGCGCATTGCATCTAACTCCTGAACTGAAGTGTTTAGCCCACTAACAGATTGCACTATTGCAGCAACATCAGTGTTCAGGGCATTGATCTTCGTCTCACTCGCCATTACCGACCGATTGCTAGACGCGATCTGCTGACTATTTGCAGCCGTGGTTTCATTCTGTCCTTCGTTCACCAGACCGATTTTCGCGATCTCCGACTGTATATCCTCTATTGAGCCATTAATTACGCGTCGCGCGGCCCAGAGTTTATCTATCTCCGAGAAATTGAAGTCCATTCTCTCGAACATATTGAACGCAGATTCTTCGGTAGATTCTCCAGCCAGAGCGAGACGCCTCTCTAAATCGGCGATGCGCAGATCGGCCTGCTCACTAG
>NVUL01000009.1 GCA_002401885.1 SAR86 cluster bacterium
CGTGCAGCAATTGCTGCAGAGGCGGCACTCGTCGATCTCTCCATCAAACAGGAATGGGCGGCTCGAATCCTCGACACCGAGAATCCATTGCCACTCTCAAACTTACGTGCGGCCATGGGATCTATTTTCCCTACAGGACAAGAAGAGTTACAGCTAGAACTACTGCCAGAACTCACGTCAAACCTCAGCGACTTAGCGGCGAACCGAGATAATTATTTCCAGCAGAGCTATGGCCGTGATTTATTTTCGGGCGTTTGCAGCGAAGCAGGTTTGCAGATTCTATCCAATGCGATTCGCGACAAGGAAGCAATTGGCGCCACTCTGTATCGTTTCATGAGCGAGAACGAACAGAGCGCTGCAGATTGTGTAGAGCTTAGGAACTAGTCAGACCAGCGGCGGCATAGATTGGACTTGCGACATATTGGCTTTTATTCTGTCCGAAAGAATCTTGCCAACATGAGAGCACAATGAAAAAACTTCATCTACTTGCACTAGCAGATGGGTCTGAACCTGCTCCCCTAGATTCAATGTCTTCTAAGTATTTGACAGCATCTTTAATAGCTTCCAAACGCGTCTCGAAATTAATACCGTGCGATAAACAATACTCGTTGTTGAGTCCCTTGAGCATGGTACGAACCTCATCGTTCATTCCCGATACATAGACTTCCTTATTCGCTGCGTGCGCATCGCTACCAATGGTCTCCATGGCTCTTGCGGCAGAGACATCAACATGAGTCACGCGACTGAAATCGAGAATTAGAGCAGAAACATGTTTCGACTTCTCCCGCACCTGATGTCCTACATCAGCCGCAGCACCGAAACTCAGCGGACCGCCGAAGTCGAATAGGCTAATTCGATTTCCTACTTGCTCGAGTAGCGCCTCTTCTTCTGCACTGAGATCAACAGAAAGCCCGTCGTTAGTCACATCGCCCAGCGCTTTAAGTTGCGCATCGGCGATCTGCTTCACGAAGGCCAGTGCTGCCATTACAACACCAATAAGAACCGCCGTGATCAAGTCAACGAATACTGTAAGGAATACTACTAGCACCATGAGAGCCAAATCCCACCGCGGTCCCTTGTGTGCCCGCTTCAGGTAGGCGATATCGATGATGTCATAGCCAGTCTTAACCAATAATCCCGCCAACACAGCGTGAGGAATCTGCGAGGCAAGTGGCCCCAATGAAATTACTACTGCCAAGAGCAAAAGGCTGTGAGTCATACCAGATACTTTGGTTAGACCGCCGCTGCGAATGTTTACAGCCGTTCGCATTGTTGCACCTGCTCCGGGAACGCCACCGAACAATCCAGCAACTGTATTGCCTATGCCCTGACCGATAAGCTCTCTGTTCGAATTATGTCTCGTTCGAGTCATATTATCTGCTACCAGAGAGGTCAGCAGGCTATCTATCGCTCCCAGTATGGCGAGTATAAACGCTGCTTCTACAACAATAAAAAATGAGTCTTCGCTGAAAGCCGGCATGATGAACGAAGGCAAGCCTGTTGGAATGTCTCCCAGAACTGGTGCCCCACCAATCATGACGCTAACAACGGTGCCAGTTACCAATGCAGCCAAGGGTGCTGGAACATATTTTCCCCAGGTCTTGGGCCACTTGAACACGATTAGCAAAGTCAGTATTCCAAGCCCCAAAGCTACGAAATTCGGGTCCATGATCGATCCAGGTATAGCCGCCAGCGCAGGAATCGTTCCGCCGCCCTCCGGTTCGTGCCCGAAGAGGCGACTAAACTGCAGCGCGATTATGATGCAGCCGATGCCGCTCATAAAACCGGACACAACCGGATATGGAACGAGCCGGATGTATTGACCAAAACGCAGAACGCCGAAAAGAATTTGTATTAGTCCTGCGAGCACGACGACCGCGAAAACTAATTCGGGAGAGCCATTCAACGTGGCATATACGCCTGCAAACACAACGACCATAGGGCCTGTTGGCCCGGAGATTTGAGATTCAGTACCACCGAAAAGCGCAGCGAAGAAACCAACAATAATGGCTCCATAGAGACCAGCGATAGGACCGGCACCCGATGCCTCGCCGAAGGCAAGCGCCAATGGTAGCGCGATGACACCGGCGGTGAGGCCACCAAATAAATCACCGCGTAGATTTTTACTATGAATGCCAAGCATTCTGATTACCTTCGTAAATTTCTTCAAAAAAATAGTGACGACTAGGAATAAGCCCCGCCGACGTCATGCCAGAAAGGAAACTAAGCTGTCTTTGATTCTTCCGCAGCAGCAAGTTCCTGAATAAGGTCCGCATAACGCTCTTCCACTGGAACAAACGACTTCTTGTCTTCGCAATAGGCATTTACTGTTCCGTGCTCTATGTCATATACCCAACCGTGCAAATCCACGTCACCCGTACTAAGAGGGCTGAGCACAGCCGGATGAGTTCGCAAATGTTGCATCTGAAGCAGAACGTTCTCTTCTGTCACATCACTCAACTCGTCAATAGTTGCCTGACCGTGTTTAGCTTTTACAACGTCTACGGCAGCTCTCGAATGATCTAGCCATTCTTGAACGTGTGGTAGCCCATCTAGACCCGCTGGGTTAAGCGCTCCCTTCATCGCTCCACAGTCAGTATGTCCGCAAATTACTATATGCCTAACACCCAGTGCTGCAACTGCAAATTCGATCGACGCCGTTACACCTCCAGCTTGCTTCGAATGTGGTGGTACGATATTTCCGGCATTACGTATGATGAATAGATCGCCCGGCTCTGTTTGAGTAACCATGTTGGGATCGATGCGGGAATCCGCACAAGTGATGAACAACACTTCTGGGTTCTGACCGTTGGCCAAGTCGGCGAAGAGTTGTTTGCGCTGCACATATTCAGACGATTTGAAACGCAGAAATCCCGAGATCACTTTTTCCATTACCAGACTCCTAAAACCATTTATTAATTAACTTGGTTGACGGCTTGAATTCTAGATTGCTGGAAGTGATAATCGTTAGCGGTATTTATTTAGATTGTTATTATTTTTTATTATCATAATTAAGACGGGTTTACATGGAAATCACGGACCGCGTAAGCTTGAAGCAGATTCGCTACTTCACTGCGATAGCTGAAAGTGGCAGTTTCCGACAGGCGGCATTCCGATTAGATGTTACTCAGCCTGCACTGAGCAATCAGATAGCGATCTTGGAGAAACTGCTCGATCTGCAACTGTTCGAGCGCAGTAAGAATGGGTCGACTACTACCGTAGAGGGCCGGGAGCTATTACCAAGCGCCAAGCGAATACTAGAGGAAGTACACGGTTTCGCGGGTAAGTCGCGAACGCTTTCCGGCGGAGGGATGGGCACCTATAAGCTAGGCGTAACCCCAACCTTGGGCCCTTACCTGTTGCCACACATCCTCAGCCCTATTCACTCACAGCATCAGGATCTGAAACTGTATGTGCGCGAAGAGGCGCCTAGCGATCTCGAGGCCGGGCTACTAGACCGACGACATGACCTAATACTAAGCACCCAGCCAATCATGTCTAAGGAGTTGACGGTATTCCCATTATTTCGAGAGCCTCTTAAATTTGCGCTATCTATGGAACATAGGCTGGCACGTAAGCCACGCTTAAACCGCATGGATTTGCTCGGTGAGCAGGTCCTGACTATCAGTGAACATCACCTGTTTCACCGCCAGATCGTCGAGCTCTGTGAGAAAGTCGGCGCGGAAGTACGCCGCGATTTCGAAGGCACGAGCCTAGACACGTTAAGACAGATGGTAGTGATGGGTATGGGAACCGCCTTCCTGCCAGCCCTCTATGTTAAATCTGAGATACGTGAGGCGAATGAGCTACGCATCGCAGATGTCGAAGGGGTTAACGTGGTGCGGAACCACGTTCTAGTATGGAGAAAAACCTCACCAGAGAAATCGTTCTACCGCGACCTGGCGCTTGAGATTCGCACAATAGTAGAGCAGAACCTCAGCGATGTAGTTATACCTATCAAGACCGATAAGTAGCAATAGGACAATTATAGAATTCGTTGCTTCGCCGCGTCGTATTCGCTTCTCAAGCGTGCAACCAAATCTGCGACCGGTGCGACTGTCTTGATCGCATTGATACCCTGCCCGCAGCCCCAGATATCTTTCCAGGCCTTGGACTTGCTGCTGCCTCCAGAACCGAAATTCATCTTCGATGGATCGCTCTCGGGCAAATTATCAGGGTCCATGCCTGCCGCCTCGATGGAAGGCTTCAGATAATTTCCATGGATACCGGTGAAAAGATTCGTATACACGATATCGCTAGCCGCAAAGTCGACCAGAGCTTGTTTATAGGCCGGGTCGGCATTTGCCTCATCGGTAGCTATGAACGCAGAACCTAAATAGGCGAGGTCGGCGCCCATCGCCTGAGCGGCGAGCACGGCGTCACCGGTCGCAATCGCACCAGATAGGAGTACGGGGCCATCGAACCATTCACGAACTTCTTGAATAAATGCCATAGGCGATAGAGTGCCAGCATGACCTCCGGCACCTGCCGCGACACAGATTAGGCCATCGGCTCCCTTCTCAATTGCCTTGTGCGCGAATCGATTGTTGATGACATCATGCAAGCATATACCGCCATAGGAGTGAATCGCCTCGAATACTTCAGGTCGCGCACCTAGAGATGTAATGACAACTGGCACCTTGTGCTTCACGCACATCTCGACATCATACATAAGACGGTCGTTGGAATTGTGTACGATCTGATTCACCGCATAAGGTGCGGCTGGGCTATCGGGATTCGCCTGATTGTGTGCGTCTAGCTCCTCAGTGATTTGTGTGAGCCATTGGTCCAAGACCTCGGCAGGCCGCGCATTCAGCGCTGGAAAAGAGCCGATGACACCAGCCTTACACTGAGCAATAACAAGGTCTGGGTTGGAAATAATGAAGAGTGGTGCTCCGACTACAGGTAGCGAGAGTTTTCCTCGCAGAGATTCTGGTAAAGCCATGTACAGTTCCTTCGCTGGTGTAAATTTCTACTTTCTAAACCATTTTCTAAACTATTTTCTAAACTATTTCTTGCTCTCGAACGCCTTGTTCACGGCGCGCTCTACTGCCGCATGCGCGCCCGTTTTCAATAGAGTGCCATGAGCCGCAAGCAGTCTATCAAACCTAAGTCCTAGCAATCTTCGGAATTCCGGCTCCAGAGTCTCGCCTTCCTGAGTCTGAAGTTTCAGCCAGATGGGGCCGACTAGCGTGGTGCGAGGAAATCCTATAAAGGGCATTAGAATTTTCGCCGGAATATTGTTGTAGCTGTAGTCGCCGTAGTTTTGTATTGCATCGCAGGTAAAAAGAATTCCCGTGCCGCGCTTAATGAGCAGAGCACATTCAGGTTCTTTCGTACCTGCAAATTCGAATATTTCTGCGTTATCGAAAGGAAGAGGGGCAACACTATCGAGTTCTTTATCTATCTTCGGCTCTGTGTAGGTGGTACCACCCGGCTGCGCCCACATCTGCGCACCAAACTTCTCAACATAGTAGGGGTCGTCTACACCGTGAAAACAACCGAGGCGAACAACGTGTTTGATCTTCCCTAGTTTCGCAAGCTGCGCCTCTACTTTCGCGCTGACGCGCACGGGATTTATCAGAGACAGCTCGTCGCCATTTCTTATGATACCCATATTACGGGTGATCCTAACTAGGGGGTTCATTTTGATGCTGCCGCGCAGCATGAAGAGATCGTCGGCAATTTCTTCCACGTTGCCGTGAGGGTAGATCGGTGTATTGCTAGTCATAGGATTCTGCTTGTTGGCTCATAGGAGCTAGTTCGTCGAGCGCTCAAGCTTACGCGATTCCTGCCCCGCGCACACCTACATAGACTGAATAAAGCGATTGGCTAGCAGTCATGAACAATCTATTGCGTCTGGCCCCGCCAAAACAGACATTGGCACAGACTTCGGGAAGGCGGATGACACCGATCGTGTCACCTGCGGGAGATATAACCTGCACCCCTGGTCTGGCACCCGCCCAGATATTGCCATCGACATCACAGCGAATTCCGTCTGCGGAGGTTACCGTGTCTGTCCCCGGAAGCGTCAGCTGCGCGTGGCGTCTGCCATTACGCAGTCGATCGCCATCGACATCCCAGACCTTTATCTCCCGGCCCCGCCCAGTATCGGCGACATATAGCTTGCTCTGGTCCGGCGAGAAACAGAGACCATTCGGTGCCGCTATCTCATCCGTTACCTTGCTGATTTGGCCTGTGTCAGGAATTACCCTATAGACTGCGTTAGGCAATTCCGATTCAGAACGAGTTCCTTCGTAATTACCTCGGATGCCATAGGGCGGATCGGTAAACCAGATAGCATGGTCGGCGGCGACGACGGCATCGTTCGGAGAATTCAGACGTTTGCCCTCGAAGCTGTCAGCAATAACCGTCTCGCTGCCATCGTAGTTATATCGAACTACGCGACGCCCACCGTGCTCGCAGGAAATCTGCCGGCCTTCATGATCGAATGTATTGCCGTTGCTATTTCCTGCCGGCTTACGAAACTCTGTCACCCTGCCATCGTCTTCGATCCAGCGCAGCTGACGATCGTTAGGGATATCGCTCCAGACTAGATAACGACCAACGCCGTTCCAAGCCGGTCCCTCTGCCCAGAGCGTACCGGTGTGGTGTCGTTGAATCGGCGTGTTGAATAAAATATAACGCTGGAAGCTGGGATCCAGCGCTATAAGGTCGGGATCGGGATAGCGCAGTGGCGAGTTACCAGACCAATCTCTAAACTGATATTCGGGCAAGGGTGTCTGCGCCGACGCTACAAAGGGAAGAGCGGCAGCTGCGGCAATGCCTGCGTGTAAGAACAAACGACGTTTCATAGAGCCTCCGATGTAATGAGAAGGCCGGCCAACAATCACGACATCAGTCGAAAGCCGATCAATTTTTATTTCTTATTCCGCTACGAGTTTTCTTACCCAGCCATCGGCTTTGGTTAGCAGGTAGAGTTCGCCTTCGGCATCGATGCCAAGTCTTAAATCTGCCCGCTTACCGCCGCCATAGGTGTTGGCCATACCAACAGCATCGCCCACATTCACTTCCTCGCCGTCAAGGAGGATGCGCAACTCATTGATGTGCCCTAGACTGCCTGCTTGCAAGCCTTCACTCTCGGCATAGAAGACACGGCCAGTGACCATGTCGCTAAACACGACCTTGCCAACTAGTTCGGCTATTTCTGTTCCACGGTACACAAAGACACTGCCCACGGCGTTGCCCTCGTCGTGATCGAACGCAAGGACTGGGTA
Source organism: SAR86 cluster bacterium (assembly GCA_002401885.1). Classification (GTDB taxonomy): domain Bacteria; phylum Pseudomonadota; class Gammaproteobacteria; order Pseudomonadales; family Pseudohongiellaceae; genus UBA9145. The sequence continues at coordinate 7,239 of NVUL01000009.1, forward strand.
GGCAAATTCCTGAGTATCACTCGGCTTGGGGTAGACCGGGTTCGGCCGCACATTACCTATGCCGAAGGCCGTTGCAAACGTGCCCTCGCGCACACGCCAGCCATAGTTCGCTCCTTTGACACCGATATTAATTTCCTCGATCTGGTTCTGCCCGATGTCGGCGATGTACATCGTGCCGTCGCTATCGAATGAAAAGTGTTGCGGGTGGCGCAGACCGTAGGCCCATATCTCAGGCGCCACACCCGAACGATCAATAAACGGATTGTCGTCTGGTATCGCGTAGTTGGTGCCACGATCGAAATTCAGGGGATCGATGCGAATGATAGATGACATCGGCGTAGCGAGAGATTGTCCATTTTCATCAGGGTCGTTTGCCGCACCACCATCGCCGAAACTGGCGAAGAGTAGGCCGTAGTCTGAATCTGCAGGACTCGCCGCATAGTTAAACGCCAAAGTACCAATGTTATGGTTCTGCGCGAACTGACCGATGCGAAATATCTCTCTCGATGTGCCGGAGAAAACGCTGGCGCTTGCATCAGTCGCTGTCCATTCGCGTATCACGCTCTCATGGTTCTCAGAGTTATCATCCAGATAGTCTGCTACACCGCTGTCTGAGTTCGCACTAAACGCCGTGTAAAATTTGCCGTAACCAGGACGACCCGCTTGAGCGAACTGCGGATGAAAGGCGAATCCCGCTAAGCCGGTTTCGTTTGGGAACATGGAGTCATCGAAGCCAATTCCCGCATCGCGAATATCCAGAAACGCGTCAAGGGTATTCGCCGCCTCATCATAGATGTAGAGTACACCGCGTAACTCATTGATAACGAGCCGCCCTGATTCGTCTGGAATCGGCTGCATATATTGCAGTCGCGCATAGGCATCGTTGGTCTGGCGGACGTCACTCGAATCTAATGTTTGCGGTAGCCTCAGGAACTCCTGTGCTACAACAGTGATGTCACCTTTCTCAATCCTCTCGGGTATGGGATCGACCAAGGCATCCGGTAAAGATTCTGCGGCGAAGGCGCATGTCGCTGTGCTCAAACAAGTAAGACTATAAACGATAGCGAGCTTCATGACTTGAGCATCATCGACGTTGCATCCTAGTTAGGCAGTCTGAAAGCAACTAAGCCTCCGGGAAAATCTGTGCGCGAGCTGCCTATTTGTACGACAATAAATTGTGTCCCCTGATGCATGTAGGTCATCATTCCGTATTGACCGGGGGCGGGCAGAGGTACACTGCCGACAATCTCGCCAGTGAATTTGTCGCGTGCATTTAACGCAAGGGGTTCATCGGGTATTTGCTGCACTCCTCCCTCGCTCAATGCCCGAGTTTGCACCAGCAGATCATCCATCACCATCTGGATCGACCAGCCGACACCGCCAGACTCCGGCACATCGATCCCTTCCAACATGGGATGATTCTTGATCGCATCGGGAGTCGGGCCCACCGCCATCGACCAGGCCTTCTCGCCGCTATTCATCTGATACGCGGTCAGTTGATTGTCCATCGGCTTGAAGACTCTGAGGCCATCTATGGTAGGTAGGCCGCCACCACCGCCTGGCAACCAGGCCACCACCGTCTTGCCGGTAGTCGGCGTGCTATTCGGTGTCACACCACCCGCACCTGGGATTGGGTAGTTGGGATTGTCTCTATCCACGCCGTTCGTTGGCCGCATGAACCCTGGCGCGAAACAATTGCGCGCGTGGGATGCGAACATTAAGCCCGTACTCGGATCACCGACAGGTGGATGGGGAATAACATTGCCGCCACCGATACAGCCTACGTTGTTGATGTAATCATTCTCGTGTCCTTGCGGCAGAGCCGGAACGTACAAGCCACCAACACGATAGCCATTCAGGATTACCATGGCCTGCTCTTTTAACTCCGGCGTGTAATCGATAACAAACTCTTCGGTAAGACCGTTCGTGACAATCCCGTCAACGGGTTCCGGCCAAGTTGGAAATGGCTGAGTCGGAGCGGTGTAGTTACCCGGCACCTGAGTCTGAAAAACCTCACGATCTTCGATCGGCCAGATAGGCTCGCCGGTCTCGCGATTGAAAGCGAACACGAGGCCCTGTTTCGTATTCTGAATCAGCGCGGGAATTCTTTGCCCATCCACAGTTAAGTCCATCAACATAGGCGGCGTAGGTAGGTCGTAGTTCCATTGATCGCTACGATGAATCTGATAGTGCCAACGGCGCTCGCCAGTTTGCACATCCAGCGCCAGTACGCTGCCGCCAAATAAGTTGTAGCCAGGACGATGACCCGCGTAAGACTGTACCGTCGATGCATTGGTCACCATGTAGACGAGACCCAACTCAGGATCGGCAGAGGCAGGCGCCCAAGTTGAGATATCCCCTGAGAATTGCCAGGCGTCATTCTCCCAAGTCTCATGTCCGATCTCACCAGGCCTGGGAATGGAATGGAACTTCCAGAGGAATTCACCGGTAGCGGCATCGAAGCCCATGATGTCCCCTGGAACATTCTCGATACGGGTCTGCCCATAGCTGGGCTGGTGTCCAACCAAGACGACTACGACACCATTCACAACGATAGGCGGGGCGGAGGCGGTAACCATGCCAAGCTCGCGCGGTATGCCGTAGTCCGGATCGTAGCTGCCACCGGCAACCACATAATCCTGCCATGGGGCCCAGTCCTCCACCAATTTCGGTATGAGATCGACCGCGCCGGTCTGTTCGAAACCTTCTAGAGGAACGGGTTCTCCCCAATTCTCGAGTGGTCTGCCAGTCTTGGCATCGAGCGCCCAGAGGAAGAAGCCCGGCGTGGTAATATAGACAACTCCCCGACCATCTACCTCGGCATAGGCGACTCCTTTGCCGTAAGCTTGCCTCGGCGAGCGCTGGTGCCTGACGGTGGCGGGTTCGCGGAAAGTCCAGATGTTCTCCCCAGTAGCGGGATCCATCGCAATTACCTGTCGGCGTGGAGTCGCCACGGTGTATAGCATGCCGTCCACAAAGACTGGAGTCGATCGCGAGAAGTAGTCGAGATTCGGCCCAAAATTATCGCTGCGCCAAATCCAAGCCTGCTCAAGCTCGGAAAAGTTCGAGGCATTGATCTGATTCAATGGCGAGTAGCGCGTGTTGCCTGCATCCCCACCAAGATAGCGCCATTCGCCATTCTCTGTACCCGTCAGGCCTTGCGCCATTACCTGGCTGGAGAACAACAAAGTGATTGAGGAAAAGAAAAACGCGAAGGTTCTCAAGATTTTGATCGAAGAGTGCATGGATTTTGGCCCTATTTTGCTGCTGGCTTCGCGCTTACTGAGTAGAAGGCCTGCCGCAGTCTATTGTTGGAATTTCCGCTTAACTGAGCACTAGACTAAAAGCTAACGCGCCCGAAGTCCACGCCCCTCGTTATTGGGCGGTCGCAGCGCCCTGATCATAGACTCTGGCGCGGAATTGGCGGTATAAATCTTGCGATACTGCACTGGGTATCCGTATTATGTGCATCTTATGGATGATTCAGTCTAAATAGCTGATATCTAGCGCCAAACCATTTACCAAATTCTATATCCCTATCGAGCTAACCGGACGGCCTAACAATGTTTACCATGAAGCTGTGTACCATGAAGCCAAAGCAAGAACCCGCGCGAATCGTTCGCCGGGCCCTAGCACCTCTTATAGTCCTCGCTGCAATCGGCACTAGCTCAGTCGCCGATGAAGGCATGTGGCAGCCACATCAACTGCCCGATCTGAGTGCTCACCTAAGGCAGCTAGGCCTCGAGATCAATCCCGAGAATCTTAGTCGCCTGGATCAATTCCCGATGAATGCTGTCGTCAGCTTAGGCGGCTGTAGTGCATCGTTCGTATCACCCCAGGGCTTGGTGGTGACGAATCATCACTGCGTCTATGGTTCCGTGCAGTACAACAGCACGCCAGAAAACAATCTGCTGGTCGATGGGTTCTTAGCGAAGCAACTCGGCGAAGAAATTCCAACTGCGCCAGGTACGCGCGTGTATGTCACCGAGGAAGTAACCGACGTGACTTCAGACGTGTTGGCAGGCGTTATCAAGTCAACTTCTGGAATAGATCGCTACAAGGCGATCGAGGCGAACCGAAAGTCTCTGATAGCGGATTGCGAATCGTCGGGCAATCATCGCTGTGGCGTTTCCGCTTTTCACCAGGGCTTGGAATATTTTCTAATCAAGCGCCTAGAAGTTCGCGATGTTCGTCTGGTCTATGCGCCAGCAACAAGCATCGGTAAATACGGCGGCGACATCGATAACTGGCAGTGGCCACGTCACACGGGTGACTTCGGTTTCTACCGCGCCTACGTGGGAACAGATGGACAACCCGCAGAGTACAGCGAAGACAACGTGCCCTACTCTCCCGCGAGCTTTTTGGAAGTTAGCGCGAAGGGTGTAGAAGATGGCGACTTTGTAATGGGTGTTGGCTATCCCGGTGGCACAAACCGCTACCGTACAACCGCTGAAGTCGAGAACGAGTTTGAGTGGTACTACCCAAAGGCGCGCGGTTTTCGTGAAGACATCATCAGCATCATCAATGAGAACTCCACAGAAGGTAGCGCGGCGCGCATCGCCTATGAAAACACACTCGCCAGCCTGAATAACTATTCGAAGAACTTTCAGTCTATGGTGGAGAGTTATGGGAAGAGCGACTTTATCGACAGACGCACACAGGCGGAAACCGATCTCGTCGAGTGGATCAACAGTGACTCCCAGAGACGCGAACAGTATTCGCCTGCGATAAGGCAACTCGAAGTGTTGATAGACTCAAATCATGCCGCACGCGAGGCTGATCTTGTGCGCAGCTATATGGGCTATGCAACTCTGCCTAGTGCTGCACATCGCCTGTATCGCCTAGCCATGGAAAAACAGAAGCCAGATGCGGAACGCGAGCCAGGTTATCAAGAGCGAGACTTAAGACGTTTGCGTCAATCGATGCAAGCCATTAGCCGACGCTTCGATGAGACCGTCGACAAGGCTACGCTTAGCTACTTACTTTCCCGCTATGCCGAACTACCCGAACAGTATCGCTCTCAGGCAACTGATTCCTTCTTCGGAATTTCGAGCAATATCGATCAGGGTCAGGTAGACCAGATTATCGAGAACAGCTATGCACAGACATCCTTGGATGACGAGGCGACACGGCTGGCATGGCTAGATAGTTCCGTCGAAGAATTTGAGAATAGCGATGACCCATTGATTCGCTACGCGGTAGCCTCCTACTCTGAGCGCATGACACTCGAGCTCGAAAGCAAAGAACTACGCGGTCAATTTCAACGCTGGCGCCCCGAGTATATGGAGGCTGTTATCGCCTATAACCGTAGCCTGGGCCAGCCTATCTATGCCGATGCAAATAGCTCCCTGAGAGTTACATTCGGCCAGGTGCGCGGCAATCAACCGAAAGACGGTCTAATCAACCAGCCATTCACCTCACTGGAAGGCATACTCGGCAAGGACACAGGGTTAGATCCGTTTAATGCCCCCACGAAGCAGTTGGATCTTATTCGCGCGGGACAGTATGGTGACTACGCCCTGCCATCATTAGGCACGGTGCCGGTAAACTTCCTGAGCACGCTAGACATTACCGGCGGCAATTCTGGCACCGCAACCATGAACAGTAAGGCGCAGCTTGTTGGGCTACTATTCGATGGTGTCTACGAAAGCATCATCGGCGACTGGGACTTTGACGACGCGAAGAATCGCGCGATTTCCGTCGACGCACGCTACATGCTGTGGGTAATGGAATATATGGATGGCGCTACTAATCTCTTAGAAGAAATGACGATCGTCCAAGAGTGAGACAAACGACGAGAGAAGTTATGACAAAGAAGGCATCACAGATAATTGCCGGCCTAGCGTTACTACTACTGAACATGGGAGGAGTACAGGCGCATGAGTCCACAGCTCATTACATGGCGAACGAAGGATTGATGGTGGAGCATGGCGACACCAAGATTCTATTCGACCCGCTGTTTCGAAATAGCTATGGACAATACATGCTGCTGCCTGAAGAGTTGGAAGAGGCACTCTTCGCCGGTGCAGCTCCCTACGATGGTATCGATGCCGTGTTTGTTAGCCATCATCATGGCGATCATTTCTCTCCGATCGATATGGTTCGCCTATTAAGGGAGCAACCGAGCATAAGACTGTATGCGCCAAACCAGGCGGTCATCGCCATGCGCAGCGAGAGCAGCAATAATGACGCCGATATTTTTGAGCGTGTAACCGCGGTAAATCTCGAGTACAAAGATGCACCGGTAACTTTAAACATGGAAGGACTGCTGATCGAGGCGGTGCGTATTCCACACTCGGGTTGGCCGACGGGAAGACTCGACATAGAAAATATCGTTTGGCGGGTAACTCTGAATGAAGATACTACAGTATTGCATATGGGAGACGCCGACCCGAACGATGTGCATTTCGCGCAGGATGCGCAGTACTGGAATCGTAACAACCCACATATGGCATTTCCGCCGTATTGGTTCTTCAGCTCATCTAGCGGACGAGAAATTTTGAATAACAGAATTAAAGCGAAGAGAAGCGTTGGAGTACACGTGCCAGTCACGATTCCAGCCGACCCGTTACTGCGACCGGTCGAACTGCGCAGCTTCGATCTTTTCACCTCACCCGGCGAGACTAGAACTATCTCAACAGAAGATTAGTTTGTCGCTGCTATTGCTGGAAAGCTAAGACTTCGTCTGCAGCATGGTCACTAGGGCTTGTGCATGTGCGGCGGCATCAAGGCCCAGGGGTGTCAGGTAACCACCGTCTTCAAGTGTGATGAAGTTCTTGGTAAATAGGCGCTTCGCTGAGGCGATACGCCCGGGGGCGGCTTCGTGATGAATCTTTATGCCACCCTGTGAACTCTCTAGATTAAATAGATTGAGGAGTTCCAGGTCTTCGAGAAATTCGCTGCTTAAACTCATGGTAGGTCTCTTCTGGCTTGTTATTCTGGGGCTAGCATAGCACGTGACTCGGTGATTTTTTCTATAGGATGAAGAAATCCTGCTATCTACTTAACTGTGGGTCGCTGGCTGCAGCACGAGGCTGCCTATTCCTGCGCCATCGCCTGCTTGAACCCGTCTCGCGCCATAAGACTCGAGAGATAGCGCTGACAATTGGGTTTGTAGTGCTCATTTAGGCCAAGTGAAATCCCCATAAAGAGTGCATAGCCCACGGCTATATCCGCGATGGTAAATCGATCTGCGCAGAGAAATTCTTTACCCTCAAGTGCCGATTCAACGCTGCGTAGTCGAGAGAAGTACCACTTCGTATAGTCTTCCACAACCTGCGGGATTCTTCTCTCGATTGGCTCAAGTCGGGTGTAACGCAGCACCAGAGTCTGCGGGAACGTTAGTGTCGCATCACTGCGGTATAGCCAATTTAAGTACTCGCCATATTCAGCCTCATCCGCGCGTACCGCCAACGGTGTCGGCCCGTATCTATCAACCAGATAGTGACAGATGGCTGTCGATTCTGTGAGCGTTAGCTCGCCATCTTTGAGACTTGGTACAGTGCCTAAGGGATTGATGTCCAGATAACCCTCGTGTTCGAATCGGGGCGGGAATGCCATTGTGACTAGTTCGTAATCTAAGCCCAGTTCTTCGAGCACCCAAAGTGGCCGCAGCGAACGAGAATTTTTGCAGTGATAGAGATGCATTTAGGTTGGCGCTCATATTGGAATTTTAACTAGTATATATGAGGCATGAAATTGGATCAGAATTAACATGTAAAACAGAACTTAAGATCTGACTTCAACTACTTTTCCAAATAAAACACCGCTGTCTGTCCTCTATAATTCTCAGATCCATCCACAACAATCCATATCGTAGCCCTCTCTATTCAAATACGCCTGCCACTAGACATAATTCGAATCCCCCGATAGTTATCCACGAAGCCGTCTTGTTTAACTTTGTGCACCAAGAAATTTGCACAACATCATAGCTATGAAAAGAATAGGCGAGTATCTCGGCCCACCAATCTGTTGGCACGACACTGATTTTGAAGTTAAGGAACTGGCCAGCTTTGGCTTTTCAAGGAAAGCCAATTCGATAAGGTCAAGTCTAGTCTATCCAGAAACAATCTGGTATCGGCGTTGCCTAAAATGACTGCGACCAGTGAACAGCGTTATTCTGTGTTAAAAATTTCTCTGTTAGCGTTCCGTTTTCGTCAATTGATAGTGCTGCATATCCGTTGGTTACAAAATAATTGCTTCCGGGGCCCAAAACTTCTTTCTCATACCATGCGACTGTCGAGTTTTCTAGATTTGTTGCAACTCCCCAGGGTATACAACTATGACCACAACAGCGCGGAGAAATTTGAACACCTGCTACGATGATATCGTTATAAACTGCAGCTATATGTTCATGCCCCCAGTACCAAATAACTTTCTTTCCCTCCATGGCTGAAAGTTTAGCTACAACCTGTGCCATTAAATCTGTTTGTGTAGTGCCATCCAATGACAAGCCAGTATGATGTGACATAAGTATAAGTGTCTGCCCAGAATCAGCTGCCAATTGCGCCTGCTGCTCCAGAAATCCTGCTTGAGTAGCGACACCATCAGGGCCAAGATTTCCGTTCATAAATCCCATGCCGCTCTGGCTTTTGTCGTAGTAGGCAGTATCTAGACCGACAATCCTGATTACATCGTTGTACAATGCGAAATAGCTGGTGCCGTTCTGCGAAGCAAAGGTCGGTGAAGCAAGCGTCATATTGAAATAACCAGTGCCATGCGCATACATGTCGTGATTAGAATTCAGGGCGAATGAAGTTTTGCTTTTACCTGGCCATATGTCTAAGAAATTATTACCCTCATAGTTGTCTTCGATGAACCCTGAATCATCGGTCCCGGCGTAGTAGACATCTCCAAGATGAATTAGAAAGTCGTTCGGCTGAACGCATGTCGCTACAGCCTGAGAAGCGGCATTGTTTCCACCCCAATCGCCAAACAAGTTTATAGTTGTAATATTCGGAATTTGAACCTGTGCCGGATTGTTTGGAAACGGAGGTGTTTGGCCTTTCGTTTCTTCCCACGCAAAAAGAGTATAGGACCATTTCGGATCAGTTTGATCATAGTCCACGCCCCCGAAGTAAACCAAGCCATCGCCGTCGACATAAGTCGCAGTATCTGCATCATTGAGCAACCCGTCAGGGTCATCATGCAGTAAGCTATGTCCCATTAGCAATTCCGGAAAAGGTTTGAATCCGTCTGGCAAAGCTTCATAGTTTCCGTCACGAATATTCAACAAGAATTGATGGTTGTTCTTCAGTATCGTGCCAAGGCGGTCCTGCTCATCAGTAGATAATTTAGCCCAAGTTTCTTTTAGTCGTAACTTAGTAGACTCAAGATCTTGGGCCCTAGCTTCAGAATAACTGGATTTATTGCCACTCATAGCATTACTCCTGTTGTTTGAAAGCAACTATATCCCTAATATCGTGGGCTGTAAATATAGTGAGGATTATGCGCCCTTAGAGTGGTTCTTCGATTTCATAATATTAGCCTAACTCCGAATCTTACCTCTAAGCTTGAGTTGTCTATGCCTCTATTTCAAAGTACTCTGGTTCGAGCATTTTGCGTTTAGATACAAAGGAAGCACTCATGGTCAATTCTTCTTACTGCCTTCAGAATATTTCCAAGCTCATAGCATTGTTCACAGTACTGAGCACGCTGACTGCTTGCAACACAACGACAATCACCAGCAGCAATTCAATTGGAGCCGAGTCACCGCTACCACTGGTTGCGCCGGAAGAAGTCGGCATGGATTCGGAACGATTGAACCGTGTCACGACTGCTATGCAAGATCTGGTGGACCAAGGTCTACTCGCTGGAGCTGTCACCATGGCGGCGCGCGACAACAAGGTTATGCACTTCGAGTCAGTGGGTTACCGAGATATCGAAGCCCAGTCACCAATGACGAATGACACGCTCTTCCGCATCTACTCGATGTCAAAGCCTGTAACGGGCGTCGCATTGATGGCTCTCTACGAGGAAGGCAAGTTCAAACTCTCCGATCCTGTCGAGCAATACATTCCTGAGATGAAAGATTTGCAGGTCTATACCGGAACCAATGCCGACGGCAGCATGATTACCGAAGCAGCCAATCACAAGATGACCATTCGCGAATTGATGAGCCATACTGGTGGTCTTAGCTATGGCATTTTTTCTCAATCCCCTGTTGACTCCGCCTACTTAGCAGCTGGACTAGGCGCCGCTGCGGCTGCAGGTATTCTTGAGCCAAATGAAACTGGCAAAGACTTCGTAAGAAAGCTTGGGCAAATTCCATTGAAGAGTCAGCCAGGTTCGCAGTGGGAGTATTCGGTATCCGTAGATGTGCAGGGCTATCTAGTGGAAGTCCTTTCGGGCCAAAAATTTGGAGAGTTTTTGGAAGAGAGAATTTTCACGCCACTGAACATGCTCGACACAGCCTTCTATGTTCCGGAAGAAAAACTAAACCGATTCTCACAAATGTACGTATACGATCAAGATGGTGCTTTGACTGCGAGCGAAATGTTTCCGGGCGCTGACTATACAAGCCTCCCTGCCTTCGAATCGGGAGGTGCTGGCTTAGTATCTACTGCAACCGACTACATGCACTTTAGCCAAATGCTGCTCAATGGTGGTGAGTTGGATGGCGTTCGCATTCTCGCGCCCCTAACAGTCGATCTGATGCATCGAGATCAGACACCAAAGGCAATGGCCGAGTCCGCCCTAGACCAACAAGGCACAGCATTCGGTTTGGATTTCGCGGTTATTCTTGACCCAGTAGAGGCAGAGAGTTACTCGAAAGGCGAATACTACTGGGGCGGCGCTGCCGGCACCTGGTTCTGGATCGACCCTGTTGAAGACATTGTCTTCGTCGGCATGATTCAAGTTGCAGGTCCGCTAACACCAGATGTTCGCGGCACCTCCCGACGCTTGTTGTATCAGGCGATCATGGAACCCAAAGGAATCTAATACTGATTCGAAGACTTGGGAGCAAGCTACAATGACTCGTTGAATTGTATTGTGTAGAAATGTGGTTAGAGTGGATCTGAATTGGTCACTCTAACCGCTTCCTACTACCCTACGTTGACAGTGAGTATGTCTGAGTCAACTGCATCAAGAACTTTCTCTACGGTATTACCAATTACCGCCGCCTTGATTCCTTCACGTGCTGCCGTTCCAATGATTACGATGTTGGCGGCTGTTTTTTGCGCAACTTCCGGAATTACGGATTCTGGAGATCCCTCGATAGCATGAGCTCGCTTACTTTCTATTCCTACTTTTTCTGCAAGATCGCCAGGATAGACGAAGTTATCCGAATTAGGATAGGCGGTCACAGCATGTAAACTACTGCCAGGGATGCTCGCCACTAAGGCTCGACCGTAATCCAACACTTGTTCGTTCAATCTATTGTGTAGATCATCTTCGCGTTGCATATCCAGCGCCACAAGCACTTTTGCTCCGGCTTCGATGCTATCTTTCTTAACTAGGTAGACTGGGCAATGTGAATTGCGTAGAAGCGTCCAATCGGATGTCTTGAGCAATCTGCGCCCCGCACCACTATGATAACCTGCAGCTTTTAAAATTAGGTCGGCACCAGCGCGTTCAGCAGCAGGAGCAATTGAGTCACGCCATTCACTTGTCCATTCAACTTCTACCGTAACGTCGTTTCCTGCTATCCGAATCGGCGCTACCAGAGATTCAACCCATGCCCGGTGCCGCGACAATTCGGCGCGCTGCAGCGCACCGGCGTCGACATTATCGGTTGTTGCAAATATGGCTTCGTATACGTGTAGAGCCACTGCAGAATCTTGGCTGGCTATCCATTTGGCACTAGTCAATGCGGCTTGCTTATCCGTCGTTGGATCTATAACTGCGAATATTTTACTTATCTTTGCCACTAGAATTTCTCCTTTGCCTATTGCCATACTATTGAATAGCAACAGTGTAGAGTTGATTGCAGCAAAGCAGTTTGACTAGGATCAACTAAAGGGAAGTAGCATCTACTTTAAAAAAAGAAAATAGGACCTGCATTTCTTTAACAAAGAATCGACCGGCTAGATGCTAATGACCCGAAACAGCATATATCCGATATAGGCAACAACAAAAAAGATTCCGAACTGGCGATTCATAATCCCTTTGGCAAAGATAAATATGGGAATTAAAAATACGGCAAAGATTAGCGACGCGAAAATATCCAACACCCCTCCCTCTGGAACCATAAGAGGATGGACGAGCGCACTGATTGGCAGTACAAATAAACTATTGAAGATGTTCGAACCAATCACGTTACCGACACAGAGATCGGCCTCGCCCTTTATTGCAGCAAAGATTGAGGTTATCAATTCCGGTAGACTTGTTCCTATAGCTAGCACCAGCATACCTATTATCACCGGCGGCACACCCAAAGATTCCGCGAGATTTGATCCGTGATCGATAGTTAGCTGTCCGCCTATCGCGAGTCCAATAACGCCGCCACCTACCAGTAACCAATTGGTTCTCTTCTTCGCATGAGAAACTATATCCAAGCCATCGATAGTAGCTGCCAGCGAGTCATAATCCTGACGCACAAAGTCGGTTACAGCTAGGTAGATAAAGATCCCGAACAGCAACAACATGATCAGACCATCGGAGCGGTCAATGAACGGACTTTCACTACGTAGCAGTGGATCGAGAGTCATGGACAAGAGAACGGTCGTACCCAACAACAACAAGGGAAGCTCTCTGCGAATGATTTTCCCCTGCAGTGACATGGGAGTGATGATTGCGGCCGAGCCGAGAACCAAGCCTAAGTTGGCGAGGTTGGATCCAGTAATATTACCGAAGGCCAGCTCCGTCTTACCCTCCAATGCGCCCAATACGTTGACTACCAGTTCCGGCGCGCTGGTGCCAAAGGCGACCACAGTAAGTCCAACCACCAATGGAGGCACACCGTAGCCCTCCGCTATACCCGATGCACCACGCACCATGGCGGCACCGCCGGCCAGCAGCAGTAAAAGCCCCAGCATGAGTAATAAAAGTATGATTGCGATCTTCCCCCTAGGACGAATCGTAGCCGTCCTAGTTCCAGCATAGCAAAGTAACGAATAAAACACCTGACTGCCCCACGCGTCGCTGGAATTCGAACTCGATACTTAGCTGCTGCCACGGAGTGAGTTACACTAAGAACCACTACGAAAATTACAATCTTAGAGATCAAGCTCAATGCCAGAGAGAACAGATCTAGACTTGTCGTTCGTTCGCGAACAGTATCCAAAAAATCATTGGGACTGGGCATTCTTCGAGAACGCCGGCGGAGCATTCGTACCCCACTCTGTTGTCCAACGAATAAGCTCCTACATGACAGAGACTCAGGTGCAGCCGGGCTACCCCTATCCCGAATCGACCGACGCGGCCGAGCGCATGAATCTAGGCCACCAGCTGATGGCGGAATTTGTCGGAGCAGATATCGATGAGATAACTATCTCACCATCTACTTCATTCAACGTCTACGTGCTCGCCCAGGCACTTCGGCATCTTTGGAAGAAAGATGACGAGATCATCGTCGCGACTCTCAATCATGAGGCGAACTCGGGTCCGTGGAGAAGATTGGAAGAGTTCGGATTAAAGATCGTCGAATGGCCCATTGAGTCCGACACTGCCGAGCTTAATCTGGATACGCTAGATAAATTACTGAACAAGAAGACTCAACTAGTAGCATTCCCTCATGTCTCGAACGTAGCTGGCAATGTGAACGATGTCCCCTCCATAACCAAACTTGCGCACTCAGTGGGCGCTCTAGTCTGCGTAGATGGCGTCGCCTACGCGCCACACCGCGCCCTAAGCGTAAAAGAGTGGGATGTTGATTTCTATTTGTTCAGCTTCTACAAGGTGTTTGGTCCTCATATGGGCTGTCTCTATGGTAAGCAAGAGATTTTGCGAAAGGCGAGGGGACAGTATCATTACTTCTTCGAAGAAGACGATCTGCTACACAAGATGAATCCGGCTGGCCCGAATCATGAATCGATCGCATCCCTGGTGGGCATCGCAGACTACTTCGACACTCTGTATGCACATCACTTCGACAAGGATGAACCGTCGTTTTTCGCACGCAGCCAGGCACTTTATGCCAAGTTTGCCGAGCATGAGCAGGTTCTCTCGAGGAAGTTTCTGGACTTCATCACTTCTCGAGAAGACGTAAGATTGATCGGCAGACACGAGAGTGACAAAAATATCCGTGTTCCTACGTTCTCGTTCATATCAAACAAGATGGGTTCCGAAGAAATTGCCAGAGCGGTTTCTAGAGACAAAGTGGCTATTAGTTTTGGTCACTTCTACGCCAAGCGCCTAATAGAGAGTCTGGGTGTGAAGGATACCGAGGACGGCGTCGTACGCTGCTCCATGGCGCACTACAATACCGTCGACGAAGTAGACACGCTAATTCGTTCCCTAGAGCGAGTACTAGGCTAAGCCCGGCGCATCGCTTTTTCCAAGAGAAACAACCACCATGATAAAACTTGAAGACCCTACCCTGTTTAGAACCGAAAACTATGTCAATGGGAAATGGGTCGGCGGTTCCGGCGGCCACATAGAAGTGGTAAATCCTGCGAACGGTACTCTGATAGCGAAGACGGTAGACGGCAATGCCATTGATGCACGCAATGCGGTAGAGGCGGCCGCAGCGGCCTTCAAAAGTTGGAGCAAGATGCCTGCTAAGGAGCGCGCTTCGTATCTACGCAAATGGCATGACCTTATTCTAGAGAACGCCGATGACCTAGGCGCGCTAATGACGGCCGAACAAGGCAAACCCCTTGCGGAGGCCATCGGCGAAGTTAAGTACGGCGCCGGGTTTATCGAGTTCTATGCCGAAGAGTGCAAGCGAGTCATGGGCGACATCATTCCAACCGTAGCAAATGACCGGCGACTGCAGGTCTACAAGCAGCCGATCGGCGTTGTTGGTTGCATCACTCCCTGGAATTTTCCTAACGCAATGATTACTCGAAAGGCTGCGCCTGCAATGGCCGCCGGCTGCACTGTCGTGATAAAGCCCGACGCTGGCACGCCGCTTTCTGCACTCGCCCTCTGCGAACTCGCACAACGTGCTGGCATACCCGCTGGCGTACTAAACGTTGTCGTGGGCAGTGACGCTCAAGCCATAGGCGAAGTACTCACCCAACACAAGAAGATTGGAAAGTTTACCTTTACCGGCTCAACGGCTGTTGGAAAAATTCTGATGGCGCAGTGCGCCTCTACAGTAAAGAAAATTTCCCTAGAACTCGGCGGCAACGCACCTTTCATCGTCTTCGATGACGCCAACATCGACGAGGCTGTGACTCATTGCATCGCAACAAAGTTTCGTAATTGTGGTCAGACTTGTGTTTGCACAAATCGTATCTTCGTCCACGAAACGATAGCAAAAGAATTCACAGACAAACTGCAGAAGAACATCGCCTCATTGAAGGTAGCCGACGGTTTCGAAGAGGGTGCCGAAATCGGACCACTGATCAACGCACAGGCTCTGGAGAAAATGGACTCTCTACTGGCGGACGCAGTAAACAAAGGGGCGAAGGTGTTGCTCGGTGGCGCACGCCACGAACTTGGTCAAAATTTTTTCCAGCCTACCCTGCTCAACAATATAAGCGATTCTATGCGGCTGGCGAACGAAGAAATCTTCGGCCCAATAGCAGCCGTGCAAACCTTCACCACCGAAGACGAAGTGGTTGAGAAGGCGAATGCTACCGAGTATGGTCTCGCCGCCTATTTCTTTACGCGGGATGTCGGTCGTGTGATGCGCGTATCGGAAGATTTGGAGTACGGCATCGTCTGCTCGAACTCTGGAGTGTTTTCAACCGAGGTGGCACCTTTCGGCGGCTGGAAACAATCGGGCATAGGCTCGGAGGGTGGAAAGGAAGGCATCGCCGATTTCTATGAAACGAAGTTCCATTCCCTAGGCGGCGTTTAGGGGTTGCTGACTAGCGCCGTAATATTCAGCGCGCCCAGCTTTACTGGGTCAGAACCCGGCTCCAGTGTCGCATCTATGTCGTAATTGAGCCCGCCCACTAGTAGATTGGGCAGGCTGAGAACTCCCGCATCGGTAAACCTCGCCTCCACAAATGGAGCGATAGAGCTATCGAGCGTCTGATAAGAAAGCAATTCAAAACGAACTTCGCCAAAGAATGTGATCTGAAACTCTGCACTAATAAGACTGCCGTCATCGAGCCTTATAAAGGGAACCGAGAGTCGGTTGCCCGTGACCGTAGCCACCTGCTCCAAACCCGCTAGACTTTGAGGCCCAAAAGTAAGCGGCAAATTCTGCACGGCGCCACACACTGAACTGCCTGCATTGGCATTCACAAAGTTCGGGAATACTGGAATGCAAACTAGCGACTCTAGCTGAGGATTTCCATTCACTTCTACTACCTCATGATAGTAGCCTGCCGAATCAATCAGCGGCGGCGTAGAGTCTATTTGAATTCGGTAATTGAAAGACAAAGACGCGCCAGGAGCGATACTCTCGATAGTGCAATTAAGCGTTCCAGTCTTCTGTATCGCGTCGCCGACAACCACCGCCGCAGCTGATAGTTTACTGCCGAGAATCGTGCAGAGACTCGATGACGTCTCGTAGTATTGGGCCCCCTCTACTATTGAACCCGTATTCACATGTGCCAGTTGTATATCAATGTCACTCAGAGTAACCGATGAGGTATTCGTCACATTAACAACGAACTCCGTGAACTCATTGATAATCGCGCTGGTTTCAACAGATGTCTGCACGACATTCAGATCGTATACGCTGCCAAGCACCGCAATCTTATCTTCGATGGCGGAAGGCTCCACATGGAAGATGGTCGGTGTTATTGCACTCACCAGATGACGAGTCTTATTAAGCGAATAAACCGCGTCTGCACCGTTGGCTACATCGTTTCTATCAACGCCACAGTCAACACCTAGACACAGGCTATTAGGATTTGAGAATCTGTTTATGGTGAATGCTGAACCGAAAGAGGGCGTGCCGATTGCCGCGCCTAAGGTAAGAAAGCCGTCCAGGATGCCATAGCCCGCAGAAAATGAAAATGTGCCGCCGTCGGGACTCCTCTGTCGTTCCCGTGCTATGCCCATATTGCTAGCGAACACAGGCGCCATATTCAAGTTGAAGAGACAATCCGGACCAACATTAATAGCGGATAGTAGATTTCCCTGGTGGTAAAGAGATTGAAAATCCCCCTGCCTGCCCGTGCCATTTAGAGTAGTCCAGCCACAAGTCGGGTCAACATTGGTATCAACTGCGTGCAACATTACGACGATGTCACCACCGGAAGTAATGATCAAGTTGTCCAACTCATCGAAGGCGGGATCAGTTTTCTCTAGCAGCGCATCGAAGGTAGTCAGGATAACAGTGTCGATTGCCGTGTAGGGTATTTCCTCGAGGCCTACACTCTTAAACTTGATTGCAACATCATTCTCACGAAACGTTTGATTGGCGCTGCTAATAATCGCCCTGGCTCGAGCTTCTAGTTTTTGACCTAGATATTGCGATGCAGCCGGCGTATAGATAAACAGCACATCGACTACCGCCTCACGCGCAAGCAACTCATCAATGGGCGTCGAGGCGGGTAGATTCATTATCGCCTCGTCCAGGTCCGGCACGGTGTTCTGGTTAATATCGAGGTCGATGTTGCGAACCAAATGAACGAATAGATTAGAGCCGCGAATTCTTCTATCGCCATCGGCGAGCGTGGCTTCTACCGTATCGGGCTCTAAGACGGTCGCATCATTTGAAGAGATTGAAACAGCGAAACCCTCGCCCACCCCAAGTGAATTGGGTCCATCGACGAAGAAATCGACGATCTTAGTTCTGTTTGCCTTTAGTTCGTCGATGCTACAGGTCAATACAATGAGCGTTTCCTCGCTGACAATGCACTCACTGTCGACATTGCCCACGCTGGTGTTTGCGCTTAATTCAACGGTGAACTCCATAGCATTGATTGTTGTCGTACCGGGATTGTGCACCGTAACGACAAAAGGGAGGATGGACTCGCCGAGAGAAGAATAGACGCCGTCCTGATAGACGAAGTCGCGCTCGGCACTCAGGTCGATGGTAGCCACCTGAGCAGATGCTAGAAACGGGGAGAACAACAGCACAGTAGCCAGCAGAATTTGCTGTACTCGCGCGATTGCTTCCGATCTTTGAGTATTAATGGCATTCATCGAATTAGTCGAACTACAAAGCTATTGATACAACCTGCAACTACGGTGAAGTAAAAGACACTCCTTCAAAGAGTATAGCGGGACGCGAGCCTAAATCCTTAGAGATTCGTAGCAATAATAATTCACCGAATCATCTAATCATCACGATAGTTGATTTTGAGCCCGTTCAGAAAATTCCTAAGAATCTGATCTTTGCATTCTCGATAGTGCTTGTGATTTGGTCGTCGAAAAAATGCGCTGAGTTCGTGCTTGCTTATTTCTTGGCCTGCAGATTCCAATATTTGCAGAATTTCATCTGCCTTCAGACTCAATGCTATCTTCAGCTTCATGAATACCATGTTGTTATTCAGTTTGGTCTCTACTCGCAGCGGCTCTCCTTCCTTCTCGCCTCGCAAGGCAGCGATCATGCCGTTGAGAAAAGCGGCAAAGGAAGCATCGCTACATTTTTCGAAATCTGGGTCTTCGTCCTGCTTTAGCCAAGCGGAAACTTCTTTGCGATCCGTCTTTACATTGGCCAGACCGAAGATGGCGATCATCTTGCTGTCGCTGAAATCTAGTATGTAACGTATGCGTCTTAGACAGTCATTGTTCGTCATGTTTCTTAACTCTTTATTCCAATCGCTTTTCTGCCTGCCCTCGATGGTGCCGGCTTTTGGCGCTTAGCGTTCACTGTAGATTTACGCACTGGCATAGCAGCACCTGCAATTTCATTTTTGTTTTCATAAAAAGCTATGGCATCCGAATTCGCAGACTCTAGCTCCTTGTCACAATGCATACGATAGAGAACGCCGCCAAACTCGATGATATCACCGGAAACAATTTTCTTGCGCTTCTGAGTTTCGACGACAGCGTTCAACATAACATGCCCTCCGGCTATGGCGGCCTTCGCCTCTCCTCCACTGCCTACTAGTCCTTCGAACTTCAAAATTTTGTATAGATCGATCGGCTGTTTTATTAATTCGACTACCTGCACTTCATCGTCGTCGACAGCTGTCGTGTTAGTTCTTGAATCTGTCATGTGTTTCTCTTCGAACAGTTAGATAAAAAATTCGAGATCAAGAGACCTCTTGCAGCCCCTGCAGGATAAGCTCGCACTCGCCCAATTCGCTGGCAACAAATAGGGAGTCGCCCGAGATCGTTATTGAGAGATCCACACCGCGATCAATGATAGATCCGAGCGCCTGCACTTGCTCCCATTGGAATCGGTAAACATTAACATCCAATCTGGCGAACTGCTTTTCATTCTGTTGCCACCAAGTCGGGGCCTTGTTATTGAAGCAATAAATTTTAACTTCCTTGGCAATGCGGCTCACCTTCTTTATCCGCTCTGACGATGGCTCTCCCACGTCGATCCAGAGTTCCAAGTTTCCATCTAGCGAATGCGCCCAGATATCTGGCTCTTCGGTATCGCTAAGCCCCTTGCAGAGCACGAGTTGTTCGCGGGTATTCAGACAGAACGCCAGCACCCGCACCATCATTCTCTCCATCGTCTCCGATGGATGACGTGCGATTGTTAAGCTGAGCGCATCGTAGACATCCCGATTCAAGTCGCTTAGCGAGACTGTCAGTTTATAGATAGTAGGCTTAATTGCCACGGCGGCGCTCTAATTATGTGAGGGGTCAGTGATAGGAATCAGTTAGCAATGGTTACGCGGCGCACACTATAGCATCAATGAGGACTTTCGGCGTGCCTAGCTCGGCGAAGCGTTCACCGATTGCTGAGAATATGTAAGAATGTAAAAAGAGTCACTCAGGAGCTAACTATGATCTACTCTGCGCATTCACTTACTCGGCATTCAATTCAAGCATTTCACTGCCTAGCTATAGCTGGCCTCCTTTCTGTCGCTTCGATTAGCAGCGCGCAGACCCTTTTCGGCTTTAACGCAAACAGCAGCGCACAACAAAGACAGATGGAGTCAGAATTCGATGCACTTATCGACAGGGCTGAGATGGATCGCTGGCTGAAGGATTTTTCTTCGGAAGCACACCACGTCGGCTCCCCAAAGAGCAAGGAGAATGCCGAGGCCATAGCGGAGCTCTTTCGCTCCTGGAACTACGATGTGGAAATAGCAGAGTATGAAGTGTTGTTTCCTGAACCACTGACGCGAGAGCTGGAGCTCGTTGCTCCGAATCGTTTCACTGCCTCCCTCATGGAAGACCCCATAGACGGAGACGCTAGTACCTCGAATACCGACAATCTGCTTCCGCCCTACAATGCCTTTTCAATAGGTGGCGAGGTAGAAGCTGAACTGGTCTTCGTCAACTATGGCACGCCAGCCGATTATGAGTTATTGGAACGCTACGGAATTAGCGTCGCCGGCAAGATCGCCATCTCTAAGTACGGCGGTTCATGGCGCGGCATCAAACCCAAGCTCGCGGGAGAGATGGGCGCAGTAGGCACTCTGATCTATTCCGATCCGGCGGATGATGGCTATGGTCCCGGCGATGTGTATCCCGATGGCCCCTATAAGAATGACAGCGGCGTGCAGCGCGGCTCTGTTATGGACATGCCGACCTATCCCGGCGATGTATTGACGCCCGGCGTGGGCGCAACCGGTGATGTGAACCGCCTGAGTCGAGAAGATGCACCGACCATAACGCAGATTCCAGTGCTCCCCATCTCCTATCGCGATGCACTCCCCCTATTAGAAGCAATGGGCGGCGCTGTAGTACCCGAGGAGTGGCGCGGCGGATTGCCGATTACCTATCACCTCGGGCCGGGCCCGGCACGGGTCAGACTGAAACTTGAGTTCGACTGGAAGATGGTAACAGCGTACAACGTGATCGCCCGCATGGAAGGCACAGACATGCCCAATCAATGGGTCATACGTGGCAACCATCACGATGGATGGAATCACGGTGCGGCGGATCCACTATCGGGAATCGTAGCTATGCTCGCGGAAGCGAAGGCTGTGAGTCGCTTGGCAGAATCTGGATATCCACCAGCGCGCACTATCGTCTATGCAGCCTGGGATGCAGAAGAGCCGGGTCTAATCGGATCGACCGAGTGGGCCGAGCATCATGCCGAAGAATTACAGGAACATGCCGTAGTCTATCTGAATACCGATGGCAACGGACGCGGCTTCGTGAATGTCGGCGGCAGCCATGTATTGGAACGTTTCTTCAATGAAATTATGGCCGATGTAGAAGATCCGCAAACGGGAGTCTCGGTTCAGGAAAGAAGACGCGCGAACCTGCGCATCAATGGGAACTCCGAGAAAGTCAGGAACGAAGCGAAGAATCGCAGCGACCTGCGAATTAGTCCGCTGGGTTCAGGTTCTGACTACACACCGTTTCTGCAACACCTAGGAATCGCCTCGGCAAACATGAGTTTCGGAGGACACTCGGGAGGTGGCAGCTATCACACGATGTATGACACCTATGAACACTATACGAAATGGATCGACCCCGGCTTAGTGTACGGACGAACCCTCGCCCAATTCGCCGGGCGCGCAACCCTGCGTCTGGCGAACGCGCCGCGACTCCCGTTCGACTTCCAGGGATTCACTGATAATGTTGCCGGGTATATCGAAGAGATTGAAGCGCTGGCAGATGGCATGCGCGAGAAGACCGCGACAGACAACCAGGACATCCGCGAAGGCATCTATGGAATCGTATTGGATCCAACAAAATCCTTCGGCCCACCCATACCGAAGCCTCCTGTTCCACATTTCAATTTCGCGCCGCTAAAAAATGCGCTGGCACGTCTAGAAGATTCCGCTGATGCCTATCAGACAATAGCGACGAGTGGCGCGCCGGCAACTGCGCATCACAACTACCTGCTCTACACCAGCGAGCGCGAACTCATTCGCGATGAAGGTCTGACTGGCCGCCCTTGGTATAAGCATCACATCTATGCTCCGGGTTTCTATACCGGCTATGGTGTCAAGACCATCCCGGGAGTTAGAGAGGCCATCGAACAACGACAATACGATCAAGTCGCAGGGCAGATTGAGATTGCGGCGGAGGTGTTAACGAATCTTACGTTCCGACTGGATGAATTAGCAGAGCGCTAGGCGAGAAGCTAGCGATCGGAACTACTTATGACTAAGCCGTTTCTGATAATCCAACTACGCCCAGAGGACGCAACTGCTGATAACGAACTTGCGGCGATAAAGCGCTATGGCCAGCTTAACGATGACGAGGTGCAGCGCTTACGCGCAGAGCAGTCGGGCCTGCAGGATATCGATCTAGACCTATACAGCGCCATCATCGTCGGCGGTAGCCCGTTCGATATTAGCACTCCTGCCGACAAAAAATCCCCTACACAGTTAGAAGTGGAATCGGGTTTCAGAAAATTATTCGACGATGTCGTCGCGAGAGACTTTCCCTTCCTAGGTTGCTGCTCAGGGAACGGCTTGCTTGGCAGCTATCTTGGCGCTCCTATTTCTGCTAAGTACGCCGAGCCTGTCGGCGGCACCACGATACAACTCAGCGAAGAGGGAAGGCGCGATCCCCTGCTAGAAGGTTTTCCCGAAACATTCAGAGTGTTATTGGGACATAAGGAAGCTTGTGACAGCACGCCGCCCGGCGCCGTATTACTCGCCAGCAATGCAGCCTGTCCGGTGCAGATGTTCAGGGTGAAGAACAATATCTATGCAACGCAGTTCCATCCCGAGGCAGACGCCGAGGGCTTCACTGTTCGTATTAATATCTATAAGGACTACGGCTATTTTCCTGCTGACTCCGCAGAAAAATTGATTGCCGCTATTGAGAACGAAAAAGCTCCGGAAGCACAATTACTACTCAAACGCTTTGTGGACATCTATAGATTCTGAATAGACAGCATTTAATCCGATAGGAATAAAGCTCATGATCTACGAATTAGACGGCATGCTGGCGTCTGAATCCGATATGTGAACGACGCCCTGCAACCGAAATATTATCCCTGAGCGTCTACGCTGTCTCTTGCCGACACCTGTGCATGCCAGCGCCATAGATTGGTATGCGACTCATCTAGTGTCAATCCAACAAGCGAAGTCGCGAAATCTATGGCCGTTAAGAGCGTAATATCTGCAATTGTAAACCGTTCTCCCGCGACATAGGGTGCTGCCGCAAGCTCTGCGTCTAGACGCTCACAATACTTCGCAACATTCGCATCACTCGCTACCTTAGCCTCAGGTATTTGCTTATAAATACCCATAGCAGCAACGACAGGACCATTGACCCAGGACACACCGATCTGGCTCCAGAACTCTGTTTCTATGTGACGATTCCGCATCTCTATATAACCCATCTCAAATGGGTCGCTTCCCATGAGGTTCGGCTCAGGATGCATGCCCTCAATGTAGCGACAGATAGCCACAGACTCGCCCAAACATCGGCCGTCATCTAATTCCAACACTGGAACCTTGCCACTCGGGTTCTTCTTCAAAAATTCGGGTGTCTTATGCTCGCCCTTAGTAATATCACAATTCACGATCTCGACTTCTATTCCTTTTTCTGCGAGAAATATTTTTACCCGTCTTGGGTTCGGGGCGCGGCCATAGTCATAGAGCTTCATCATCTTGTAACCTTCGATCAGTATTAGTGAATAATATTAGTTAGTGCAGATATTAGCCCTTGGGGTCCTGAAGCCCGCCAAATGCGGCGAAGAAAGACTTGAAGAAATTCGACAGCTCCAAGGTCATCACCGCAAACTCTTGGTCGAATTTCTGTGCAGCGCTTTCGATCTCCTCGTTTGCCTCTTCCTGCTTCATGCCAACAAATTTTAAGCGCTTTATACTCAGGTCATCGCCAAGGTTGCAGCTGAGCAGGCTGTTCCAAGTAACGCCAATGTTCTTCACCTGCTTGCCTGCCTCGAGGTGACTCTGTATCTCATCTGAAAATAGATCCTGCCCCTTACAGCGCACGATATTGCTGCCATCGGTTGGGTTGTAGAGTTCGCAGTCTTCATCGATGAGGAAGTGATCACTAGCATGTTGCTCTTTCAACCAACGTGTCATCACATCGCTCGGTGCGCGATTCGCATCGGGTATCGACACCTTCAGACTACCCAGGCTCTCGCGCAGCAGGCTAAGCAGTGCCTCCGCCTTCGGTGCGCTGGCGGAATTTACAACAATCAGATTGTCTTTAGCGGAGATATAGGCGAATGTCTGCTGATTACGCGTAAAGGCTCTAGGCAGCAGTGAAACAAATACGTCGTCCTTAATCTGACGTTTTTCTTTCCTATAAATTTTGCGGCCCTGACGCTCTTCTAGTTCAGCAACTTTTTCATCTGTAGCTTCATTCACTACAGAGGAAGGCAGCAGTCTTTCCTGCTTCTGTGCGCAGAGCATAATATAGTCACCCTGCACATGAGTGAGCATCTCGCCTT
Organism: SAR86 cluster bacterium; assembly: GCA_002401885.1. Classification (GTDB taxonomy): domain Bacteria; phylum Pseudomonadota; class Gammaproteobacteria; order Pseudomonadales; family Pseudohongiellaceae; genus UBA9145. The sequence continues at coordinate 31,711 of NVUL01000009.1, forward strand.
CTTTGCCGAGCGGGCTAATCCAGCCATATTTCGACTTATCGTGACTGCTGCAGGGATGAAATATTTGTTCGGTCAGTTTCTTTTCGAGTTCTTCTGGGGATGCGCCTATCGCCTCATTCAGACAATATAGACGTGCATTTTTAAACCACATAAATTTATTTCCGGCTGGCATTACAGAGTAGTGCGAAGGTTATGTAAAAAGAGTAGCGCGGCAGATTATGCGCGATACAGACGCAGTATTCTAGTGCTGGCTTGCGCTTAGTTTCATTCGCTAGTCGGCAGCCCAAATTCCTCCAGCCTCCTACAGAAATTAATCGTGAATGATAAATCCCTGCTCTCGGGTCCCTACTTCTAAGCAATGCCCAGATACCTAACTTTTAGAATTGATATGAAACAATTACTACTAACATTGATATTCCTAACTGCCAGCGGAAGCGCGCTGGCGCTGGAGGAAATCAATACCACATACTTCGGTAATCTCGCGATAGAAGGCTATGACGCCGTCGCCTTTTTTACCGAGCAGCGCGCAATCGAAGGCAGCCGGGAACATGAAATGAACTGGAAAGATGCGAATTGGCGTTTCTCCAGCGCGGCAAACCTCGCGGCCTTTCAGGCAGACCCCGAACGCTATGCGCCGCAGTATGGCGGCTATTGCGCCTGGGCAGTTTCACAGAATGACACTGCCAGCATCGATCCAGAACAATTTACTGTGCACGCTGGAAAATTGTATCTAAACTACAACAAGAAGATCAGCACACGTTGGAAAGCAGACAAAGACGCATTCATCAATGATGCGGATCGTTATTGGCCGCAACTCCTGCAAAACTAGAGCTGGAAATAGAATGAAAAAAATTGCGAATTGGATTCTTCCCCTCTACATCGCCTTCGTATTCCTGCAATCACTCTTCTTTAAATTTAGCGGCTCGGAAGAGACTGTAATAATATTCAATACCATAGGCACTTGGATGCTGGATATCGGGCTGCCACAGGGCTTCGCCGAGGGCTTCAGTAGCCATGGCGGAATTGTAACTGGAGTTGCCGAGCTCATCGCCGCCATTCTAGTTCTTATCCCCATAACACGGGTTTGGGGAGCGCTGGCCGGCACACTGATTATGTCGGGTGCGATCTTCTTTCATCTATTCACCCCTCTGGGTGTGGTACGCATTGTTGACGCGGCCGGGAATACAGACGGCGGCGTGTTGTTCTTCATGGCCTGCGGCGTATGGCTGAGTAGCCTCGCGCTTCTTTATGTAGATAGACAGAAACTTCTCAGTTTAGCCGGGCGCTAAGCTGGCGTCCCACCGTTCGTCACCGCTAACAAGTACTACATGGGACTTCTGCTCAACCAGGGCTCTGGCGATTTCATAGCCGATACCAGCGCTCGCTTCCGTCCCTTTACAAACCTTATCTCGCATAGCCTAAGATCCACCACGGAGCATGTGACCTCCTTTTTTACTCCAGTGCCAATCTCGCCTATAGTAAACAGATCCCAATACCAAGAAGAGCCCGCGAGCCATGACCGATACCACTAGTGCCACCTCAGCAACACCGATTCCGCGAAAGGAGATCACCCTCAGAGTTGTGGTATTGGGACTGCTTCTTGCCGTGGTGATGGGGGCCGCAAATGTCTACGTCGGCCTGAGGGCTGGGATGACCGTGTCCGCTTCCATTCCTGCGGCGGTGATGGCTATGTTGCTGTTTAAGATGCTGTTTAAGGATTCCAGCATCCTTGAGGCTAATCAGGTGCAGACCTGCGCCTCTGCCGGCGAATCTCTTGCGGCAGGCATTATCTTCACCATGCCAGCTATGGTCTTGATTGGTTTCTGGGATTCCTTCGATTTCTGGTCGGTAACCATCATCGCGCTAACTGGGGGGCTGTTGGGCATCCTATTCATGATCCCCATGCGCAAGGTCTTTATCCTCAACAACACCGAATTGGCCTATCCCGAGGGCGTGGCCTGCGCAGCCGTGCTACGCGCCGGCGAAGAAGCTGGCGAGGAAGAACAGACAGGTGCGGCGAAAAATCTTCTGTTTGGCGGCATGTTGGGCGCTGGCGTGGCGCTAGGTGCGAAGCTATTCGGCGTATTCACCGCCACATTAGAGGCGGCCACTGTTCTCAGTTCACGCATATTCTATTTCGGCGGCGATCTCTCCCCGATGCTGATCGCCATTGGATTCATCGTTAGACTGAATGTCGCCATTCTTATTTTTACTGGTGGGGCAATATCCTGGATTGTCGCCATTCCCTTGCTGGGCACGGGTGACCAGTTTCCGTCTGCTATAGATGGTGCCTATGAACTGTGGAGCACACAGATTCGTTATGTAGGTGTTGGAGCGATGGTGTTGGGTGGCTTTGCCTCCTTGTACTCTGTTCGTTACGGCCTGGTTGCCGCCATCAGCGAACTACGTAATAACCTAAGCAGCGGCAATTTGATGAAGCCCGATCTAGAACGGGACATCCCAAGCTGGGCAATTATCACTCTTACCATCGGCTGTGTTTGCGTACTTGCCTACGTTAACTATCGCTTTACCTCAGGCATTGGCATAACCCTGCTGGCAACCACAGTAATGCTGGTGATGGGCTTCTTCTTCACCGCCGTCGCGAGTTACATAGTGGGCTTGGTGGGCAACTCCAATAGCCCCGTCTCTGGCATGACTATCACTGCAGTTCTCGTCGCAGGTGGCATGTTGTGGCTGTTCAATTACTCCGGAATGGAAGCCATGGTCGCCACTCTGGGCATTGCCGCCATCGTCTGCTGCGTTGCGGCGACCAGTGGCGATGTCTGTAACGACTTGAAGACAGGCGCCATGCTTGGTGCGGCTCCCTTCCGTCAACAGATCATGCAGATCGCCGGGGTGTTCGTTGCCGCTTTCGTCATGTCGCCAGTCCTTAATTTGTTACACAACAATATCGAAGGCGGCATCGGTGGCAGAGAGCTATCGGCCCCTCAAGCTAGCTTGTTTGCCTCATTGGCGCGGGGCTTCTCCGGTGAGGGGCAACTCCCCTGGGACATGATCGGCTATGGTGTCCTGGTGGGCATCGTTATCCTGATTATTGATTGGTATCTAAAATCTACTGGGAAAAAATTCAGAGCCCATCTGATGCCTATTGCCGTCGGCATGTATCTACCGTTTGGCCTTGCAGCGCCGATTCTTATCGGCGGCCTGATCGCACACTTCCACAGCAAGGGAACCCCCGAGGCAAGCCATGACAAGATCTTGCACCGCGGCATACTGTTCTCATCGGGTGTAATCGCCGGCGAGGCATTGATGTCGGTTGGGCTTGCCTGCCTCACCGCACTCGGTGTGCAATCTCTCGATCTCGGCCTATCCAGCGGGCTGGTAACGACTCTCTCGATAGCGGCAGCCGTATTTATAGTGTGGATGTTTCATAGATTCACACAACCGACTAACAGATAAGACAAGCAGTACAATTAGCTTTTTACTCTTGCCCGAATAGTTGCTAATGTCAGTCGTAGACACCAGCGATCCTGCGATCTGAGGAGATACCGAATGCGTGTTACCACTCCATTGGCGCTAGCTCTAGCGCTCTTTGTACCACTGGCTTCTGCCCAGATTGTTCCAGAAGAAATAAGCATCGACACGATGCCCGATCCTGGACCTAACTGGTTCATTTCCAAAACGGGAAATGGCGGTTATATCTTCGATGCAACCACCGGCGAGATGCAGGGATTACTCTCTCTTTCACGCTATACCCCTGCAGTCACCATGTGGCAGCCTAGACGCGAATTCTATGCAACAGAATCCTATCTCTCACGAGGCGTTCGCGGTGAGCGCACGGACTTGGTCACGATCTACGATTTTGAGAATCTAAGCCCCGTCGCTGAGATTGTCATTCCCAATCACATGGCACGCCTGTCTATTCGCAATCATCTCGGCCTTATGAACAATGGCCGTCACCTTGCAGTATTGAATATGAATCCCGGGCATTCGGTCTCCATCGTCGATGTGGAAGATCGCGTCTTCATCTACGAAGCCTCTACTCCCGGCTGCGCAGTCATCATGCCTGTGGCCGATAGCGACTTTTTGCAGCTTTGCGGCGACGGCACACTACAGCTAATTCAGCTGGATATTAGCGGCTTCGAAGAGAATCGTGTACGTAGCGACATCTTCTTCAACGTTATGGAAGACGCCATCTTCGATCGAACTGCGCGCAGCGCCAATGGCTGGTATCTCATCACCCACGCCGGTACGGTCTATGAAGTTGGGTCCCAAGGCTCAGAGATCATCATCAATGATAGCTGGAGCGTATTGGCTGAGGGTGAAGAATCTTGGCGTCCTGGTGGTGACGAGTTTATTACAGCGCATCGCGATACCGGCCTGCTGTATGTTGCTATGCATGAGGGAGAGGTTGATACGCATCACGTGCCGGGGGAAGAAATCTGGGTACTCGATGCGAATTCTGGCCGACGAGTCCATAGAATAGAGCTTGAAGTTCCAGCCACCTCGATTATGGTTACTCAGGAAGCCGCGCCGAAGCTAATCGTGGCCGATGATGACGGCGGCACACATGTCTATGACGCGCTCACATTTGTCTTTGAGCGCACGATTGTGACCCCTGGCGCCGCGATGTTTGAGGATTTCTAGATCGTGATCGATCCACTACTGCTAAGAATTATTTCACTCGGGTTCGCTTTGCTATTCCTGATCGCTGCCACGCATAAATTTAGCCATCGCGACCATTTTCTAGCGAGTTTCGAAGCTTATGAAATAGTTCCAGCAAATCTATCCGGCCTCGTGGCGAAAATAATTCCTCCTTTGGAATTATTCTTAGGTGCGGGATGGTTAGCACTTGGCCTATTTTCTATAGAATTCAAGCTTGTCACCCTTATCAGTATTGGCCTATTAGCAAGCTACGCCCTGGCTATCGGTGTAAACCTTAAACGCGGTAGAAACTACATCGATTGCGGCTGTAGCTTCTCGAGCAGCACTGCATCAAATACAGAGAGCGGCTCACAGCAAATTTCATCGGAGCTGCTTTACCGAAATGTCGTACTAATTGTCATGGCAATTGTATGCACAATTCCTGTTAGTGATCGCAGCCTGCAACTTATAGATGTTTTCGGATTGCTCTTCTCTGTAATTTCATTGATATTGTTATATGGCACTTTCAATCAACTATTGACGAATAAGAACACGATTAATTCTTGGAGAAGAAGCCATTGACGACTTGGATCACAATTAGTTGCTGGAGGAATAGCAATGCTTGAAGCCTTGGTAGTCTCCAATCTCGTGTTATGGATTTTAGTTGTCGTGTTGTCACTACTCGTCTTAGCACTTTCTCGTCAAGTTGGAATTCTTCACGAACGCGTTGCACCTGCCGGAGCACTCATGCCCACCAGCGGGCCCAAGGTCGGCGAACTGACTGAGGCAATATCTCTTAAAAGCATCCAAGACCAAGCCCTAACAATAGGCGGCGCTACGTCTAGCGATCTCGCATCTTTTATTCTATTTATTTCGCCCACCTGTCCGGTATGCAAATCATTGGTGCCTACGGCCAAATCTCTTGTGAACTCCGAGAGCCACCGTATGCAATTGTTGTTTGCGAGCGATGGCGATGCACTTGAGCAACATCAGCGCTACGCGAAAGATCTGGATCTTGGTGACTATCCCTATGTGTTGTCTGAGGCTTTGGGCCGAGCTTTTGAGGTCAGCAAGCTACCTTTCGCGGTATTAATTGGAGCGGACGGAATACTTAAGGGCAAGGGATTAGTAAACACAAGAGAACACATGGAGAGCCTAATCGAATCGATGGATTCAGGCGTGGTGAGCGTACAGGAATATATTGGCAGCATTCAGAACGAACAAAAAGACACTGAGCCTTCAGCGATGGAACACACATCATGAAACTAGAAAAAATCATCGAACGTGGTTACTACTGGATTGACGATCAAGCGAGACAGTCGAGTTTGGCACTTGCACGGAAACTATCGCGCAGAAGTTTTCTATCCAGACTCGGCATGATGCTAGCGGGCGCCGCGGCATTTCCTCTACTGCCCGTAGCTCGATCTTTCGCACAGAGTTCAGTTGAAGAAGTTGGCGATCCGCAAAGCTGTGAGTACTGGCGTTACTGCGCCATGAGTGGGACGCTCTGCTCCTGTTGCGGAGGCACTTATACCTCTTGCCCTCCAGGGTCTGAGGCTTCGCCTATCACCTGGGTCGGCACCTGTCGCAATCCGGTGGACGGCAGAGATTACCTAATGTCTTATAACGACTGCTGCGGTAAATCGGTGTGCTCGCGTTGCGGATGCCACAACACAGAGGGCGACAAGCCTGTCTACTTCAATAGCAACAGCAATAGCGTGCTGTGGTGTTTCGGCACCGAGAATACGAGCTATCACTGCACAGTCTCTCTGGTATTAGGTACCACCGACGAAACGAACTAGCGGCGGAATTTTCAGTTAATGAACCTATTCTCTCTCGGAAGAACTGTCCTACTAGTTGCTGCGCTGCTCACACTTAGCAACAATATTCTTGCGGCAAGCCCACGCATCAACTACCTACTCTACTGCACAGGCTGCCATGCTGCAGACGGCGCAGGCAAACCACCCAACGTGCCCACGCTTCGTGACGAACTCGGTCGCATGATTTCGGTGCCGGAAATGCGCAGCTATCTAGTACGAATTCCTGGCGCATCTCAGGCACCCATTTCCGATGCCGACTTGACCGCTGTAATCAATTGGCTCCTCCATGAATTCAATAGCGACACCCTACCCGCCAACTTCGAAGAATATACAGTAGAAGAAGTTTCCAGTGCCCGCCGGAATATTCTAGCTGATCCCCTTAAGTACCGGGCCGAGCATTGGAAGACATACGACGAATAGCCACTGATATTAAGACGATTCAGTCTCTCTCCAGCATGGACATACGCCTCATCAGCTTCTATGCTTTCCCTGAAACCACCGAGGATTGATGATCATGCGTATCAATTTCTTAAACTTTCCGCTACTGACAGTGTTACTGCTAGCCCCAACGCTACTCAATGCTCAGGAGCGCTTCCCCGGCATCAAGCAATTGATGACGGAGCAAGAATTGGAGGCATCTGGCGTGAACGACCTATCCCGCCGTCAGGTAGATGCCTTGAATACCTGGCTGATACGTTACACCGCGAACGAAGCTCCAGTACTGCAGGTAGAAAATGATGAAGTGATCGAGGTTGTCAAGCAAGGCATGACCTCCAGAATCGTCGGAGAGTTCAGCGGCTGGACCGGAAAGACTCGCTTCGTGTTGGAGAACGGACAGATATTCGAGCAACGGCGGCCGGGGCGCTGGAAAATCACTCTCGACAATCCCGAAGTTCACATTCGGCAAAACTTAATGGGCTCTTACGAAATGGAAGTTGTTTCAGAAGAACGAAGCATTGGAGTTCGTCGCCTAAGCAGATAGTCACATTTACACCGCTGTATAAGAGGATTTAGCATGCGCGCTCTTCTATCTGTATTGATAACGGTTCTTGTTAGTTGCAGCGACAACAATGTCAGCAGCTCGAGCTCGCAGCCAAGCGAGGCAAATAGTTTAGCCAGCGTAGAGCAGCTGACTGCCAATGAATCCCTGCGCTTTATGGAGTGGCTAGATGAAGAATATGCCGAGGAAGTAGATTTCTCCCCTCTTCTCAAAACTCGTCAGGGTGACAAGAGTGCTCACGGTGAGCTAGACGACGTATCTGAAGTTGCTCTCGACGCGCGACTGGAATGGCGCCGTACCAGCGTCGCAGAAATGCGCAGCAGTTTCGACCGCGATCAGTTAGACAAGCAGGGACAGCTCTCCTGGGATTTATGGCAATACGCTCTGATCGATGCTGAACGCAGCGAGCCATTTCGCCGCCATCGCTATATCTTCGGACGAAACGGGTCACAGTCCTCACTCGCGAATAGCCTGATTAATTATCAGGAAGTAGGTGACGCGAGTGACATGAGGGACTACATCTCTAGGTTGAACCAATCACAACGCTACCTACTGCAGTATCTGGATCGCGCCAAACTTGCAGCCGCCGATGGTATTCGTGCACCTCACTTCGATTATCAGCAAGCAATCAGCGAGGCGCGTCGAGTAACTTCCGGCGCGCCGTTCGATGAACAATCAGACTCGGCGCTGTGGGCAGACATCACAGCGAAGATAGATAATTTGATCGAGTCTGAACAGATAAACCCATCTCAAGCTGAATCCTTCCAAGAGGAATCTCGCAGCGCTCTGTTAACTCGCTTTAAGCCGGCACTAGATGAAATCGTGAATTGGCTAGTAGCAGATCTTGAGAATGTATCCGATGTCGCGAAAGGAGCCTGGTCTCTTCCTAATGGAGAGGCCTACTATAATTCTCGCCTTGCGAGCATGACTACACTGCCGCTTACAGCGAATGAGATTCATGATATTGGAATCTCTGAGGTTGCGCGCATTCAAGCAGAGATGGAACAGATAAAACGGCAGGTAGGTTTCGAAGGCACACTTCAGGATTTCTTCACCTACATGCGTGAGGATGATCAGTTCTACTTTCCCTCTAACGATGAGGGTCGCACTAACTATCTCAATCTCGCCGATGATCTACTCGCAGATATGTATGAGAGGCTCCCCGACTATTTTGGCATCCTGCCTAAGGCCGGCCTGCAGGTTAGGCGTGTCGAAGCCTTTCGTGAAACTCCCGGCGGCGCTGCACACTATGCCCGTGGCACGAAAGACGGTTCTCGGCCCGGAACATTCTATGCACACCTGATCGATATGCGCGCCGCATCTATCTTCAGACTCGAAAACCTCGCCTACCACGAGGGCGTGCCTGGCCACCATATGCAGATATCCATTCAGCAGGAGTTGGAGAATATCCCGCGCTTCAGAACGGCGAAGGGCTATACGGCATTCAGTGAGGGCTGGGGTTTATACGCGGAGTACTTAGGCAAAGAGATGGGGTTCTACAACGATCCCTATGCCGAATTTGGCCGACTCTCCGGTGAGATCTGGCGAGCCGTGCGACTAGTCGTCGATACCGGAATTCATGCTAAGCAGTGGACGCAGGAACAAGCCACAGACTATGCACTGCAGAATTCGGCACGGCCCGAGCCTTCGGTACGCTCCGAGATTCGTCGCTATTTCAACAACCCGGGCCAGGCCACCGCCTATAAGATTGGTATGCTGAAAATTCAGGAAGTGCGGGCGAAAGCCGAGAACGAGCTTGGCGCTGAGTTTGATATCAGAGACTTTCACGACACAGTGCTAGGTTCGGGCCAACTGCCCATGGCCGTGCTCGAAGCAGAAGTGGATAGCTGGATAGAATCTGTTCGAAACTAATCGATTCGTGGCGATAGCTGTGCAAAACCGATTGCCAATATCACCCAGATTTTTTCTCTGGGACAGGCTAGATCCGCTTCAATTGCTACGGTATTCATCTCGCCTCGCTTTATTAACTCGTACCTCGTGTCTTCACCCAAAGATACGCGGGGAGCGCACATGACAGGCCGATGCAGAGATTGAGCGCGATGAATGCCCATGGTTTAGGTCCGTCTTCCTGCTTAGAAAACATATAGATCCAAAACACAAACGAGCTAATCAACAGGTCTGCAGTGAATCCACCCGCTGCACCATTCACAAACAGTGCCGCCACGAAGGCAAACAGGTCTAGACCGTGTTCGACCGCGAAAGCCGCAAAAAAAGCTACCGGAATAGCCGCGCCGAGGATGGCGAGTAGCAGATAAATGGTCTTTAGGTTCATTGTATTCTCCCAGTACTTCTCTATTTATTGTAGAGCCTAGTCTTGCCAAATAGCGGCGCGTATTCAATTACCTTTTAGGTAATGAATCTGCCTGGCCTGATAGCCTGCCAACACCTCAGACTGCAGATTTTTATGTTACTCTGCCTGCAAACACCAATACAGCCTGCCCACCGCGCGTATTCGCAGGAGCAAGCAGAGCTACAGAAATTGCCGGGAGCCCGTCATGCAAATGAGAGTAAAAACACTGACACAGAATCTTTTCCTGATCGTCGGCCTGAGCCTATCCATCAATAGTTTCGCGCAAGACCCAGAATGGGTCGATCTCGCCGTACATAACTTCGGCGCACCTATTAATACCATGTGGGCCGAGGGAGAACTCTCCTTCGCTGCCGACGGTACGATGGTGTACTGCAGCGCCAGACAAGATATGGCGGTAGCACCGGGTGATCCAAAAGATCTTTATATCGCCACGTTCAATGCCGAGACTGGAAGCTGGAACACCCCGGTAAATATGGGCATACCAATCAATGCACCGCCGGCGACCGACGTTGACCCTCTACGCGCCGGCGATGACCGCGAGCCGTGGATAACTGCCGACGGCAATACCATCTACTTCAAGTCCGACCGCCTCGCCACTACTAGCCCACGTAATGCGAATGATCTTTTCATCACTCGCAAGGTCAATGGGCAGTGGAGCACTCCAGAATTGATCGGCTTTCCGATCAGCACCAACGTTGGCAACGAGCACTGTCCTGCTATTCTCCAAGACGGCGAAACACTCTGCTTCGCGTCGATGCGTGAAGGCGGCTACGGTGGGTCCGATATCTATTGCTCCAAACCAGACGGCAATGGTGGCTGGCAGGAGCCCGTCAACCAGGGGCCAAATATCAATACCGCCGCCGAAGAATTTCATTTCTCCCAAGACAAGGACGGCACGGTGTATTTCACCTCATCTCGACCGGGTGGCTATGGTGGTACCGATATCTACAGCGCGATGACCCGCGGCGAGAATACCTGGGCGGCAGCGAGAAACCTTGGATCACAGGTGAATACGGCCGGTGCCGATATGTGCCCCGCATTTCCACCGGGCGAGAATACAATTACCTGGTTCTCAACGCGTGATGACAATAGCCTTGGCAACATCGACATATTTTGGACCAACAAGCTGAACGTGCGTGACTAATGTGGAAAAGGTAGAATTTCTAGCCCAGCGCTGCCGCTGGCCTACGGTAACTGCACTGGCTACCTTTGTCCTCGTCTCCTGTGCAGTGAGCCCAGAGACTCAGGCAAAGATCGATGAGTACGCTAGGACGATTCCCAGCTGCACGAGCGATTCCGAATGCGATCGTAAGTGGGCCCTCGCCAGAACATGGACACTGCAAAATTCTGACTTCAATATTCGCGGCGAGAGCGAAACGCGTATTAATGCCAATAGCAACGTCATCAGCCAGAGTGGTATTGGTGTCGTAGTTACTAAGGTCTCGAACGGATCCAATGGCTTCCAGATTCTTGCCGACCTGGAATGTTTCAGCGCCAATTCATGTCCCGAGTTATGGGACCTTAAAGTAGATTTTAATCAAACAGTCAACGGCAGCTCTAAATGAATCGAATAACCACAAGAAAGCTTCTAGCACTTCTGATAATCCTAATGCCGAACGCGGCTTATACTCAGGACGATTCCGAGCAATGGATTAGTCTGTTTAATGGCGAGGATCTTAGCAACTGGATTCCAAAGTTCACCGGCCATGAGCTGGGCGTTAACTACCGCGATACGTTTCGTGCCGAGAATGGCGTGTTCAAGGTTTCCTATGACAACTGGCCCGACTTCAACGGTGAGTTCGGCCACATTTTCTATGACGAGAGTTTCTCTCACTACAAATTGATAGTGGAATATCGTTTCGTAGGCGATCAAGTGAACAACGGCCCGGGCTGGGCCTTCCGCAACAATGGCGTCATGCTGCACAGTCAGTCTCCGCAATCCATGACGTTGCATCAGGAGTTTCCTGCCTCGATCGAGGTACAGCTACTCGGCGGAAATGGTGAAGACGAGCGAGCGACTGCAAACGTCTGCTCACCAGGCACTCACTATGTGAGGGAGGGTGAACTGATTACGCAGCACTGCATCAATTCGAGTTCAGCCACCTATCACGGTGACCAGTGGGTAACGCTTGAGGTTGAGGTGCGCGGTGATGAATTGATTCGGCATACCGTGAATGGCGAAATGGTTTTCGAGTATTCGATGACGCAACTAGATGAAGGCGATCCCGATGCGCAGAATCTAATCGGTCAGGGTCAACCAATAGTTGTAAGCGGGGGCTACATCTCACTGCAGGCGGAAAGCCATCCAACTGAATTTAGAAGAATAGACCTTCTACTTCTTGCGCACTAAGAACTCGCTAGTTCTTTTCTAACCAGTTCTCTTCTAATCAATAGTCTTGAACCGGTTCTCTTCTAACCAAGAGTCTTCAAACCAATTCTCTTCCAATGAGTCCTCTTCTAAAGAGCTCCCTTCCAAAGGGTTCTCTTCCAAAGGGTTCTCTTCTAAAGGGTTCTGTCGGCGATTAGATCTGCCGCGTAGTGTGCCGCTCTTGCACTGAACGCCATATAGGTCAGCGAAGGGTTCTGACAAGCCGATGATGTCATGAACGAACCGTCGGTGATGAACAGGTTCGGTACATCGTGCGCCTGACACCAACTATTTAGCACAGAGTTTGCCGGGTCGCGACCCATGCGTGCGCTACCCATCTCATGAATCCTATTTCCCGGTTTCGTCAGGCTAACATCGTTCGCAGTGATGTTCGTGCAGCCCGCCGCTTCTAACATGGCTACAGCATCCTTGCTCGCTTCTTGCAGCATGGTACGTTCGTTATCGCTATAGGTCACATGCAGCAGCGCCAAAGGATTGCCCCAGCGATCGCGCTTCGACGCATGCAGCGTGACTCGGTTCTCTGGATTCGGCAATTGCTCACCAAACGCGCCTATGTTGATACGCCAAGGGCCAGGATTCTTATGCGCTTCCTTGAAGTCGCGACCGATACCGGCAATCTGTCCGCCGGCATTGCCTAGCGGCCTCGAGCCACCTTGAAAACCAAACCCGCGAAGATAAGACTTATCTTGGCCATTGAGATTCGCATAGCGAGGAATATAGATACCACCACTAGGTCGGCGACCGAAAACTTTCTGGTTATCGAAACCGCTTATCATGCCAACCGCGCCCGCACCGCTCACATGGTCCATCAAGTTTCTGCCAACCTGATCGGAACGATTCACTAACCCAGTTGGAAAGGCCTCGGACTTTGATTGCAATAGGATCATCGCCGAGGCAATCGTGGAGGCATTTAGGAAAATCACCTTCGACGTATAGACACGCTTCTCATTTGTCTCCGCATCGACAATACGCACACCGGTTACTCGATTAGTTTCAGCGTCGTACTCAATCGAACTCACGATCGCGTTGTGCACCATCGTTAGATTGCCCGTTCTCTCGGCCGCTGGCAGCGTCGCGTTCAAGGATGAGAAATAGGCCTTGAAGGAACAACCGAAATGACAGCGATTGCGTACCTGACAATTTGACCTTCCCAAGGAACGTTGCTCATCAGTTGCATCGGTGAGGTGCGCGATCCGTGCAGAAATAATATTTCGTTCTGGAAACGTCGTCTCCACTTTGGCTTTGAGTGCTTTCTCGGCGTCGGTTAACTCGAACGCAGGTTGAAAGACACTGTCGGGTAACTGTGGCAGACCTTCGGCGCTACCCGCTATGCCGATGAAGGTTTCCACCTTCTCATACCAGGGCTCTAATTCTTCGTAGCGAATCGGCCAGTCAACTCCGTAACCGTCGGTCTTGTTCGCATTAAAATCTAGATTGCTTAGGCGATAGACTTGGCGCGACCACATGATGGAGCGGCCACCTGTATGGTAACCACGCAACCAATCGTAGCTGGTGCCCTCGGCTTCTTCATAGGGATGCTCGTCGTCCTTCACCCAGAAATTTTTATTGGATTCTTTGATGGCATAGGCAACGCCGCCGTACTGTTTGGGATAGTGCTCGGCAATCTCATCCTGAGCCACGTTGTCCAGATTCGGACTCTCCCAGGGGGCAAGATTATCGACATAGTCTCGCTCAGGAATAATTTCAGGGCCACGTTCGAGCACCAATACCTTCAATCCGCGCTCTGTGAGTTCCTTTGCGGACATGCCGCCACTCATCCCTGAACCAATTACTATTGCATCAAAATCTGCCACGGGTCGCTCCCTATCTAATCCTGTTTTTCTTCTTGTCTTCTAATTATGTGTGTATCTGCTATTAAGAAATCTCTACACTTGGATCCCAACGGCCAGGCACAGCCACCCATTTCAATTCTTCGATAGCTCCATCCTCTGTAGCAAAGTAGGACTGACTCACATAGCCTTTCACTCGCTTATAGCCGCTAGCATCTCCATCTTCTGCAAACGCTGCAGCATCGAATGCAGCCAGAGCTCGTTCTGCGACGCTATCGCTAGCATCCACGAAATTACCGCTAGCACGCTGATCCAACTCGCCCTTTATCTGACGCAGTGCGGTGCGATGGGCATTCTTTGTTTCACTACTCGCCCAGTCCGTCATTAGACCATCCATATAGCCCGGGACATTAGCATCCACTGCGCCGGGGGTTTCGGTGCGCGGAATAATTAGATCGCTAACCCGTGTTACCAGTGCATATTCCGCACTCGTATAGAAGCGCGGTGCCGTTCCGCGCCGCGTCGATAAAACATTCGCGACTCCGCCACATGCTGTTAGGGCGGTTGCGCCACCGATTGAAACGATTAACCCCTGTAGTACTTCGCGTCTAGTTCTCATGTTCCTGCCTTTTCCCAGTCTCTTTTTCTTAGTCTCTTGTATTCAATTTTTTACAAATGTAGTTAGAAAACGATATTGCGCACCGTATAGATGCTTACAGCTACGGAGGCGAGTCCATTTCCCGGTCGATCATGCTCGACGAAGAAATGTTTGAATCCTGCAGTGTCTGCATGGCTGAAGATATCGGCGAAATTTATTTCTCCGCGCCCAACGTCTGCCATACGGCCGAACTCATCCATGTCCTTAACATGCAGCATGCTGAATCGTCCTGGATGATTCTCAAAATAGGAAACTGGGTCGACACCCGCATTGCGAATCCAATACAGATCGAGCTCCATATCGACCAAGTCTGCTTCGGTCTCATTTAGTAATATGTCGTAGGGGATGCGGCTGTCCAGTTCTTCAAATTCAAAGTCGTGATTGTGGTAGCCCATCTTAATGCCAACCTGCCTGCAGACTTCACCAGCGCGATTCAGATAATCGGCAGTGCGCTGATATTCGGCGATGGTACGTTGGTTCCCTGGAAGGTTCGGGACTACTATGTATTTCTGCCCCAGTATTACAGCTCGTTCAACCTCGCCTTCAAGATCGTCTCTGAGCGCCTGCAGCTGAATATGCGCTGCCGGTGAAGTCATGCCGTTCTGATCGAGAGTGCTACGCACCTCGCTTGCAGATCTGCCATAGTAACCGGCAAATTCCATTTCCTTATAACCGAGCTCGGCAACATGCGCTAGCGTGCCTTCGAAGTCTTGAGACAATTCATTACGCAATGTATAGAGCTGCAGTCCGACCTTATCTACGCGGCGTCCCTGTGCCAATGCCGTCAGAGGCAGAGAAGTGGCAGCGGTCAATATTGCGGAGTTGCGGAGAAACTTTCGTCGGTTGAGGCCGCGGGGCGTTGAGGATGTCTTGATATTCAATATTGCTCTCCTGCTCGTTCTTTCGTTTGAGGCTCTAATCTCGGCGCCAAGCACCGCGCTGCAGATAGACCGCAACGATCACTATTATGCCTTGAACCGCCCCATTCAGGTAGTTACTTACTGCATCGGTCAGATTCAGAATATTGCCGATAAGCGTGAGTATTAGGGCCCCGACAACGGTACCGCCGATGCGTCCATAGCCGCCCTTCAGCACAGTACCACCGATAATAACGGCCGCTATTGCCTCGAGCTCCCAGAGAATTCCAGTCTGTCCCGATGCCGAACCTAGGCGCGGCACATAGATGATAGTAGCGATAGAGACGCAGACTCCCTGCAGCATATAAGTCGCCGTCTTCACGCGGTCTACATTTATGGCGGAGTAGCGCGCCACGCTCTCGTTTGAGCCCACTGCGAAACAGTGTCTGCCGAACACAGTCATGTTCAAGAGCACGTAGCCGATCACTGCTACTCCTAGAAAAACCCAGACAGGATAAGGCAGGCCAAGAAACACGCCGTAATAGACCTCCGAGTACACATCACCGATCGTGAAGTTTAGCGACAGTGTGCCACCATCGGCCATATAGGTAACCAATGAGCGATAGATCCCCATGGTGCCAAGCGTGACGATAAACGCTTCGATCTTCGCCTTGGTGGTAAGCAAGCCATTGATCAGGCCCGCAACGGCACCAATGCCCGCTGATGCGATGATTGCCAGAATAATAATGACCACCATCGAATCGATAGTGTCCATCAGGGCATTCATCAGCAGGATCATGCAACCGGAAATAAACGCGGCCATCGAGCCGACGGAGAGATCGATGCCTCCCGCGGTGATTACGAAAGTCGCGCCGATGGCAACGATGCCAATAAAGGAACTACGCGCCAAAATATTGCTGAGATTACCTGAGCTTAGAAACGCGTCGTTCACAAGCACGCCAATGATAAAAACCACGACGAGAGCAATAAAGGGTCCGGCTGTTTTTAAGTCAAGCTTTGGCATTCGATGTCCCACTTTGTTCTACTTCGTTGTTATGTGAATGTTTACTCTTCAGGCCCGTGGCATAGCGCATAATCTCGTGTTCCTCGATCTCGTCGCTCTCTAGCACGCCGCTTATCTCCCCGTGGTACATCACAGCCACGCGATGAGAAAGACCAATGACTTCGGTGATGTCGGAAGAGATGAGTATCAACGAATGTCCTGACGCAACCAGCTCTGCGATAAAGTGGTAGATCTGGCTCTTCGTACCTATGTCGATCCCGCGAGTGGGTTCGTCTATTATGATTATGCTTGGCTCGGCTTCGAGGATCTTGGCTAGCAGTAACTTCTGCTGATTTCCGCCAGACAAATTTCCCGCCGCGATTGACCTATCCTTCATGCGGATATCGAATGTACCGATGGCCTTTTCGAAGGCAATTTCTTCTAGCTTAGTATCGATTAGAAATCTCGATATTTTATGCAGAGAAAATAGAGAGAAGTTAAAAATTAATCCCTTTTCCAACAACAGACCGCTGCCCTTGCGATCTTTCGTGAGATAGGCGACTCCTTTGTTGCGCGCCGCAGAGAGTTGCTTGAAATCAACACGCTCACCACGTAGCTCGACATTTCCTACGTTTCCCTTAGCCGGTCGTCTCAATCCAAGAACAGTTTCCATCAGCGCCGTGCGGCCGGAGCCAACAAGGCCAGAGAAGCCGAGGATCTCGCCCCTTCTCAATTCGAAACTGCTGGGCGTTGAGTTGCCTTGCAGCAGCAAATCACTAACTCTAAGAACTACTTCGGCAGCGTTTGGAACCTTGGGCATCTGCGGAAAGAGAGAGCTTAGCTCTCTACCCACCATCAGTCGCGCCATGTCGTCCTTGCTCAACTCAGTCGCGGGATAGCTACCCACTAACTCGCCATCGCGAAGAACTGTGATCACATCCGCTATCTGCTCGATCTCATCCAACTTGTGCGAGATGAAGACGATCGCCACACCCTCTTGACGAAAACGGTCGATGAGCTCGAACAGCACCTGACTTTCTTGCTGCGTGAGCACTGCGGTGGGTTCGTCGAGAACAAGTACACGAGCCTGCTTCGCCTGAGCCTTCGCGATCTCCACCATCTGCTTTGCAGAGACGGGGAGCTGATCGACAGAGGCGTCGGGGTCTATATCACTGCGGAGAATGTCTAAATATTCCTGCGCCTTGGTCCGCATTGTTTTCTTGTCTAGAAATACGCGCCCCCTAATTTCGTTGCCGAGAAATATATTCTCTGCCACGGTGAGTTGCTCGGCGAGATTAAATTCCTGATGAATGAGTACGACGCCTGCCTGTTCGGCGATCGCATTGTTCCAGACATCAATTCGTTCCGAACTACCGCTGCCATCGCTAATGTGCAATTCACCGCCGCTGAGCTGTTCGAAGCCGGAGAGAATTTTAACTAGCGTAGACTTCCCGGCGCCGTTCTCGCCGAGAATCGCATGCACCTCTCCGCCGCGAAGCGTCAGATCAATGCCGTGCAAGACTTCGACAGGACCGAAAGACTTGCGCAGCTTCCTGACCGATAGTGTCACCGACTTATTATTTTTGTCTGGCATTTATACTTTTAACTTTTCTAACAATCTATTTAACTTAGTTTGGTCGGTTCCACATGTCTGGCAATACAGTGCTGCCAAATTCACTCTGACCTTGCAAGAGTAGCTCGCGCATCTTTTCTACAACTTCCGGAAATTCGCGTGTGAAACTGTAGGTCTCCGAGGGATCAAGCTGCACGTCGAATAACAGTCCATTCGGACCGTAATAGGAATTTGGATTGTCAAAGCTCGGCACTGCTGCTCTGTATCGTGACTCAACCACTAGCTTCCATTGGCCGCTGCGCACTCCAACGATTCGATCGTTGTCGAATAGATAGAGCACTTCGTGGGGTGAGGCCCCTCCATCCACCAGCATCGGCAGGATGTCTTTGCCGTCTATTGGACGATCCGTGGGTAGGTCGCCTCCCGCGAGCTTCAGCAGCGTTGGAAAGATATCGATATTCATTGCCGGCTCGTTCGATACTAATCCGCCCGGAATCGTACCGGCCCACTTTGCAATGAAGGGAACTCGTTGCCCGCCTTCCCAAGAACTGCCTTTGCGATCACGAAAGGGACCTGGACTTCCCTCGAACCAGGGTCCATTGTCCGAGGTGAAGATTACGATTGTATTCTCATCAAGGCCCAGCCTATCCAATGTGGCTAATACCTCGCCAACACTCCAGTCGATAGTCTCGACTACATCACCATACAAACCAGCATCGGACTGGCCACTAAATTGATTCGACACATACAGAGGCACATGCGGAAATGTATGCGGCATGTAGAGGAAGAACGGATTTTCCTGATTATTCTCGATAAAACGAATCGCCTCGTTTGTGTAGCGCTCCGTCAATGTATTTTGATTCACCGGGTTCTCTATCATCTGTTCCTGACGATAGAGCTCCAAAGGCGTCATGTCGTTGCTATGCAGTACGCCGAAGTATTCATCGAAACCCTGAGTGAGTGGTGACCATTCGAGCCGACTGCCCAGATGCCACTTGCCGAACAAGGCAGTCTGATAGCCTAGAGGCTTTAAGGCTTCGGCGAGACTGATCTCTTCGGCGGCGAGATGAACATCGTTGGTGGGCCTAGCAACATCGCTTACTAGGTCGAGACGAATCGGGTAGCGGCCAGTTAAGAGCCCACCTCTGGCAGCCGTGCAGACGTTTGCGCTGGAATAGAAACTATCGAGCCTCGCACCTTCCAATGCCATGCGATCGAGGTTCGGCGTCTTTATAAGCTGCGATCCGTATACGCCTAGATCGCCATATCCTAGGTCGTCCGCCATGATAACAATGAAGTTTGGCTGCTGCGTGTCTTGCGCCTGAACACCGGCAATAAGGCTGGCGACTACTAACAACAGCAATGGTTTAACGAGTCGTCTCATGCTTCTCCCCCGAGGCATTTTCTGGGTACCTCTGAATAATTCTTTGGTACCTCTGATATTTGGACTGTTCCGTAGGGCGAGCTCTGAAGCATTCTTCCACTTCGTTGCAGCTCTTGTTAAGGACTAAGGCCATTAACGGCAAACTGCGTCTCGCGGTTGAACGCTTCAGGACGCGCAGAGATACCATAGAATTGTTCAGAGGCACCCTACTTTTTCAGTTTAGCTCGAAAGCCTTGCTTCTACTAATTTCCTGTTCCCGGCATAACCTCGAAGCTGGCATCGAATGTAACCAGCACGCTAGCGAGTTGTAGTAGAACTGCCTGATTGCCTGTCACCGTTCCTACACCCGCCTGCAACTGTGAACCGAGTGTCCCCTGCCCCATGATAACCGTCTCAACGTCACTGCGATCCATGGTTATGGTTACATCAGGCTCCGTAGACAAATAGCCTTCAATATTAGAAAGTGTGCCACCGCTCATTTCCACAACAAAATTCTGCTGCGTATCCGGAGAGATAAAGTTAATCGTAAAACTCATTCCATCAGCGAGACCGCTATCGACTCTGGTCGCAACCGCATCCCACCATTGAGTAGTGGTCATGGCTCTAGCCAGACTGGGGCTAGTGCCGCGAGCTGCGGCCACGACTGGAGCGCCGTTTCTAAGCTCCTGCGCCGAAGAGAGAAACACATTACGCATACTCGCACTCTCATACTGATAACCGAGTTGCTCGAAGATGGAGGCGAGCAAGTCTTTGGCCTCGCTATTCTCTGGTTCTGCATAAACCAGCTTGTTTAGAATTTCCATGGCCAAGCGATACTGCCCCTCATCATGCAGAGCCTGCCCTCTAGAAATAATCTCTGTAGCACCCCCCATCATCTCCACATACAGAGGTGCAGAGTCTGCAGGTGAGAGCGGAGCAAGTGTTGCGGGATTGCCATCCCAGTAACCGAGATAGCGATTCAACACAGCCCGAGAATTATGAAACTCGGAGCCATGATACTGACGCGCACTCCACTGCTGCGAGAGACTCACCGGTACTTTGTATTCGTTATGTATTTCGTTGATCGTTACACCTTGGTTTGCTAGATTCAAAACCTGATTGTTCAGATTCGCATAGGCATCACGCTGTGTGCGCATAACCTGCTGGATTCGCTCATTCCCCCAGCGCGGCCAATTGTGCGAAGAGACCAAGACCTCGGCATCGCGGCCGAACCGGTAAAGCGCCTCGTTGATTTGCTTCGACCATTGCAATGCATCTCTTACCAGCGCGCCACGTAAAGTATAGACATTGTGTATGGTGGCGGTAATGTTCTCTGCCGCCCAAAACACTTTCTGATCTGGGAACCAAGTGTTCATCTCCGCTGGCGCTTCAGTGCCAGGTGTATTCTGAAAAACCATGCGTACACCATCGATAACATGTTCTTCATAGCTATCTTCGATAACCAAGGTGGGCGCAATTAACCCCGTCGTTCCCGCGGCGAGTGCTTTGCCAATAGCAGAGTCAACTTGTCCATAAGGCCCTGATGGAATACCGCGCCCATACTGCAAGCCTGCTCGACGTGACATTGCATTGCCTGCATACACATTCTCTGCGATCGCCTCTTCCATGAATCCTGATGGCGCGATGACCTGCACCGCACCCGACTGTACGTCTTGTTCGCTGATCACACCTCGCACACCGCCGAAATGATCGATATGCGAATGGGAATACACGACCGCGCGCACTGGCAGTTCGCCTAGTTGCTCGTTCGCAAGACGCAGGGCTGCCGCCGCAGTCTGCGAAGTAAGTAGCACATCAAATAATATCCAACCCGACTCGCCTCTCACTAGCGTCATATTGGCTAGATCGAACCCACGCACCTGATAGATGAAATCGGGCACCACCTCATAGAGGCCAAAGTTCATATTCAGTGTTGCTTGTCGCTGCAGCGATGGGTGAATACTATCGAAGTCCAACTCTTCAAGAAGGAAGTCGTAGCGCGTCATATCCCACACCACACGACCATTCTCGGCGAGAATTTGTCTCGAGCCAGGCTCTGCAATGAAACCGCGTCGAGATTCTTCGAAATCACGCTGATCTTCGAAAGGCAAGCTATTACGAAGTTCATTCTGTAGCTGCGACGTAAAGCTGCTTGGCTCCGACCCCTTCGCATTGAAGTGATCCTGCGCAAATGCATTGCCAGCAGACACTACTAGCACGAACCCAAGGATTGATATGTCAGCGAGACGAGACTTGTTTGAAAACAACATAGGAATTCCCCTTATCTTCTTTTCTTTTTATTTACGGTAAGAATGCAAAAAAGCCAAGAGGATTTTAATCTCTTGGCTTTTTTTAACACGGCAAGCTTTGATGTAACCGAAATATTCCATAAACTACTTCGGCACTGAGCTAGCAATATTTGCGCCTACAAATGTGAGCGTGTGATCTCAACGTCTGCATTACGGAAAAAAGACTGGAATTGTCTTTCGACTATGATCGCTTCCTGAGTCTTGCCCTGAGCTTCAAGCGCTTGAGACAGACCGAACGTAGTCCAAGCATTCTGACGATTCCACTCTAGGTCTTTCCGATAAACCTCCTCTGCTTCAACTACACGACCAGCATCAAGAAGTACTGCTCCTAGATAGAGACGTATAGACTGTGACCAGTCCGGTGGCTCAGTGTAGTTAAGCGAGTCTTGTAGCTGGATCGCTACATTGTAATGCATAACCGCCGCATCGAAATTGCCCTTCGCTTCCTCGATCTCACCATTGAGAGCATGAGAAGCCAGATTCAATACATGCGATGCCGGAGTTGGGCGCACGCCGTTATCATCCACGCCATCTGCTGTTATCTGAGCCTGAAGATTTGCCAGCTGCGCTTCTGCCGGGCCCATGTGACCTTTAGCTACGTGGGCACTACCCATCACATAACTCCACATACCCTTAAGATAAGGAGCCTCATACTGGCTATTCGCTGCATTGTCTGCGTGAATCTTGTCCCACTTGCCAAATACCTTATCCGTAATCCAGGTATGAGCAATGTTCTTCAATCCGCTGGTTATATCGGGTTCGGTGTTTCCGGCATTGCGTGTCGCGGCTTCAGACGCAGCTGCATAATTGCCCTGAAGCAAGTTTGCGTAGCGCACGAAGTCCAGTGCATGACCCTTGTGTATTTTGTGTGACAGTGGATAAGTGCCTATCAACGGGAAATTAGTATCTCCCCAGATTTCAGCGAATTGAGCATCCACAATTTGAGATCTCTCATTGATGTCGATTGCCTTCTCGTACTCACCGACTCGCAGATAGATGTGTCCAGGCATATGCACCATGTGACCGGAGATGGGCACTGTCGCTTCAAGTTTCTGAGCGGCTGGCATAGCAAGCTCGGGCTGAGCGGACGCTTCCATCAAGTGAATGTAGAGATGGTTCGCACCAGGGTGATTAGGCTCAGAGCGCATCGCAGACTCGAAAGCCGCCTGCGCTTCTGCTGTTCCTGGCTTGGCGGTACCATCTTCCTCCCAATAGTCCCAGCGCGTTGTATTCATATAAGACTCGCCGAAGATAGCGGCGATGTCTGCATCGTCTCGATACTTGTCATGCAGATTGCGCATGGCATCGACGAAGGCGAAGTCTCTTTCTCTACTATCGGGAATGGCATCCTTGTTATAGAGAACGAAAAGCGCATTGATCATGTCGCGCTCGCGTAGGCTGCCGTTGTTAGCCAGAGCCAGTGCTCTGCGGATTGCAGCAAGACCGGCGCCCTGCGGATCATCCGGAAGGCCCCCATAGCGGCTGTTTGGATTCGGGCCTGCCGCGTGCGCTAGACCGAAATGAGGCATTGGGCTATCTGGGTCCAGACGCGCCGCTTCCTGATAGGAGGCGATGGACTCTGGAAAGTAGAAGCTCCATGCCATTCTGAGCCCCTGATCGTAAAATGCCTGTGCCTGGGCCGAATCGGTGGTGATTGGGCGACTATAGGTTCCGCCGCCCGGGACCATGACAGCCAGAGCTTCATCACTTTGCGCCATCAAATTTAGTTGGGGTACGAGTAGTATGGCTGCGGTCGCAACCGATGTGACTAGTTTTCGCATAAACTTAAACCTCTTTAACTTGCTGACTTTCTTATATTATTTATAAAATTCTGTGCTTCTAGCATTAACTGTTTTCTCTGCTATTCAGCCGTCATAGAATGACTGAGTTGAGCATAAAGCTGGCGAGCAGTATACCCCCATTGCCGCGGTATTGGAGTGTATGGGGGCCAAATTCAGGCAAATATTGACATAGATTAGAAGAGAGCAACCATGAGTAAGCTTGTTCTGGACGTGTTCACCGACTACGTCTGACCTTGGTGTTACCTCAGTACCGTGAGTATTGAAAAGCTAAAGCAGAATTATCCGGTCACAGCCCGTTGGATTCATTTTCCACTGCATCCTGAAACACCGCAGGAGGGAAAATCGCTGGCGGAGCTGTTTGCGGGTCGTGATCTCACTCCTATGCGTGAGCGGATGAAGGCACTGATGGCTGAGGCTGGGCTAGAGTACGGTGATCGAACACATACTTTCAATAGTCGACTCGCGCAGGAGTTGGGCAAATGGGCCGACAGCAAACCGGGCGGCGAGGCGATACATGATGCGTTGTATCGAGCCTACTTTGTGGACAACAAAAATATCGGCGATGTCGATGAGTTAGTCGTGATTGCTGAGGCTGTGGGATTGGATGGGCAGGAGGCACGACGCACAATCGAAGGCCGCGAATATAAGGAAGCTGTCGATGAAGACTGGCAGCGATCTCGCGAGATTGGTGTCACGGGCGTACCGACGTTCTATG